>JAOPWJ010000254.1 GCA_025965715.1 Blastococcus sp. | reverse complement strand
CTGTCATGGGATCCCCTCCCTACGCCGGTATGAACCGGATCAGGTTGTGGCGGTCAGCAGCCGTTTCAGCCGTCTTCTCAGCCCGGTACGCCGGGCTCCCGCGGTGGTCAGGGGGACCCTAGACGGCCCCACGGGCACACCCACCACCGCCCCGAAGAACTCGGCAGCCGGTCGCGTCCGACGCGGCGTCCGTAGCGCACGCACGGTCGACGATCAGTCCCCGGGCGACGCGGCTCCGAGTTCGCACCGAGTCTCGCGCCGCTCCGGGTTCGGAGGGTCGGGGGCTGTCACGGGCATGCGGACCTGGCGCCCGCCGAGATCATGCGAGCTTTCTCACGCTCCGGAGTTTCGAAGTTGCACTAAGTAACGAAGTCGGCTTGCGTGAAGCCATGGTGCGAAACCGATGACGTGGTGGATGTGGCTGCTCCTGACCTGGATCCTGCTGTCACTGCCCCTCGCACTCTGGATCGGTCGGTTGATCCGTGGGTTCGCGGGCGCGGACCGGTCTCGCAACGGTGTGCACGGCCTCGACGACGTCGCCGTGCCGACGCAGGGATGGCCAGGTCAACGGCGTAGCGGAGGCGAGGTCTAGCAGCCGTCCGGTGGCACGTGCCTTCCGTAGCTGGCCGCGACAGGAAGCCGTTCACCGTGCCGGACCACGGCGCCGCGGCGCCGTGGTCCGAGCAGTCAGGCGACCGGCCATTGACTGCGTCGCTGGGCTCCATCGATTAGTCGTGATGAAGCCGGCACGACTTGAGGCCGTTATTCACGTCAGTGCACCTGCCCTGACCACCGGCGCGCACCGACCCATCCGTAGAGCCGGGTTGCTCGGAAATGACTCAACCGTGCGACACCCGCAGATCCGCCCGCCACGGGCTTTCGACGAGCGAGGAGTCCCCCACGTGACGAGCCACCTCCGAGAGCGCGCGCGGGGCACGTGGCAGCGCGGCCGACTCGCCTGTCGCCGCTGGGCGCGAGCGTCGATGCCCTGGCTCAGGCGGGCGACGCGGGCCATCAACGGGGCCGCCGCCATCGCCTTCATCGTCATGATCGGCAGCAATCACGACGTCGAAGCGCCCCCGCTCGACCAGACCTGGCCCGAAGCGACATCGCCGTCCACCGGGCCGTCGGAGCGCGACCTCAGCATCCCGGCACCGGCGTGGAGAGTCCACGTTCCGGAGCTCCCGGACAGGGAACCCGTCGTCCCCGCTCCTCACCTGGGTTTCATCGATCCGCCGGACCTGTCGGAGCAGCTCGAAGCAGGTGTCACCCGAGGCGGAGCCCGGGGCGGCACCGACTCCGGCTGGGCACCGCCCCACGTGAACGGCGCGGCACTCCGGTCCACGGTCCTGTTCGTCGCCGTCCTGCTGACCCTGACGGCACTCATCGGGGCATGGATCCACTGGCGTCCGGCGAGGGGCGCGGGCGGCGTCGACGACAGTGGCGAGACCGCCGGAGTCGTCGCGGACGAGCTACCCGAGGATGCCGGGGAGGCCGGCGGGCCCGCGAAGCCCGGAGCCTCCCAGGCCTCCGAGGCCTCCGAGGCCTCCGAGGCCTCCGAGGCGAACGTCGCGCAGGTGTCGCCGACGCCCGAGGTCCAAGCCGTCGACTCGGCCGCCGGAGACCTCGCGGGCGACGCAGCTCCAGCCCCCGAGCTCGGGAGTCGGGAGGACACCGGCCGGGGGTCGACCACCCGCGAATCGGCGGCCTCGACGCCGGCCCGGGACAACCTTCTGCCGAGCACCGGCCCTCCCGCGAGCCGCGTCGTGCTCTTCACTGCGACGACGTGGGGTTCCTAGACGCGTGCAGATCAGCCAGATCCACGCCGGGCCCCATGGAGTTCCGCGTCGACGTCCCGAACACAGCCCCCGGGTCGTGAGCCGGGCAGCATCTGACGCCGCCTCCGCGAGGAGCGCTCAGCGCAACGCAGGCTCAGCCGATCGTGGCTGCACCTACGCGGCCTCCTGCGCGATCGCTCCTGCCGGAAGAGTGCGTCGGCCGGGGCATCTGCGGCCCCGGTCGAGCGGACGACGAGTCGCCCATCGGGTTCTTCGATGGGCGCCAGCGAGCGATCAGTATCACTCTGTGGTGCTGTTTGGTTACGCCGATCGTTGCATCTGTTCGTGGAGCTGAGACAACTCGTGCACTTCCTCGCTGTCGTCGAGGGGGGCTCGTTCACCGCCGCTGCGGCGCGCCTGTTCATGGTCCAGTCGAGCCTCTCGGCATCCCTGCTGGCCCTGGAACGCGAGCTGGGAACGGGTCTTTTCGTCCGCGGGCACCGCGGCACCGAGCTGACCGACGCCGGCTCCGCCTTCGTCGAGCCGGCGCGAGCTGTGCTCGAGCAAGCCGACCGAGCCCGGGACGCCGTCGCGGAGACCGAAGGGCTGCTCCGCGGGACTGTCCGTGTCGCCACCGTGTTCGTGCCCCGGAGCCTCGACATCATCGAGACGGTCCGCCGATTCCACGCCGAACACCCGGGCGTGACAGTTCGCCTGTCCCCCTCCGACCCCAGGTCCATGGTGAAGCTGGTGGCCGAGGGGCAGGTGGACTTCGCCATCACCCCCCGGGTGGAACGGACGAGTGCCGCGCTTCGCTTCCAGCCGCTGCTCAGTTCGCCCTTGATCCTCG
>JAOPWJ010000138.1 GCA_025965715.1 Blastococcus sp. | reverse complement strand
CCTCCGGTACGCCTGGAGGGGCCCTCGGCGCGTCTCGGGGCGGAGAGTTGCCGGGTGCGGGTGCGGGTGCGGGTGCGGGTGCCGGCCTGGGGTCGCGCGGTTGGGAGCGGGGCGCCGGGCAGTGCGGCGAGCAGTGCGCCGCGCAGCAGGGCGCCGCCGAGTAGTGCGCCGACGAGCAAGGCGCCGCGGAGCAGTGCGCCGCTGAGCAAGGCGCCGCCGAGCAGTGCGCGGCCTTACCGCGGTGGCGGCGGTGGCGACGCGGCCTCAGCCCCCTGGTTGCGGGGTGAGAGCCGGGCGCCGGCTGCCGGCTCTGAGGCTTCTGGGGGTTTCCTCGCGCTGGGGGAGTCCTGCAGGAGTCCCCCAGCACGAGGTGGACCCGGGTAGTTGGTCACCGCCCCGTCCACCGCAAGGTGCCGCGCCGCGGGCCGGGCGCAGCGGGCCGGACGCAGTAGGGCCTGACGCAGCGGGCCTGACGCGCAGCAGGGTCTGACGCAGCAGGGACTGACGCAGTAGGGCCTGACGCAGCGGGTCTGACGCAGCAGGGTCTGACGCAGCAGGGTCTGACGCAGCAGGGCCCCGGTGGGAGTCCACCGGGGCCCTGCTGGTCGTTGCTGGGAGCATGTCCGCCCCCGGGTATCAGTCCCGGGGCTCCTGCGGCCGCCCACCGTCGGAGGGCCGACCACCGTCGGCCGGCCGGCTCGACGAGGTCAGCTCCCGGCTGCTCTCGCCGGCGGCCAACCCGAGGCCCTCGTTCCGTTGCTCCAGCTCCACCTGCACCGGCGACTCGATCGGGCTGAAGAACCCACGGACGGCGCGCCGCGCGCCACCGACGTGATTCATCCGCTTGGGCACAGGAGCGCCGCCGTAGGCCAGCGCACCGTGGCCGTGCTCGTCGACCGGCCCCAGCGGCTGGTGCACCTCGATGAACTCACCGTTGGGCAGCCGCCGGATCACACCCGTCTCGATGCCGTGCTCGAGCACCTCGCGGTCGTGCATCTGCAGGCCGAGGCAGATGCGGTAAGTGATCGCGTACGCGATGGGCGGAAGGATGATGACGCCGATCCGCCCGATCCACGTCATGGCATTCAGGCTGATGTCGAACTTGTCGGCGATGACGTCGTTACCGCCGGAGATCATGAGCATCACGTAGAAGGTGAGGCTCATGGCGCCTATCGACGTGCGCACGGGCACATCCCGCGGACGCTGCAGCAGGTGGTGGGATGCGGTGTCGCGGGTCAGTTTCCGCTCGATCATCGGGTAGAGCGCGAGGAGCGTGAACATGGCGCCCGCGATGACGACCGTCGGCCAGAACAGCGCGGGGATCGTGTAGTCGCCGGGCAGGTTGATGTCCCACGCCGGGAAGAGCCGGGTCGACCCGTCGAGGAAGCCGATGTACCAGTCGGGCTGCGACGCGGCAGAAACCTGGGCGGGGTTGTACGGCCCCCACAGCCAGACCGGGTTGATCTGGACCAGCCCGCCCAGCAGGGCGCAGATCCCGAAGACGACGAAGATCAGGCCGGTGGCCTTGGCCGCGAAGGTCGGGAAGAGCCGGTTACCGACCACGTTGTGTTCGGTGCGGCCGGGGCCGGGGAACTGCGTGTGCTTCTGCTTGACGAGGATCAGCAGGTGCACGGCGATCAACCCCAGGAGGATCGCCGGGAACAGGAGGACGTGCGCGATGTAGAAGCGCCCGATGATCTCTTGGCCGACGTAGTCACCGTTGAAGACCGCGAAGTGCACCCAGGTGCCGACGACGGGGATGGACAGCAGGATCGCGCTGATGATCCGGAGGCCGGTGCCCGAGAGCAGGTCGTCGGGCAGGGAGTAGCCCGTGACGCCCATCAGGAGCGAGAGAACCAGCAGTACGACGCCGATGAGCCAGTTGGTCTCGCGAGGCCGGCGGAAGGCGCCGGTGAAGAAGATGCGCAGGAGGTGCACCACGATCGCGGCCACGAACAGCAGCGCCGCCCAGTGGTGCAGCTGTCGCATGAACAGACCGCCGCGCACGTCGAACGACAGCTGCAGCGCCGAGTCGTAGGCGGCCGACATCTCCACGTTGCGCAACGGCGCGTAGGAGCCCTGGTAGGTGACTTCCTCCATCGAGGCGTCGAAGAAGAACGTCAGGTAGGTGCCGGACAGCAGCAGGATGAGGAACGAGTAGAGAGCGATCTCCCCGAGCAGGAACGACCAGTGGTCGGGGTAGACCTTGTTCATCGTCCGACGGACCCAGCCGGAGACGATCAACCGGTCGTCGATCTCGTAGGCGGTCTTGCCGAGGCGAGTGGTCGGAGCACCCGGCGCGGTAGCGGTGCGGGCCATCAGATGCGCTCCCGGTTCCAATAGGTCGGGCCGACGGCCTCAATGTAGTCGCTGCGAGCGACGAAAAAGCCCTCGTCGTCGACAGTGATGGGCAGCTGGGGGAGTGACCGCGTCGCCGGACCGAAGACTGGTTTGGCGCCCTGCGTGACGTCGAACTGCGACTGGTGGCAGGGGCACAGGATGCGACTGGTCTCCTGCTCGTACAGGGACACCGGGCAGCCGGCGTGGGTGCAGATCTTGGAGTAGGCCACGTAGTCGCCGTAGCCGAAGTCGCCCTGCCCCTCGCGAGGCTGGGCCTCCTGGACCTGCTCTGGGCGCAGCCGGATCAGCATCGTGGCGGCGTCGGCCTGGATGTTGCCGCCGGCCACGGCCGGGAACACCGTCTCCAGTGAGCCGGGCTCCTGGTCGCCGGGACGGATTGGGCTGCCGTCGTTGCGGACGAGCCGCACGCCCTCGTCCCAGTTCGTGCTGCCGAGCGGGTCGCCCTTGTTCGGGTTCTTGATCATCCCGCCGAGCGGCATGAGCAGCATGAGGCCCACGCCGCCACCCATGAGGCCGAGTGAGCGGGTGATGAGCTTCCGCCGGGCGAGCCCGCTGTTGTGCCAGCCACCGACCAGGGTGGCGCCGCTGGTGACGCGATCGAAGTGCGACCCGTCGTGCTTGTCCTGGACGGCGGTCTCGTGCGGCAACAGCTTCTTGGTGAAGAGAACCAGGCCGAGGCCGACCATCAGCAGGGACAGGCCCATCAGCAGCCCGAGCAGTGGCGTGAACAGTGCACTCCAGCCGCTCTCGCTGATCTCCCAGTGCCAGTCGGGCAGGAACCATCCCGACCCCGCGTAGACGACGACGAACGCCAGGGCGAAGACGCCGGCCAGACCGAAGACCAGGCCCACCTGGCGGATGGCCCGACCCTCCAGCCGGGAGCCGGGCTCGGGACCGGAGTCGACGTGCAGGATCTCGACGCCGTCGTAGCGAGCACCCAGGCGGTCGAGCTCCTCGCGGCTCATCGTCCCGAGCTGCTCGGGGGAGTAGTCGTCGTCCGGTCCGCCGTGCAGCGGCCCGGGGGTGTCCGCGCCGCCGGTCGAGCCGGGTCGGGTCTCGCGCGTGCTCACGCCTTGCTCCCCATCCAGAAGATTCCGAACATCAGGGCGCCGACGCCGACGACCCAGATCACCAGGCCCTCCGCGACCGGCCCCATGCGGCCCACGCCGGCGCCGCCGGGGTCGGCCTGCCCATGGACCGTCTGGACGTAGTTGATGATCGAGCGCTTGTCCTCGGCGGTCAGCTGGTTGTCGCCGAACACCGGCATGTTCTCCGGGCCGCTGAGCATGGCCGCGTAGATGGTCAGGTCGTCGGCGTCGGCAAGGCTCGGGGCCATCTTGCCCGAGGACAGGGCGCCGCCCTCGCCGACGAAGTTGTGGCACGACGCGCAGTTGAGCCGGAACAGCTCACCGCCTTCAGCGAGGTCGCCGTCCCGGAGGTCGCCCGACGGCAGGGTCGGGCCGCCGCCGTTGGCCTGCACGTAGGCCATCAGCTGGTCGACCTCCTTGTCGGAGAAGACCGCGGGCTTGTCCGGCGCCTGCGCCTCCTGGCGGACCAGCGGCATCCGGCCGGTGTGCACCTGGAAATACACGGAGGCCTCGCCGACCCCGATCAGGGAGGGGCCGCGGCCCTCCACCCCCTCGAGGTTGTCGCCGTGGCAGGTGATGCAGCTACGCGTGTAGAGGTCGCGGCCCGCCGCCTCGGCGGTGGACATCGAGGAGCTGTCCTCGGCGGCCTGGGCCGGGGCGAAGACGGAGTACAGGGCGCCGGTAAGCACCAGGGCGGCCATGAGGCCACCCACGTTGGCCAGACGCCGGCGCTGCTTCGAGCGGCGCCGGGCCCTGGCCCGGCTGACCGGGCTCTCCTGGCCCGCGGCGGCCTCGTCGAGCGGGGCGTCGGACTGCGTGTTGGGAATGGACACCGGTCCCCTAGCGGATCAGGTAGATCGTGGCGAAGAGCCCGACCCACACGACGTCGACGAAGTGCCAGTAGTAGGAGACCACGATCGCCGAGGTCGCCTGTGCCGGCGTGAAGCGGCCCATGGTGGACCTGATGAGCATGAAGACGAAGGCGACGAGGCCCCCGATGACGTGCAGGGCGTGGAAGCCCGTCGTCAGGTAGAAGACCGAGCCGTACGTGGAGGACGAGATCGACGTGCCGTGCTCGGTGACCAGCACTCGGTACTCGTTGGCCTGGGCGAGCACGAAGATCAGGCCCATCACGAACGTGATCGTGAACCAGCGCCGCAGCCCGTAGACGTTGCCGCTCTCCGCCGCGAACACGCCGAACTGGCAGGTCACGGATGAGAGGACGAGGACCACGGTGAAGAACGTGGCGTCGGGCAGGTTGAGCTCGGTGGGCTCGGGCGGCCACCCATGGGGGGCTCGCCCCCGGGCGGTGAAGTACATCGCGAACAGCCCGGCGAAGAACATCAGCTCGCTGGAGAGCCAAATGATCGTGCCGACGCTGACGATGTTCGGGCGAGTCAGGGAATGCACCCGCGAGGTGTCGAAGGCGCTGCTCGCGACGGGGGCCGTTGTCACGGGGCTCATCATGGCATCGGGGAGGGGCCGTCACGACCGCGGGTGGGACGGGCGTGGCGGCAAAGTGATCAGCTCCATACCGACTTCCCGGCCATGTAAGGGAAACGTTCGGCGGTGGCACTAGTCTCGGCCGCGTGACCCCCGCAGCCGACACTGCCACCCCGGCCAGCGTGCTGGTCTACAGCCACCGTCCCGAGATTCGGGATGCCGTACGGACGGCGGTCGGCCGGCGGCCGGCGGCCGATGTGGGTCCGCTCACCTGGATCGAGTGCGAGAAGGGCGATCAGGTCATCGCCGCCGTCGACGCCGGTGGCGTCGACCTCTGCATCCTGGACGGCGAGGCGCAGCCCACCGGTGGCCTCGCGATCGCTCGCCAGCTGGAGCAGGAGGTGGCCGACCGGCCCGCCATGTGCGTGCTGATCGCCCGGCAGGCCGATCGGTGGCTGGCCCACTGGTCGCGAGCCGACGCGACGTTGCCGCTGCCGATCGACCCGCTGACCGCTCCCGGTGTCGTCGCGGACCTGCTGCGCGCCCAGGCGCAGCGCCCCGTCAGCCGCCGGTGACCGCCGGAGCAGGCGGCATCCGGCCCGCGGGCTCCGGCCCGAACTGGCCCGCCCTGCTGAACCGGTTGCTCGCGGGTACCGACCTGTCGTCGGCCGAGACGTCCTGGGCGATGCGCGAGGTCATGACGGGCGAGGCGACCCCCGCCCAGGTCGCGGCCTTCGCCGTCGCCCTGCGCGCCAAGGGTGAGTCGCCCGAGGAGGTCGCCGGGCTCGCGGCCGAGATGCTCGCCCGCGCGACTCCGGTGGAGTTGTCACTGGACTGCGTCGACATCGTCGGTACGGGCGGGGACGGCGCGCACACGGTGAACATCTCGACGATGTCCGCTGTGGTGATCGCCGCGGCCGGGGTGCCGGTGGCCAAACACGGCGGCCGGGCGGCGTCGTCGTCCTCAGGAGCCGCCGACGTCCTGGAGGCCCTCGGCGTGGTCATCGACCTGCCGGCCGCAGGTGTGGCCCGGTGCGTGCAGGAGGCCGGCATCGGGTTCTTCTTCGCTCCGGTGTTCCACCCGGGTATGCGGCACGCCGCCGGCCCGCGGCGCGAGATGGGCATCGGCACCGTCTTCAACTTCCTCGGGCCGCTGACCAACCCGGCACGCCCGCGGGCCGCCGCCATCGGCTGCGCCGACCGGCGGATGGCGCCCGTCATGGCCGAGGTGCTCGCCGCCCGCGGCAGCCGTGCGCTGGTCTTCCGCGGCGATGACGGCCTCGACGAGTTGACCCTCTCCACCACGTCGTCGGTCTGGATGGTGCGGGACGGCGAAGTCGAGGCCGAGCGCGTCGATCCCACCGCCCTCGGGATCGCGACCGCTCCGCCGGAGGCGCTGCGCGGCGGCTCCCCCCAGGTCAACGCGGACGTCTTCCGCCGTGTGCTGGGCGGTGAGCCCGGTCCCGTGCGCGACGCGGTGCTGCTGAACGCGGCCGCCGGCTTCGCCGCGTTCGACGAGCGGGCCCAGCGGCTGCACGACGGCCTGGCCGCCGGTCTGGCGCGTGCGGCTGCGGCGATCGACGACGGGAGCGCGGCCGCGCAGCTCGAGCGCTGGGTGGCGATCAGCCAGGCCGTTCGCGACGACGCCCGGCCCTAGCGGCTCAGTCGGAGGTCTCGAAGCCGATCGAGAACGCGGCGTCGAGGTCGTGACGCGAGTAGGCGCGGAACGCGATGTGGGTCTCCGTCTCGAGCACCCCGGGGACCTTGTTGATCCGCCCCGCGATCACCTGGGCGATCTGCTCGAACTCCCGCACCCGCACGATCGCGATCAGATCGACCTCACCGGCGGTCGAGTACACCTCGCTCACGCCGTCGAGGTCGGCGATGGAGGCCGCCACCTCGGGGATCGAGTCGGTGGCCGCGTCGATCATGACGATGGCGGTGATCACGCCGGCGATGCTATCGGTGCCCGGCGCGCTGGACCGCCCTGACCGGCGGCCAGCCGCTCGGGGCGGGCCCTGGTACCCAGGGAGCGGCCGTCGGCGAAGGGGTCTCGCTCGGTGCGGCCGGTCTCGACCCGGTGGAGGAAGGCGTTGTACGCCCCGGTGCCGGGGGCGGGGCTGGCGAGGACGCCGTCGAGCTCGACCAGGCGGGAGCCCGGCTTCTCCATCCAGCGCAGGACGAGCTCGGTCTCGTCGACGGAGGCGGCGAGTTCGCCGTCCGGGCCCAGCGGGGTCTCCGCGGTCGTCAGCAGCCTGGCGAGGGTGCCGCGCACCGACGTCCCCCGTGGCGCCCCGCCGGCGGCCACCAGGCGCCCACGCCGCACGACCGACAGGTGCCAGCCGGCGTCGCCGTCGGGGCGGGCCATGACGAGCTCGGTCACCGTCGCCAGCGACTCGAGGCGCTGCCGGCGCCGGACGGCGCGCACCAGGACGGCCACCCGGTCGCGCAGGACAGCGGCGTCCTCGTACCGCTCCTCGGCCGCCAGTCGGTCGACACGTTCGAGCAGCGGGGCGACGAGTGCGCGGGGATCGCCCTCCACGGCGGCGCGGAGGACGGCCGCGATCGCCGCGTACTCGCTCACCGACTGCGCGCCGGTGCACGGGGCGCCGCAGCGCCCCATGTCGGCCAGTGCGCAGGCGCTCGCGGGCACGCGGGGGGAGAGTCGGGTCGTGCACTGGCGTAGCGGCAGCGACTCGTGGACGGCGGCCACGGCGGCGTCGGCCGCGGAACGGTCGGGAAAGGGCCCGAGGAAGACCCCGGCACCTGGGCGGACGCGCCGCACGACGGACAGCCGAGGGAACGGTTCCTCGGTCAGGCGAACCCACAAGGCGCGCTCGGGGAACCGTGACCGGCGGTTGTAGCGCGGCTTGTGCTCGGCGATCAACCGCAGTTCCCGGACGGCGGCCTCGAGGTCGTGGGCGCAGGAGATGGCTTCGACCCGCTGGGCCAACGCCACCATCTCGGTGATCCGGCTGCGCTGCTCGCCGGCGGTGAAGTAGCTGCGTACCCGACTGCGCAGGTCGCTCGACGTGCCGACGTAGAGGGGCTCGTCGCGGGGACCGCGGAAGAGATACACGCCCGGGCCGCGCGGAACGGCGTCGGCGAGGTGCCGTT
The DNA here is from genome assembly GCA_025965715.1 of Blastococcus sp. GTDB lineage: Bacteria > Actinomycetota > Actinomycetes > Mycobacteriales > Geodermatophilaceae > Blastococcus_B. The sequence continues at coordinate 16,856 of JAOPWJ010000138.1, read as the reverse complement.
TCCGGCGCCGCTCGGGATCGACCTGGCGGGTCAGGCCGGTCAGCTCCTCCAACGACGTGATGCCCAGGGGGCCGAGCCGTTCGAACAGGCCGTGCAGCACGTCGACGGTCGCCCGGGCGTCGTCGAGGGCGCGGTGCGTGGGCGACGTCGTTGCGGAGAAGTGCGGCGCCAGGGTGGCGAGCTTGCAGTTGGGCACCTCGTCACGGGTGAGCAGCCGGCGGGCCAGCACGGCGGTGTCCACCGAGGCGGCCACCGGCCAGAGCAGCCCGTTCTCGGCGCAGGCCGCCTTGAGGAAACCGAGGTCGAACGGCGCGTTGTGGGCGACGAGGACGGCGCCGCGGGCGAACTCCAGGAACGAGGGCAGCACGGTGCCGATCCGCGGTGCGGCGGCCACCATGCTCGAGGTGATCCCGGTGAGCACGCTGATGTACGGGGGGATCTCCCGGCCCGGGTCGACCAGGGTCTGGAACTCCCCGAGAACCGCACCGCCACGCACCTTGACCGCGCCGATCTCCGTGATCGCGCTGTCCTTGGGGGAGCCGCCGGTGGTCTCCAGGTCCACCACGACGAAGGTGACCTCCGCCAGTGGGCTGCCGAGCTCGTCGATCGACACCTGCTCGTAGGGGGCCGGTTCGCTCCGCGGTGGGGCGGGGGAGAGGGGCACGGCCGGACGGTAGGACGGGCTACTGACAGTCCGTGGGACGCTCGCCGGGGCGGGCCGGCGGCCGCTCCCCGCCCGACCGCGAAGCCACCGGTCCCCGCCGAACCCGATCGGTTGACGCCCGGCCGGGGTTCCCGCGGCCACTCGCCTGGCGTGTCGGCCCTGATCAGGCGAACATTCCCCCGGTGGTCCTCCCGTGCGGGGGTGCCGCCCCCGAGCAGAGGTGGTCCGATGTCCGCGCGCACCCTGTGGCGCATCCCAGCCTCGGCGGCGTCGCGGGTGCTCGTCGCCACGCTGGCTGCGCTCGCGCTGACGGTCCCCCTCGCCGGGCCGTCCGCCGCGGCGCCCAGCGACCAGCCGGGTGGTACGTCCGGAGTGCTCGACAGCGACGCGTTGGACCGGCTCCAGCAGCGGGCTGCAGACGTGCAGAACGACCTCAAGGCGCAACAGGCCGAGGTGACCGCGGCCCGCGAGTCCCTCGCCGACGCGCAGGCAGACGTGACGGCGGCCGAGAAGGTGGTCTCCGATGCCGAGGGCGAGCTGGCCCAGCACCAGGAGGTCGTCGCCGGTTACGCCGCCGCCGTCTACCGGGACGGCGGCTCGCTGACACCGCTGACGCTCCTGCTCAGCGGTGGCGACCCGGGCGACGTGCTCACGGCGATGGGCTTCCTGGACGTCGTGGACCGGCACGCCGCCGACGTGATCGGATCCGCCGAGAAGCTCCGCCGGGCCGCCCTGGACCGGCAGCGTCGGGCGAAGGCGGCACTGGCCAAGGCGCAGGAGCGGGCGGACGAGGTGTCCGCTCGGGTGTCGGAGCTCGAGGCGGCGGCCGAAGCCGTGACCGACGAGCTCGGCGAGGCGCTCGGCGAGGTCGACCGGCAGCTCGCCCAGCTGCAGAAGGAGCAGCTCGACGTCAACGCACGCACCGCCGCCAACTGGAAGGCCTACGTCGACCAGCTGGCCGCCGCGGGCGTCACGTCCCCGCCCGCCGCGCAGCTGCGGGATCCGGCGGGGGGGCTGCCCGCGGGGCTGGTGCCGGTGGGTGGCAGCGGCGGGGGGGCGCAGCGCGGAGCGGCCCAACTGCCACGGCAGCCCACCTCGCTGCTCGTGCTGCCGGCCGAGACCATGACGGCGGTCACCACGGCGATGGCTGCACTGGGGCGCCCCTACGCCCCCGGCACGTCGGGGCCGGAGTCCTGGGACTGCGGCTCGCTCGTGCAGTCGGTGTACGCGGCGGCGGGTATCGCGCTGCCGGGTGACCAGGGCGGCCTGTTCTCCGTCACCGTTCCGGTCGAGCCGGCCGACGTCCTGCCCGGCGACCTCGTCTTCCTGGGCAACGGCGAGTCGGGGCTCGGCCACGTGGGCATCGCGCTGGACCCGAAGACGATGCTCGCCGCCGATGCGCGGGCCGGCTCCGTCGTCGTGCGCACCCTCCCGGCCGACGAGGTGCTGGGCATCGGGCGGCCCACCCTCGGCCAGCGGGCGCCGGTCGCCGCCCCGAAGCCCGCCGCCGGCTCGCTCCGGGTGGAGTGCGGCAACACGGTCCATCCGCCGAGCTACGGCGGCGAGCGCGCCTGGGGTGGCTATCCGAACGGGCTCATCCCGCCGAGCGCCATGTGCCCGCTGGGCGTCGGCGACCACCAGTTGCGCTGCGACGCCGCCGCGGCCTTCCGCGCCATGTCGGCGGCCTACGCCGCCTCCTTCGGCGGGCCGGTGTGCGTCACCGACTCGTACCGGACCTACGCCAGCCAGGTGCGGCTCTACGGGGAGAAGCCCGCCCTCGCCGCGGTGCCCGGGACCAGCAACCACGGCTGGGGCCTGGCGCTGGACCTCTGCGGTGGCATCCAGAACTACGGCACGGCCCCGTACCAGTGGATGGTCGCCAACGCCGGCCGGTTCGGGTACCTGCACCCCACCTGGGCCGACCCGGGCAACGGGCGCGAGGAGCCCTGGCACTGGGAGTACGCCGGCACCTGAGCCGGCGCGGCCGAAAATTGTCGGTGGCCGCTCCTACCGTCCAGGTGACTCACGGAGGAGAGACGACCGATGCTCATCGACTGCGATACCTGCACCGCCCGTGGCACGGGCTGCGCCGACTGCGTCGTCACCGTGCTGCTCGGCGCGCCGCCGGGCTGGCAGGGTGTCGACCCCGTGGTGGTGCCGATGACCCCACGAGGTCGCGCGCCCCGCGCGTTCGACCGCCCTGCCGTACCCGTGTCGACCGCGGAGGACGTCGTCGTCCCGCCGCCGGGAGTCGTGGTGGAGTTCGACGATGTCGAGCGCCGGGCCGTTCGCGCGCTGGCCGACTGTGGCCTCGTGCCGCCGCTGCGCCACCGGGGGGCCGCGGGCGACGGCTCGGACGGGTCCGCGCCGCGAGGTCGTCGGACCGGATGACCACGACGGCCGGATGTGCCTTATCGCATAGTGCGAGCGGTCGCCGTTCGCCGCGCGGCGCGGGAAATAACGATTCCCTAGAGTTTCGCCACACCCTCCCCAGGACCCTCGGTTTGTCACGGCAACATCACGGCCGTACGGTGGTCGCCGTTCGGCCGGGTGGTCGTCACCTTTCACCGGTGACCTCGGTCGACGCCGCCTAATCGCCAGACGGCGCCCTCGTGGTGTCAGAGGCGAACCGGGGACCCACCGCATTTCTGGGGTGAGTTCCCCTGTGGACCGGCACGCCGGCGCGCAGGGGATAGGGCCAGACTTCCCAGCCCGAACCCGTCAGCTAACTCGGTAGGCGGTCGCAGAGGAAGAAACGGAGAGCCGCCGCACGTGGCGACCCCTCACACTGTCCTGACCCATGTCGCACATCTGTTCCACACCGACCCCGCGCCCGACCGCCCGACCGCCCGCCGCATCGTCGGCACCCGATCCGTCGTCATCGCCGGAGCCGCCGCGGTCCTGACCTTCAGCGCCCTTCCCGGTACGGCCGGCGCTGACCCGGGCGAGGCCTTCACTCCGCAGCAGGCGACGCAGCTCGTCGCCGAGGCGAGCCACCAGCTCGAGGTCGTCACCGAAGAGCTCAACACCGCCAAGGTCCAGCTCGAGCAGCAGAACGCCGAGGTGCAGACCGCCGAGCAGGACGCGGCGGACGCCGAGAAGCGGCTCGACGCCCTGGACGGCCAGATCCGCGAGCTGGCCCGCACCGCCTACACCGGTGACACCTACACCGAACTCGACATCCTGCTGACCAGCGACTCGGCCGACGACTTCGTCTCACAGCTCGGCACGCTCGACGCCATCGCCGGCCACACGAACGACCAGGTGACGCAGGTGGTCGAGGTGGCCGAAGGGGCCGAGAAGGCCCGGGCGAAGGCCGACGAGGCCGCGGCGAAGGCGCAGAAGGAATACGACGCCATCGCCGACACGCAGGCCAAACTCCAGGGGCAGATCGCCGACTACCAGCGCCAGTACGACGCGCTGACCGCCCCTCAGCAGCGGGCGGTCGTCACGGCGCACGCGGGCGAGTCCGTTCCGGTCGTGACCAGCGCGGCGGCGTCCAGTGCAGCCGCCCAGACCGCGGTGGACACCGCGCTCGCCCAGCTCGGTGACCCCTACGTGTGGGGCGCCGCGGGACCGAACTCCTTCGACTGCTCCGGGCTCATGCAGTACGCCTACTCGGCGGCCGGCATCAGCCTGCCGCACTCAAGCGGCATGCAGTCGCAGATGGGCATCTCGGTGTCCCCATCGGTGCTGCAGCCCGGTGACCTGCTGTTCTTCTACAGCCCGGTCAGCCACGTGGGCATGTACATCGGCAACGGCCAGATGGTGCACGCCTCGACATCCGGGTCGCCCGTCAAGGTGGTCAGCCTCGACTACATGATGGACAACTTCAGCGGCGCCCGGCGGATCGCCGGCTGACCGCAGTTCTCCCGCACCGCGCTGAGGGCCGGTGACCTCACCTGAGGTCACCGGCCCTCAGCGTTCGGCCGCCCCCGCCGCCGGCGGAACGGGCCGCCCCGTCCCTGCACATAGGATCGTCCGGGTGAGCCGGGCGCGTCGAGCAGGTACTCGCGCCGCACTGGTAACCGCCGTCGTCCTCGGGATCGCGCTCGCCGTCGTCATCGCCGTCCGTACGCCTTGGCACCTGCTGCCGGAGCCGTCCGGCGGCTTCACCCCGCTCGATCCGACCGCGGGCCTCTCCGCTGACGAGGTCCACCGGGCGAAGTCCTTCGCCGCCGCCGTGCGCCCGGCCTCCCTGACCTCCCTCGCGTTGGGGCTGGGGATCTCCGCGATCCTCGGACTCACCCCGCTCGGAGCCCGGCTGGTCGCCGCCGTCGCCCGTCCCGTCGGCGGCGGACGGGTCGCCCAGGTGGTGCTGGGCGTGCTGGCCCTCGCCGTCCTCGGCCGGCTGGCCACCCTTCCGCTCGGGGTCTACGGGGAGGTGATCCGGCACCGGTACGGGCTGTCCACCCGCACGTGGGGGTTGTGGCTTCGAGACGTTGCCGTGTCCACGGCGATCAGCGCCGCCGTGACGGCCCTGGCGCTCGTGGCGATCCTCTGGCTGGTCCGGCGGGCACCGCGCTGGTGGTGGGCCTGGGCGGCCCTGGCCGCGGCCGCCTTCGTCGTCGTCGCGTCCTTCCTCTACCCGCTGGTCATCGAGCCGGCCTTCAACCGGTTCGAGCCGATGCCGGCGGGGGAGTTGCGGACCGACCTGCTGGCTCTGGCCGACCGCAGCGGCGTGCCCGTGCAGGACGTCCTGGTCTCCGACGCCTCCCGGCGGACGACGGCGCTGAACGCCTACGTGTCCGGCTTCGGCAGCACACGGCGCATCGTCGTCTACGACACGGTGATCGACCAGCTGCCCGACGAGGAGGTCGAATCGATCGTGGCCCACGAGCTCGGCCACGTGGCCAACGGCGACGTGCTCACCGGCACGCTGACCGGCGCCCTGGGGGCGGGCGCCGCGACCGCTCTGATCGGCTGGCTGCTCTCCTCGGCGTCGTTGCTGCGCCGGGCCGGTGCCGAGTCGCCGGGCGACCCGCGGGCGGTGCCCCTGGCGCTGTTCCTGCTGGCGGTGGGCGGACTGTTGAGCACTCCGGTGCAGAACCTGGTGTCCCGGCAGATCGAGGCGCGGGCCGATCTGCACGCCCTGGACCTCACCGCGAATCCCGACGCCTTCGTGTCCATGCAGCGACGGCTGGCCACCACGAACATCTCCGACCCCGACCCGCCGGCCGCCTGGCAGTGGTTCTTCGGATCGCACCCGACCGCCGCCCAGCGGGTCGCCTTCGCCGAGGACTGGGTTCGGGACGACCGCGGATGAACCGCATGCTGGTCGTCACCAACGACTTCCCGCCGAGGCAGGGCGGCATCCAGACCTTCGTGGCCGCGCTGCTCGCCCGCCGCCCGCCCGACTCGCTGGTCGTGCTCGCCTCGGACGCCCCCGGATCGGCCGCCCATGACGCCGCGCTGCCCTATCCCGTGATCCGTCGGCCGACCAGCATGCTGCTGCCGACCCGTACGACCGCCCAGGCGGCCGTCGACACCGCCCGCCGGTACGGGTGCGACCGCGCCTTCTTCGGGGCGGCCGCGCCCCTGGGACTGCTCGCGCCGGCGCTGCGGTCGGCCGGGGTGCGGCACCTGGTCGGTGCCACGCACGGACACGAGACCGGCTGGGTGTCACTGCCCGGGGCGCGGCAGCTGATGCAGCGCATCGCCGGCGGCCTCGACGTCCTCACCTACATCAGCGAGTACACGAGGAGCCGCCTCGGGCCGGCGCTCGGGTCGCGCACCAGGCTGGCGCAGCTGTCGCCCGGTGTGGACATCGACCTGTTCACGCCGGGCGCCGACGGCAGCGTCGTCCGGCGGCGTCACGGCCTGGGTGCGGCGCCGGTCGTCGTGTGCGTGTCCCGGCTGGTCGCGCGCAAGGGACAGGACGTCCTCGTCGCCGGGTGGCCCCGCGTGCTCGCCCGGCATCCCGACGCTCGGCTGCTGCTGGTCGGCGGCGGCCCGGCCGAGGCCTCGCTACGAAGGGCCGTCGCCGCCCGTGGACTGGAACGCTCCGTCGTCCTGACCGGGCCCGTGGCGGTGGGCGACCTTCCGGCGCACTATGCCGCCGGGGACGTGTTCGCCATGCCCTGCCGCACCCGGCGGCGCGGCTTGGACGTCGAGGGGCTCGGCATGGTCTACCTCGAGGCGGCCGCCTGCGGCCGGCCAGTGGTCGCCGGCACGTCCGGCGGAGCCCCGGAGGCGGTTCAGGACGGCGTCACCGGGCACGTCGTCGAGCCGCGGTCGGCCGACGCCGTCGCGGCCACCATCGGCGACCTGCTGGCCGACCCTGCCCGCGCCCGGGCGATGGGAGCCGCCGGCCGGGCGTGGGTGGAGCAGCGCTGGTCCTGGACGACGATCGCCGCGACCTTCGACCGGCTGCTCGACGCCTGAAGGCCCGCTGCAGGGTCCCGAGACGGCGAGGGGTGGGGCAGCGGGGCCTCGCTCAGGGGCTGTAGAGCGCCTCCACCTCGCCGTCGAACTCCTTCATGACGACGGACCGCTTGAGCTTCAGGCTCGGGGTCAGCATCCCGTTGTCCTCGGTGAAGTCGGCACCCAGGACCCGGAACTTCTTGATCGCCTCCGCGTGGGAGACGGCCTTGTTGGCCTCCGTGACCGCGGCGTCGAGCTCGGCGAGCAGGTCCTCGTCGTCCGTGAGCTTGTCGGCGGTGAGGCTCCTGTCCTTGCCCTTGGACTCCAGCCAGCCGGGGAGTGCCTCCTCATCGAGGGTGATCAGCGCGGCGATGAACGGGCGCTGATCGCCGACGACGATGCACTGGCTGACCAGCCGGTGGGAGCGCAGCCGGTCTTCGAGCACGGCCGGGGCGACGTTCTTGCCCCCGGCGGTCACCAGGATCTCCTTCTTCCGCCCGGTGATCGTCAGGAAGCCGTCGCTGTCGAGCTCGCCGAGGTCGCCGGTGTGGAACCAGCCCTCGCCGTCGATGGCCTCCTTCGTGGCGTCCTCGTTCTTCCAGTAGCCGCGCATCACGATGCCGCCGCGGATGAGCACCTCGCCGTCGTCGGCGATCGCGAAGTCGACGCCCGGCAGCGGGCGCCCGACGCTGCCGATGCGCAGCGCCTCGTCGTGGTTGACCGAGGCGGCCGCCGTGGTCTCGGTGAGGCCGTAGCCCTCGAACACCGTGACGCCGATGCCGCGGAAGAAGTGACCGAGCCGTTCACCGAGCGGTGCGCCACCGGAGACGGCGCCGAGGCACCGACCGCCCAGTGCGGCCCGCAGCTTGCCGTAGACCAGCTTGTCGAACAGCGCATGCTGCGCCTTGAGCGTGAGGCCGGCGCCGCCGGTGTCCTGGGCGCGGGACCAGTCGATGGCCACCTGCGCCGCCTTGTCGAAGATCTTGCCCTTGCCGTCGGCCTCTGCCTTCGCCTTCGCGGAGTTGAAGACCTTCTCGAAGACGCGGGGGACGGCGAGGACGAAGGTCGGCTTGAACTCGCCGAGGTCCTCCACGAGGTTCTTCACGTCCGCCGTGTGTCCGACGACGGTGCGAGTCTTGACCGCCCCCACCTGGATGACACGGGCGAGCACGTGGGCCAGCGGGATGAACAGCAGCAGTGAGCCCTCGACGTTGAGGAACCGGCCGAGCAGGCTCATCCCGTTGCCGATCTCGAACAGGAAGTTGCGGTGCGTCAGCTCGCAGCCCTTGGGCCGGCCGGTGGTGCCGCTGGTGTAGATCAGGGTGGCCAGGCTGTCGGCGTTGAGGGTGGCGCGACGGGCCTCGAGCTCACTGTCGGGCACGCCCCTGCCCGCCTCGATGAGCTGCTCCACCGCACCGTCGTCGATGACGTGGACGGAGGCGAGGTCGGGGGTCTGCTCACGGACGGACTCGACCGCCGCGGCGTGCTCGTCCTTCTCGACGAGGATGGCGGTGGCCCCGGAGTCGGAGAGGATCCACGCGACCTGGTCGGCGCTCGACGTCTCATAGATCGGGACCGTCGCGGCTCCGGCGGTCCAGATCGCGAAGTCGATGAGCGGCCACTCATAGCGAGTCTTGGCCTGCAGGGCGACCCGGTCGCCGGCGGCCACGCCGGACGCGATCAACCCCTTGGCGACTCCGGCGACCTGCTCACCGAACTCCTTCCAGGTGACCTCCTGCCACGCGCCGCCCCGGCGGACGCGGAACCCGGGCTGGTCCCCGACCTCCGCGACGTTCGAGGCCAGCAGGTCGGTGAGAGCTTCGTCGGGGCCCACCTCGGTGGTCGCGGGAACGCTGAACTCGCGCACGCCTGGTCCTCTCCTCCCGGTCCGTCCGGGGCTCCGTCGCCCGCGGCCCCGGCCTGGGACGTCGCGGATCAATCTACCGGCCAGGCCTACCCATGAGTGGCAGAGAGTTGCCCGGTCAGCTCGCCGAACGGTCGTGAGCGGCTAGCCTGCTGCCATGGCCGACCAGTCCACCCAGTCGATCGTCGTCGACGCACCCGCCGCCGACGTCATGGCGGTCATCGCCGACTTCCCCGCGTATCCGCAGTGGGTCTCCGCCGCCAAGCAGGTGGAGGTGGTGGAGGCGGGAGGCGACGGGCGGGCCCGCCGCGTGCACTTCCTCCTCGACGCCGGTGCGGTGAAGGACGACTACGTCCTCGACTACACCTGGGACGGCGACCGCGCGGTGACCTGGACGCTGGTCGAGGGCCAGATGCAGAAGCGGCAGGACGGCTCCTACACGCTGGTCGAGGACGGGGGCCGTACCGAGGTCACCTACTCGATCACCATCGACCTCTCTATCCCGATGCTCGGCATGATCAGGCGCAAGGCCGAGAAGGTCATCCTCGACACCGCTCTCAAGGAGCTCAAGAAGCGCGTCGAGGGCTGAGTTGTCTTCCGGCCCCACCGTGCGCACGCTCCTGTTCACCGGTTCCGGCGGGGCCGGAACCAGCACCCTCGCCGCCGCCGCCGCCGTCCTCGCCGCCCGCTCCGGCCGGCGCACGCTGCTGCTGACCCGCCAGGCGCCCCCGGTCCCCGGGCTCGAGGCCGTTCCGGGCCTGGAGCTCACCGTCGTCGGTGGGCGGGACGGGTTCGAGCGCCTCTGGGGGACGTCATCGGCCGCCGTGGCCGCCGTCGTCCCCGACCTGACTCTGCCCCCGGCGAGCTCGGTGCTCCCGCTGCCGGGAACCGCCGACCTCGCCTTGTTCACCGCGATGGCCGATGCCGACGCGGACCTGGTGGTCCTCGACGCCGGTCCGGTGGAGGCCGCCGGCACGCTGCTGGCGCTGCCGACCACGCTGCGCTGGTGGCTCGACCAGCTCCTGCCACCCGGAGCGCGCGCCCTGGGTGCCGTCCGCACCGCGGCCGTGCGGTTCGGAACGGCGAAGCGTGGCCCGGTGGATCTGGCCCTGGCCGCGGTTCCGGTGGTGGAGGGCCTGCTGGCCCGCGACCGGCTCGCCGACGCAGGAGCCACCGCTGTCTGCCTGGTCGCCCCGCCGCGGCCGGAGGCCGGTCCTCGGATGCGCGGGGCCGCGACGTCGCTGGCCCTGCACGGGCTGCGGGCCGCCGCGGTGCTGTCGCGGACGCTGCCGGCCGACGGGCCCGGGGCCTGGTGGGCAGCGCGGTCCGCCGAGCAGGACGCCGCCCTGGCCGAGCTCGCGGTCGTGGCCCCGGTGCACTCGGTGCCCGAGGCCGCGACCGCGCCGCAGGATCCCGACGCCCTGGCTGATCTCCTCGGCTCCTTCGAGCTGCCGGACGTGGGCGGTGCCGTGCCGCCGGCCCCCGAACGCCAGGACGGCGGATGGCGGCTCACCGTCGCGCTGCCCTTCGCCGACCGCCCGGCGGTCGAGCTGACCCGCTGGCAGGACGACCTGGTCGTCACGGCGCACGGCACACGGCGTTGTCTGCGCCTCGACCCGCTGCTGCGCCGCTGCGAGGTGACCGGTGGCCGGCTCGCCGATCCCGGCACCTCGGACGCGCGACTCGAGGTCAGTTTCCGACCCGACCCCCAGCTGTGGCCGGCCGATCTGCTGCCGGCCGGGCTTCTCACCGCCGAGGAAAGGACCTCATGAACCCCGGCACCGACTGGATCGACCAGACCCGACGGGTGCTCGACGCCCTCCGCGCTGGCACCGACGACGTGACCGCTGACGGAACGCCCTCCGGCAGCCACCCGGGCGACTGCCGTTGGTGCCCCGTCTGCCAGGTCGCGGCCGTCGTCCGGGGTGAGCGGCCGGAGCTGACCGCCGCGCTGGCTGATGTCCTGACCGCGACGGCGGCGGCGCTGCGCACCTTCGCCGAGGCCACCCGTCCCGACGTCCCGGCCGACGACCACGTCCATGACGGGGCCGATGACGAGGCCGAGGGGGAGGCCGCACCGGAGACCGCCCCGCCGCCGGTGCAATGGATCGACATCGCGTGAGGGACGCCGCTGGGGAGCTGCCCGCCCTGGGGATCGACATCGGTGGCACGAAGGTCGCCGGCGGTCTGGTCGCGCCTGACGGGACGATCCTCGCGACGGCGCGGCGGGCGACCCCGGGTAGCTCGGTGAGCCACACCGAGAACGCCATCGCCGAGGTCGTCGACGAGCTGGCCGCGGGCCATGGCGGCGAACTGGTGGGCGTGGGCGTCGGGGCGGCCGGCTGGTTCGACCGCACCGGCGACACGGTGCTGTTCAGCCCGCACCTGGCCTGGCGGAACGCCACGCTCCGCAAGGACCTCGCCGCCCGGCTGCAGCGTCCGCTGTGGGTGGGCAACGACGCGGATGCGGCCGCCTGGGCCGAGTACCGCTACGGGGCTGCGCGCGGAGCCGACCTGGCCCTGATGATCACGCTCGGCACCGGGATCGGCGGCGGGATCGTCCTCGACGGCAGGCTGCGGCGCGGCTCGCACGGCGTGGCGGGGGAGTGGGGGCACATGCGCGTCGTCCCCGACGGCCGGCTCTGCGCCTGCGGCAACCGTGGCTGCTGGGAGCAGTACGCGAGCGGCACCGCCCTGGGGCAGACCGCCCGCGAGGTGGCCCGCACCTCTCCGGCCGCCGCCGCCCGACTCCTCGAGCGGGCCGACTGCGACGCCGACCGGCTGACCGGCGAGCACGTCGCGCGCGCCGCCCACGACGGAGACCCGCTCGCTCTGGAACTGGTCACCGACGTCGGCGTCTGGCTGGGGCAGGGCATCGCCGACCTCGCCGCCGTCCTCGACCCGGAGGTGGTGGTCATCGGTGGCGGCGTGAGCATGCTCGGCGAGATGGTGCTCGGACCGGCCCGCGACCGGCTGGACCGGGCGCTGCCCGGCCGGGGGTTCCGCCCGGGCCCCCGGGTCGTCGCGGCGGAGCTCGGCCCGCAGGCGGGGATCGTGGGTGCGGCCGACCTCGTGCGACTCGCCGTCACCGAGGGCGAGGCGTAGCGCAGTGCGGGAGCGCTGGTCTGTCCTGCACTTCCGCACCCCGAGTCACTCAGGGGCGAGCTCGCGGGCCAGCTGCTCGAGGAAGAGGCCGATGTCGGTGATGATCCCCATCGCCTGGGCGCTGCCCCGGTCGGCGAGCTTGGTCACCGTCGCCGGGTTGATGTCGACGCTCACCAACGGGACCGACGCCGGGAGGATGTTGCCGGTGGCGATCGAGTGCAGCATCGTCGCCACCATGATCGCGAAGCCGACGTCCGGCAGCTGGGCGCGCATCGCCCGCTGGCCCTCGATGACGTCGGTGTAGACGTCGGGCAGGGGGCCGTCGTCGCGCACCGAACCCACCAGAACGAACGGCTTCCCGGCCTTCACCAGCGCGTGCATCACGCCGCCGGTGAGGACGCCCGACTCGACGGCCGCGGCGATCGAGCCCGCCGCCCGGATCGTGTTGATCGCCCGGATGTGGTGCTCGTGGCCGTGCGGCACCCCCGAGCCCTTGGCCAGGTCGACGCCGAGGGACGTACCGAACAGCGAGGACTCGATGTCGTGCGTGGCCAGGGCGTTGCCCGCGAAGAGCACGTCGACGTAGCCGGCGTCGACCAGCCGGACCATCGCGGGGGCGGCACCGGTGTGGACGACGGCCGGACCCCCGACCCAGAGGATCCGCTGACCGGCGGCCTTGACCGCCCGCATCCGTTCGGCGATCTGGCGGACCAGGAGCGCCTGCGGCTTCTCGCTCGACACCGACGACGACATGAACCCGAAGTCGCCCTCCGCACCGCGGGGCGCCGTGACGGGCAGCTCCACGCGGACGCCGTGCGCGCCGCACACGACGGCGTCACCGGCGCGGACGTCGCTCACCGGCGCGGTGCGGACGACGGGCTGCCCGTCCTCCTCGGTGACCACCAGGCCACAGTCCATCTCGGGGTGCCGGACCCGGATCCAGTCGCGGTCCAGGCGGACCAGGGTCTCCAGGTTGGTCGTGGAGTAGAAGTCCTCGGGGAAGACGCCGTCGGTCGGGGCCGGCCTGGTGATCGCCACTCCCGGATCGACGGGGTTGGCCCCGTGGATCTGGACCCGCATGAGGATCCGGTCGAGCAACTCGACCTCGTCGGCGCTGATCTCCACGCGGGCCGACGAGGCGTCCTCGTGCTGCCGGCCCAGGTCGAGGCTCTCGATGCGGTAGTCGCCGCCGTACTCGAGGACGTCGTCGAGGACCCGGGCCAGAATGCCGGTGTCCATGAGATGACCGGTCAGGGCAACGGTGGCGGAGTGGGTAGCGGAGCTCACACGCTGACGCTATGGCACTGTCATCCGCCGGACGACGCCGCCGCCAAGTGCCGTCCCGACGTGCGCGGAGCCGCTTCGCCGCACCGCGTCGGGAGACTCCGGCCCACGCCATGGCACGGCCCCCCGCAGGGCGGTCTCGCTGCCGCCGCGCGGAGCCCTTCGGGCGCCACTCGCGGCTACACCACCGCGCCGTCGTCGCCGTCGTCGGACCGGTCCCGCATGCGCGAGACGAGCACGAAGACCCCGCCGGCGATCAGGACGACGCCGATGAGCAGTCCCGCGTCGGCGGACAGCCGCACCAGGCCGGGAAGGCCGACCAGGAGGACGCCGGCGATGACCAGGAGCACTGCGTACAGCGACGCCGGCGCCGGCACCGGTAGCGGGGGCGGCGTCGGGGGCTCGTAGTGCTCGTCGGGCCGGTCGAGGATCGCCGGCTCGTGCGGCGCCGGGGGAGGCGCGTCGGAGGGCTCCTCGGCCACGACCTGGCGCCCGTGCTCGGCCTCGAAGCCGGCGACGATCTGCCGCCACTCGGCGTCCTCGTCGAGGTCCGCGCGCAGCGCAGCGCGCTCGGGCACCTGGCCGCGCGCCGGTTCGGCCGGAGGCGGGGCGGGCCGCTCGTCAGGGCCCACCTGCTCGGCGACGAGGGCGCGCGCCTCCGCGACGCGGGAGCGGTCGACGAACAACCGGTCGGCGGGCGGGCTGGGCAGGGAGACGTTGCGCGTGTAGGGCGCGACGTCGGCCGACGGCTCGAGGTAGGCGGCGATATCGGCGGTGTGCAGCACGTCGAGCAGGTGCTCGCCGACCCGGGGGTCGACGTCGCGGAGGGGGCTCCAGAGGACGGCGTCCAGACCGTTGTCCCGGCGGCCGCGCCCCCGCCGGCCGGTCACCGGGTCTCCGTCGCCGGTGTCCGTGCGCGGATCCAGTCGACCGAGCCGTCGAAGATCAGCGGGGCGTCGTTGTCCAGCGTGGCGACGTGGTAGCTGTTCCCGAGGACCACCTCGGAGCTGTCGGTGCTCGAGATGCCGTCGAGGAACACCTGGCTGTTGACCGGCTCGACGACGTGGTCCTCGCGGCTGTGGAAGACGATGACCGGCGCGGTCACCTTGGCGAGGTCCGCGCGGGTGAGCGCCCACAGCCGGCGCAGCTGCATCATCGCCCGGGTCGGCAGTTTGGGGTAGGCGAGCTCGGTGACACCGGGCTTCTTGATGTCGCTGCCGATCGGCGCCCAGCTGCCGGTCAGCCGGGCGATCATCGGCAGCAGCTTGGCGTCCATCCGCTGCGTGAACAGCGACGGATTCACCAGGAGGAGCCCGGCGACATCCGCTGGCCGCAACTCGGCCAGGCGGATGGCGAGCGTGCCACCCATCGACAGGCCGGCGACGAAGACGCGGTCGCAGTCGGCGGCCAGCGCGTCGAACGCCTCGTCCACGGCCGCCGTCCACTGCTGGTGCGTGCTGAGGTTGGCGTCCTGCCAGCGGGTGCCGTGCCCCGGCAGGAGGGGACACCGGACGGCGAAACCCGCCTCGGCCAGGCGCTCGCCCCAGGGCCGCATGCTCATCGGGGCGCCGGTGAACCCGTGCACCAGCAGCACGCCCGTGCGGGCGTTCGGACCGCTCCCCGGAAAGGCGAACGGCTCCGCACCGGGCATCACGTCGGCGGGGGGCAGGGCGGGTCCGGACACGGGGATCCTCCTCGGCGACCGGCGGCGGTGCCGGCCGGCGGTGCGGCGGTCAGGTGCATCGACGGGCAGGCGTAGGGCAGATCACGTGGAGCAGCCGATTGTCCATCGGCCGCCGGGCTCCCTAGTCTGGCAGTTCGCGGAGGAGGCGTGTTGTTCTACTGGTTCTTGAAGTTCGTCGCGATCGGCCCGCCGGTACGGGTCATCTTCCGCCCCGAGGCCGAGGGCGTGCAGAACGTTCCGGCGACCGGGGCGGCGATCCTGGCGAGCAACCACCTCTCCGCCGCCGACTGGATCTTCATGCCGATGAGCCTCAAGCGGCGCGTGACGTTCCTGGCCAAGGCCGAGTACTTCACCGGCACGGGTGTGAAGGGCTTCCTCCAGCGCGCCTTCTTCACCGGCGCGGGCCAGGTGCCGATCGATCGGTCCAGCGCGTCCGCGGCCGAGGCCGCGATCCAGACCGGCAAGCGCATCCTCTCCGAAGGCAAGCTGCTGGGCATCTACCCCGAGGGCACCCGGTCGCCCGACGGCCGCCTGTACCGCGGCAAGATCGGCGTGGCCCGCATGGCGCTGGACACCGGCGCTCCGGTCATCCCGGTGGCCATGATCTACACCAGCCGCAGGCTGCCGTTCGGCAAGAAGGTCACCCGGGTCCGCGTGCGCTTCGGCGCGCCGCTGGACTTCTCCCGGTACGAGGGCCTCTCCGGCGACCGGTTCATCGAGCGGTCGATCACCGACGAGATCATGTACGAGATCATGGAGCTGTCGGGCCAGGAGTACGTCGACGTCTACGGCGCGACGGTGAAGAAGTCGATGAACGCGACCGGCACGAGCGCCCCGGACGTCGTCGCCCAGCTGGAGCCCCCGCCGGACGAGGCCGCCGACCGGGCTCCGACCTCCCTCGCCGGTTAGGCCCCGTCCCGGGTCCCGCCTTGAGCTTGCGAAGGGTGGGGAGGACGGGGTCCTTTCACTTCACGAGGCGGTCCAGCACGTCGCGCAGCAGCACCAGCAGGTCCGCCCGCGACATCGTCGGCTCCTGGACCCACTGGGCCACCAGGTCCTCGGTGAAGGCGAACCAGGCCAGGATCAGCTGACGGCGTCCCCGGTCGTCGGGCAGGTCGAGGGCGTCGAGCGCCACCTCCACCAGTCGTGCGCGGGTCTCCTCGTACACCTCGGCGACCCAGGGGTCCCCGCCGGCGGCGCCGCGGACGAACGCCAGGTGCGTCTCGCGGAACGTCTCCACCCAGCCGACGTAGCGGTCGAGCATGCCGGGGACCGGGTCGTCCGCGGACGTGCCGGGCCGGGGGAGCAGGTGCTCCAGGAGCAGGTCGGCGGCCGCACGGGTGACGGCGGTGTAGTAGTCGCGTTTGGTCGCGAAGTAGTGGAACAGCAGGCTGCGACTGATGCCCGCCCGGCGAGCCACGTCGTCGATCGTCAGCTCCTGCACCGGCGTCGTCGGCAGCAGCTCCAGGCCGATCTGCACCAGCTGTGCCCGGCGGTCACCTGCCGCGCGTCGCAGCCGAGCCGGCCCGGCGGGGGAGGCGGTCACGCCGCCGATGGTCCCCTCACGCGGCGCTCCTGTCCCCGGCCGCCGAGAGCAGTCGCCCGATCGCGTCGGCGGCGAGCTGCGGCCGCTCCTGCGGAAGCATGTGCCCGGTGCGCTCCACGACGTGCAGCTGCGCGTCGGGGAGCGCCTCGGCCAGCCGGGAGCTGTGCCGTTTCGGGGTGAGCTTGTCGCTCTCGCCGACCAGGATCTCGACGGGCACGCTCTGCAGTGCCTCGAGCTGGGTGCGCTTGTCGTGCTGGCCGAGCGCCGGATAGAAGGCGGCGAAGGCCCGCACCGTCGCGGCGTGCATGATCTCCGCCCCGGCGACGACCATCTCGTCGGTGGCGTC
>JAOPWJ010000153.1 GCA_025965715.1 Blastococcus sp. | reverse complement strand
TGCGGTCAGCCGATCAGGCCGGCGTCGCGCAGCGACCTCAGCGACGGCTGCACGTGGTGCGTCGGGCCGACGACCGGCTCGAGCGGGTCGAGGGTCTTGAGGCCCTCGCCGGTGTTCAGGACGACGGTCTCCTTGCTGGGGTCCAGCCGCCCGTTCTCCACCAGCTGCCGGAGGACGGCGACGGTCACGCCGCCGGCGGTCTCGGCGAAGACGCCCGTGGTGCGGGCCAGGTCGCGGATGCCCTGCACGATCTCGTCGTCCCCCACGCGGCCGACGGCGCCTCCAGTGCGGCGGATCGCGTCGAGCGCGTACGGGCCGTCGGCGGGGTTGCCGATGTTCAGCGACTTGGCGATGCCGAAGGGCTTCACCGGCTTGACGACGTCCCATCCGTTGTCGAACGCGGTGGCGATCGGGTCGCAGCCGGCGGACTGGGCGCCGAAGATCGCCCACTCGGTGGCCTCGACGATGCCGGCGGCGGTCAGCTCGCGGAATGCCTTGTCGACCTTGGTCAGCAGCGAGCCCGACGCCATGGGGATGACGACCTGGGCCGGGATGCGCCAGCCGAGCTGCTCGGCGATCTCGTAGCCCATCGTCTTGGAGCCCTCGGCGTAGTAGGGCCGCACGTTCTGGTTGACGAACGCGGTGTCCTGGAACTCGTCGGTCTCCGCGAGTTCGCTGGTCAGCCGGTTGACGTCGTCGTAGGAGCCGTCGACCGCGACGAGCGTCTGCCCGTAGACCGCCGACTGCACGACCTTGCCGGGCTCGAGGTCGGACGGGATGAAGACGAACGAGGGGATGCCGGCGCGCGCCGCGTGCGCGGCGACCGAGTTGGCCAGGTTGCCGGTCGAGGCGGCCGCGATCTTGCGGTAGCCCAGTCCCTTCGCGGCGGTCGCGGCCATGCTGACCACGCGGTCCTTGAACGAGTGCGTGGGGTTGGCCGAGTCGTCCTTCACCCACAGTCCGCCGGTCAGGCCCAGCTCCTCCGCGAGCCGGTCGGCCCGGATCAGCGGGGTCAGGCCCGGGTCCAGGCTGACCCGCGCGGCTGGGTCGTGGCCCACCGGGAGCAGCGCGACGTAGCGCCAGATGTTCTGCGGACCGGCCTCGATCTGCTCGCGGGTGACCGCCCGCATGAGCTCGGGGTCGTAGTCGACCTCCAGGGGCCCGAAACACTCGGCGCAGGCGTGCTCGGCGATCAGCCCGAAGGTCGCGCCGCAGTTGCGGCAGACGAGCCCGCGGGCGGGATTGGCGAACGTGGGTCCACCGGCGCTGGAGTCCGCCTGGGTCGAACCGGGAGCGGTCAGAGTCATACGACGACTACCTCCTCATCTTCCCCGCATCGGGCCGTCGAGCCGCGCGGGACGGAATTGGCACCTCCCGCTGCAACGGTGCGCAGCGGCGGTTGCCGGGGCTTCAACGGGCCGTGTCCCTCTGCCCCTCTGGATGAGTGGAACATGCACGACTGTACCCAGTCCCGGACCGGCCCCCGCTGCTGGCCAGGATGGGCCGGTGACCGCACCCCCGCCCGCGCGCATCGTCTACACCGACCTCGACGGCACGATGGTGGGCCCGCGGGGATCGTTCTGGCACACCGCCGGACGAGAGCTGACCGACGGGCCGGCCGGCGCGCTGCTGGAACTGCACCGGGCCGGGATCCCGTTGGTGCTGGTCAGCGGCCGCACCTCCGAGCAGGTCGTGGAGGCCGCCCGCATCTTCGCCGCCGACGGCGCCATCGCCGAGCTGGGCGCAACGATCAGCTGGGACGCGGGCCGCGGAACGCACCGACTTCCCGGCGAGCTGCCCGCCGAGCATGCGGGCCGGACGCCGATGGAGGTGATGGCAGGCCTCGCCGTCGTCGAGCGGCTGATCGCCGAGCATCCCGGCCGGCTGGAGTGGCACGCGCCCTGGCACGCCACACACACGACCGACGCCCTGCTGCGGGGCCGGGTCGACCCGCTGGCCGTCGACGCGTGGCTCGCGCGGCAGGGGTTCGGCTGGCTGACCCTCAAGGACAACGGCGCGTTCCCGGCGACGTCCCGGATGACCCTGGACGCCGATCCGCGCCAGCCGCGGGTCTACCACCTGATGCCGCGCGGCATCTCCAAGGGCGCGGCGATCGCCTGGGACCTCCAGCGCCGGGGTCTGACGCCGGCCGACGCCGTGGCAATCGGCGACAGCGTCAGTGACCTCGACATGGCACCCGCGGTCGGCCGGCTGTACATCACGGCGAACGGGGCCGCGGTCGACGGGATGGCCGCGCTGCTGGCCGCCGTGCCGAACGCGACCGTGACCGAGGGCGCGATGGGCGAGGGCTGGGCCCAGGCGGTGCGCGCGAGCATCTAGCGCAGGGCCAGAGCGCAAGTTCCCCGCGCTCTCGCACTCCGCTAGGACGTGACGTCGCGGCGAGCGAAGTGGCGGAAGGCGAGCGCGGTGAAGACGGCGGCGTAGACCAGCGACTGCACCACGCCGCGGAAGAGGTCCGCCGAGTCGACCGGCGTCTGCAGCAGGTCGGTCCAGGCGTACTCCTGCGCCGTGGGGAACCAGTCGCGGATGGAGCCCAGCTGCTCGACCTGGTCCAGGATGGCGAACACGAACATCGTGAACACCGCACCGCCGACCGCGGCCAGCGGCGCATCGGTGATCGTGGAGAACCAGAACGCGAGGGCGCCGACGACCAGCAGGTGTACGGCGAGGTAGCCGAGCATCCCCACCAGCCGGAGCAGTCCCTCACGCTGGTCGAGCGTGACGCCGACCGGGGTCTGGATGTCCTCGAACCCGAACGTGATCCCGCCGGCCACCACGGCGACCGTCGCAAGCGTCAGCAGGGCACCGACCGACTGCACCAGGGCGGCGATCCACTTCTGGCGGAGCAGCCGCATCCGTGGCACGGGGGTGGCCAGGGTGTACCGCAGTGAGCCCCACTGGGCCTCGCTCGCCACGGAGTCGCCGAAGCACAGCGCGAAGACGACGACGAGGAAGAACCCCGTCGTCGCGAAGAGCACGAACAGCGTGAAGTTCAGGCCGCTCGACGTCGCGACGTCCACGAGGTTGATCCGGGCGTTGTCCCCCGCGTCCTCGCTGCCGCCCAGCTGGAGCGCCCCGATCAGGATCAGCGGCAGCGCCACCATCAGCGCGAAGATCCCGATGGTGCGCCGCCGCTTGAACTGGCGGCGCAGCTCCACCGACAGCCGCAGCGTGCGCTCCGGGCGGTAGCCGGCCACCGCCCCCGTGGGCTGCACGTGCTCCGACAGCGTCACGAGCTCTCCCCCACCAGTGCGAGGAACGCATCCTCGAGCCGACGCCTCGGCGTGAACTCGTCGACGCCGATGCCTGCGGACACCAGCGCCTGCAGCGCTGCCGCCCGCCCGACACCGTCCAGGTCGGCCACCAGCCCCTCGTCGGTGCGGCCCGCGGTCACGCCGGGCAGCGCCACGAGGACGGCGATGGCGCGGTCGGTCTCGGCGTCGTCGCTGAGGCCGATCGAGACGGCCCCGCCGGTGCCGACGATCTCCTCGACCGTGCCCTGGGCGATCTTCTGCCCCTTCGCCATGACGACCACGTGGCTGCAGGTCTGCTCGATCTCGCTGAGCAGGTGACTGGAGACGATCACCGTGCGACCGGTGGCCGCGTAGGAGCGCAGGACCTCCCGCATGGCGTGGATCTGCGGCGGGTCCAGCCCGTTCGTCGGCTCGTCGAGCACCAGCAGATCGGGCAGGCCGAGCATCGCCTGGGCGATCGCCACCCGCTGGCGCATGCCTTGGCTGTACCGCCGGACCGGGCGGTCGATGGCGGAGCCGAGGCCGGCGACCGCGATCGCGTCGTCCATGTGTGCGTCCTCGTCCGGCCGGCCGGTCGCCGCCCAGTACAGCCGCAGGTTGTCGCGCCCGGACAGGTGCGGCTGCAGCCCCGTGCCCTCGACGAAGGAGCCGAGTCGTGACAGCACGGGCGCACCCGGACCCGCAGCATGGCCGAAGATGCTGATCCGCCCCTCGGTGGGCCGGATGAGGCCCATGAGCATCCGAAGCGAGGTCGTCTTGCCGGCGCCGTTGGGACCGAGCAGCCCCAGCACCTGCCCCCGGCGTACCTCGAAGGACAGGTCACGGACGGCGACGAAGCCGTCCTTGTAGGCCTTGGTCACGCCCTCGAAGCGGAGCGGCACGTCCTCGCCGTCCGGCTCGACCGCCGAGACGCGGCGTCGCCGGCGGCGACCCCACAGTGTCGCCACACCCCAGCCGAGCAGCCCCAGGCCCGCGACGACGGCGAGCAGGATCCACCAGCGGGAGGTGCCGGCGTCGGTCTGGACCTGCCCTGCGACCTGCGGCACGGACAGGTCCACGCCGGGTCCGGCCAGGCCGACGGAGTAGACCGCGGCCTCGGCCGGCAGGGCGAACGCCTGATCGGTCGAGGAGACCACCACGCGCATCGTGTGGCCTGCCTCGAAGCGGTGCACGATGCCGGGCAACGTCACCTCGACCTGCGTGGGTGCCGACGGGTCGGAGGACAGACCGGTGAGCGCCAGCGGCGCCACCAGACCCGACGGCAGGGTCAGCCCGCCGTCGGGACCGGCGTCGTAGAGCTTGGCGAAGAGGGTGGCCGAACCGCTCGGCGAGGCGACGGCGAGCTCGACCGTCGGCGCTCCGACCACTTCGACGGCGGAGTCGAGCGGCTCGCTGCCGAACGCCGCGAACTGGCCGGGGATCTCGACCGCCGTGCCACCCAGCACCGCGCCGAGCGAACCGAGCCCGGGCACCGTGGTGATCGCCGCCGGTGTGCCTCCGGCCGGCGTGACGACGGGCTGCGTCGGCCCCGTCACGGGCACCCCCGTCCGCTGCACCGGGTCGGCGCCCGCCAGCCCGGGATAGGTGCCGGCGCGCACGCTCTGCGTTCCGCCCTGCACGGTCCCCACTCCGCCGCCGCCCAGCCCGGTCGGCGCGGGGAACTCGAAACCGGTACCCGGGTCCTCCCCCGTGCCGCCCAGGTGGAAATCGAACCATCCGGCGACGCGGTCCCGGAGGTCGGCGGTGACGCGGTCGTCGGCCTGGGTGTCGTGACCACCGGCGTACCAGACCACCTTGACCGGCGTCCCGGTCGCCGCGATGCCCCGGGCGTTGGCGTCGGCCTGCCCCAAGCCGAACAGCGAGTCCTGGGTGCCCTGCACCAGCAGGGTCGGCGCGTGGATGCGGTCCAGCACCCGCGCCGGGCTGCTGCGGTCCAGGACGGCGCGGATCTCCGGGGTGAGCGTTCCGGTCGCCGCCGCCGACTGATAGGCCGCGCAGATGTCCGCGCGGAAGCGGCCACAGGTCAGCGCCTGCTCGACGACGGCGGGGTCGGCTGAGGACGGGTCAGCCGAGGACGGGTCGGGCGAGGACGGGTCGAGCGGGGCGCCCGCCGCAGCGCCGTCCCCGCCGCCCAGGGCACCGAGCAGACCGTCGCCCGGGGCCGAGCCGACCCCGAAGAAGAGCCCGGCCCACAACCGCTTGTAGACGCCGGCATCGGAGCCCTCCGGCGTCGCAGCGGGCGTGCCCGAATCCTCCACGCCCTCCTGGGACGGGAAGAGCGCCGAGGTCAGCGAGTTCCAGGTGATCTGCGGCGCGATCGCGTCGATGCGGTCGTCGTAGGCAGCGCCCAGCAGCGCCAGCGCCCCTCCGTACGAGCCGCCGGCCACGCCGACGCGCGGGTCGCCGTCCCCGTCGAGGAGGACGTCGTCGCGATCAGCCAGCAGATCGATGAGCGTGGACAGGTCGGCGATCTCGTATCGGGGGTCGTCGAGCCCGATCTGGCCGGTGCTGCGGCCGAACCCGCGGGCGGAGTAGGTGAGGACGACGTAACCCCGATCGGCCAGATCGCGGGCGTCGTCGGCCACCGACTGCTTGCTGCCCCCGAAGCCGTGCGCGAGGACGACTGCCGGTGCCGGTTCGTCGGCGGCCGACGCCGGGACGAACAGCGTCGTGTCGAGTTCGACCGCGTCGGCCCCGGAACCGGAGGGGACCCGCGCCTCCTCGGTCCGGACGTCGTCCGCGGCGGCTGCCGGCGGTGCGAGCACGAGGAGTCCGGTGACGGACACGAGAGGCAGGAGGAGCGCCAGCGTCCCGCGGGCGCCGAGGCGCGGGCGGGGACGCACGGGCCCGCGGACGGCACGCACGAAGCGGCCAACGGTCGGGGGGCGGGGCATGTTCCGCCCCAGGAGATCTGGGCCGGAGCGGCGGATCAGGGCAGCCAGTCGCCGGTGGTGACGACGACGATGCCCGGAGCGGCGACGTCGGCCGGGACGTCGAAGAACCGGGGTGCCGGACCGGCGAGCTGCGGGAACTGGTTGACCAGGTTCACCGCCGCCTGACGCTGCGTCTCGTCGCCTTCGGTGAAGTAGACGGTGGAGGCCGCGACGTCGGTGCCGGTGTAGGCGCCGACCGCAGGGGTCTGCCAGCCCTTGGCCGCCATCGAGTCGGCGACCTTCTTGGCCAGACCGGTGGTCTGGGTGGCGTTGAGGACCGTGACCGGCGCCTTGGCGTCCGGGGAGACCGGCGGCTCGACGACGCTGGGGGCCGTCGGCAGCGTGGGCAGCGCGGCGGCGTCGGGGACCACGGGGGCCGAGGTCGCCGACGTGGACGTCTGCGCCGCGGCCTCGTCGGCGTCGGGTGAGGTGAACTGATAGACGCCCAGCACGCCGAGGGCGACCACGACCATGGCGGCCACGCCCATGAGCACGCGGGACCTGCGCGGCGTGCCCTCCTCGTCGAGCGGGCTGACGATCGGTGTGCCGTTGCGCTTGGCCGCCTCCTTGCGGGCGTGGTCGGCCGCCTGGAGCTCCGCGCGGCGGGTGGCCCGCCCACCACCGGTGACCGGCCCACCGCTGCCCCCGCGGGAGGAAGCGTCGGTCGACGGGGACGTCGCGGACGGCGCGTCGTCGAGCTCGCCGTGCGCGAGGTGGCGATCGCCGAGGTCGTCGTCGAAGGGGAGGTCGTCGCCCAGGACGCGGTCGTCGAGGTCCTCCTCGGTCCGCGCGCGGCGGCCGGCGACGGACCGCTCAGGAATGAGGCTGGTGGCGGGGGCGGGGCGCAGCCGCGCCGCCCCGATGGGGCCAGAGAGGTAGTCGGCCTCGTCGGCCGCCGCCATCTCGGCGATGTCGGCACGGGAAGGCTTGGTCCAGTCGCCGTAGGCGGGCGAGGACGTGCCGGCGGGCGAGGACGTGCCGGCGGCTCCAGCCTGCCGGGGCACCCTCGGGGCGGGGGCCGACGCGCGGTCGCCTCGGGCCTCGGCCTCCGGCAGGGCAGCCTTGCTCTGGGCACGGTCACCGGAACGCCACGAACGGCCGGGGCGGGCGGCGGGTGCGGCCTCGACGGCACTCGAGCGGCGCCGGTCCAGAAGCGTGCCGGCCGGCACCGGAGCCGCCACCAGAACATCCGCGGCCGCAGCAGGGGCGGGGATCTCCGGGGACGGAACGGCCTGGAACGGGGCGACAGTGGTGCGCGGACCCGACGGCACCGGCGGGAGCGGCAGCCGAGCGCGGGAGATCTGGCGGACGGCGTCCGGGGCGCGGGTGCCGCCGGCGGGGGGACCGGCAGAGAGACGGCGACCGGACTCCGGGGGGGAGTCCAGCAGGGTGTCCAGGAGGGTGTCCCGGCGGCGGTCGACACGGACGCGGCCGATGTCGGTCCGCTGTTCGCTCAGGCCACCGGCCGGAGGTGCGCTCCACAGCCCGTCAGGGCCGTCCGTCCGGCGACGCCCAGCAGCGACCGGGATCTCGCCCCAGTCGACTCCGTCACTGCCTGACTCCGCGTGCCTGCCCACAGTGAGCAAATCTAACGGTTGTAACTCTCAATGCCCAGCACCTGGAGCAGATCTCTGTCGCTGTCGTGAGGAACGCAACCGGCGGAGGCGGCGGATGAGCAGCGGATCGGCGGCCAGGGCGTCGGACCGATCCACCAACGCGTTGAGCACCTGGTAGTAGCGCGTCGGCGTCACGCCGAACTGGTCGCGGATGGCGGTCTCCTTGGCACCGGGCCGGCGCCACCACTGCCGCTCGAAGATGAGCATCTCGTGGTCCCGCCGGGACAGCCCCAGGGGAACGACCTGCGTCGATACCTCCCCTGACCCGTCGGCCCGGGGTGGGGTGACCGCGGGAACGGGGTCGCTGCTCATCGCTCGTTCATCTCCTGCCCAACCCGCCGCCCACGGCTCCGGACGGCTCTGTCGCGACCGTAGCCGGGGACACCGACATGTTCCGGCGACCGCCTCCCCGGCCACGGGAAGCAGGTGCGGGAAGGCACTCAGCGGCCGGCGGACACGGCCTCCGTGCCCGAGCGGCGACTCGCCGTCCGGGCGTGTCGCAGGCTGTCGGCAGTGAACACCGCCAGGGCGACCCAGACGATCACGAAACCGGCCAGCCGGGCGGGCGGCATGTCCTCGTCGTAGACGAAGACGCCGATCGCCAACTGCATGAGCGGGGTCAGGTACTGCAACAGGCCCACGGTGGACAGCGGGATCCGCCGGGCCGCGGCGGCGAACAGCAGCAGGGGGATGGCGGTGGCGATACCAGAGCTGGCGAGGAGGAGCGCGTGCCCGGCCCCGACGGCGGCGAAGGTGCCGGATCCGCCGGCATGCAGGAACCCCAGGACGACGGCCGCAGGGAGCGCCACCATCGCGGTCTCGACGAAGAGCCCCGGGGCCGCCTCGACGCGGACCAGCTTCTTCATCACGCCGTAGAGGCCGAAGGTGGCCGCCAGGCAGAGGGCGATCCACGGCAGGCGGCCGTAGTCGGCGGTGAGGACGGCGACGGCGACGGCCGCGATGCCGACCGCCGCCCACTGCAACGGTCGCAGCCGCTCGGAGAAGACGACCACCCCGAGGAGCACGCTCACCAGCGGGTTGATGAAGTAGCCGAGCGAGGTCTCGACGACGTGCCCGGAGTTCACGCCGTAGACGAAGACCAGCCAGTTGACGGCGATCAGCACCCCGGCGCCGGCGAGCACCAGGAGCCGGCGTGGATCGTTGACCAGCGTGCGCACCTGCCCCCACCGGCGAAGGACGGTGAGCAGGATGCCGACGAACAGCAGCGACCACAGCACGCGGTGGGCGACGATCTCCAGTCCGCCGGCCGGCTCCAGGAGCGGGAAGTACAGCGGGAACAGACCCCAGAGGGCGTAGGCGGTCAGCCCGGAGGCCATCCCCAGGCGACGCTCGTCCACGGCCGCACGGTACGCCGACGGCCCCCGGCTCCCGGAGTCGTGGCCCCGTTCCGGGTCCCGCCCGGAGCCGGCGAGGGGTGGGACCCGAGTCCGGTTCTCAGGCGGTCTGAATGTAGTCGACCAGCTGCTTGCGCTCCGCCTCCAGCTCGTCGAGCCGGGCCTTCACGACGTCACCGATCGAGACGATCCCCACCAGGACGCCGTCGTCGACCACGGGCACGTGCCGGACCCGGTGGTCGGTCATCGTCTGCGCCAGCGCGTGCACGTTCGCCTCGGAGGGACAGGTGTGCACCTGCGCAGTCATCAGGCTGGAGACCGGGTCCGTGAGCAGTGCCGCGCCCCGCTCGTGCAGTCCGCGTGCGACGTCTCGCTCGGACACGATGCCCTCCACCCGGCGGCCGTCGGAGGACACGACCAGCGCACCGATCCCCTGGTCGGCGAGCACGGCGAGCGCGGCGCGCACGCTCTCCGAGCCGTCGATGGTGGCCACCTCGTGGCCCTTGTGGCGCAACAGGGAACTGATCTGCACGGCGGCCTCCTCATGGCACGGTGCGGGGAGTCTGCACCCGCTGATCAGCCGCAGGCAACGGCGACCCGATCAGGTGTTCCCGGGGCGCGCGCAGCCCTCCCCCACACCCGCGGGCGGCCTACCGTCAGGGGGTGCGCACGCGCCCGAACCCCGCCACGCGCCCGAACCCCGCGCAGTGGGTCTGGTACGCGCTCGGCGGCGGCCTGCCGCGCGACCTCTCCCCCTGGGTACTGGCCGACATCACGCGACGGACCTGGATCTGGCGGCACCTGGTACGCGCCGTCGTCCAGATGCTGCCGGTGCTGGCGGTCTGCCTGCTGGCCGTCCCGGTGCCCGTGAGCTACCGCGTGTCGGCAGCCGCCGGCGGCTTGATGCTCGGACTGCTCTTCTCGATGGCCTTCATGACCGAGACCATCGAGCACCGGGCACGCAAGGCCGGGTACCCCCCGGGCACGGCCGCCCGGCTGCGCGGGGAGCGGGCCGAACGGGAACGCGTCGAACGGAAGTCCACCTACCGCAGGGACGGCGCCGGAAGCTTCGACTGAAGAAGGACCCGCTGCCCCCCGCCGCTCGCGGGCTCGCGGGGGGTTCCCGCAGGGGCCGCCGTCCGGCTCACCCCTGCGAGCCCGGCGCGAGCCTCGGGACGCGGCCTCACTCGATCCGGAAGCCGAACTTCAAGGTGACCTGGAAGTAGGCGACGTCGCCGTCGACCACCTGGCCGCGGATCTCCTGCGTCTGGAACCACTCGATGTTCCGGACGGTGCCCCCGGCCTTGCGGATCGCGTTGCGGATCGCCTCGTCCACGCTCGTCGGACTGCTGCCGACGACCTCACTGAGCCCGTACACGTGGTCGCTCACGTGGCCTCCTCGCCTCGTCCATGTCGCCCCCGACCCTGGCACGCCCCGACTTCCGGCGCGCGGTCGAGCCTCCCGGAGAACGGATCCGCGTACGCCACGAGGAGGACGACGTACGTCGTTCCGGCCGCCCGGAATACGTCGTCCGACGGACGTCACGGGAAGGCGTCCGCCGAAGACTTCGCGGCGTACCACACACCGCCGAAGGAGCCCCTCAGATGCCCGCTCTCGCCTACGCCGACGCATCCGCCGACGCCACCATCGAGGACGCCACGTCCCCCGCCCGCACGTCCGCCCGTACGGCGGAGCGGCAGGCCGGCGACCGGCTGCTGGCCGACCTCGCCGCGGGGAACGACGCGGCCTGGCGGACCACGGTGCGGCGGTACGAGCGCCTCCTCCGGTCCTCGGCGCGCGGAGTCCTGCGCAGCGACGCCGACGTCGACGAGGCGGTTCAGCGCACCTGGGTGCTGCTGTTCAAGAACGCGGCCCGCATCAACGACGCCGCGGCCCTGCCCGGCTGGCTGTCGACCACCGCCCGGCGCGAGGCGTTGGCCATCGTGCGCGCCCAGCAGCGCGCCGTCCCGACCGAGGACGTCGGGGACCACGTCGCACCGGAGGACGCCGACATGGCCGGTGCACTCATGCGCCTGGAACTGCGGTCGGCGCTCCTGCGCGCGGTGGACACCCTGCCGGCCACCCAGCGGATGGTGGTCCAGGCGATGTTGCGTGGCGAGCAGTCCTACGACTCCCTGAGCCAGGAACTGGCGATGCCTCGCGGCAGCCTGGGACCGCTGCGCGGGCGGGCGATCAAGTCGCTGCGCGCGCAGCTGATGCCCAGCTTCGCCTGAGCTACTGCTGGCCGCCGCCGAGCGGACCGTTGTCGACGACGTGCTGGATACCGCGCCGGAAGGCCTCGTCCAGGGTCAGGTCGGGCTGCGCGTCGACCGTGGCCCGGAGCTGACCGACCAGGTCCTCGTCGAGCTCGACCGTCTCGTGCGGCTCGTTGCCCTGACCGAACAGCGAGAGCTTGATGACAGGCATGGAAGTCCTTCCAAGGGTCCGGCCGCCTACCGGGCGACCTTGGCGGCTACGGCAGCCGCCTGCGCCCGGTTGGCCACCTGGAGCTTATGCAGGACTCTCGAGACGTGGACCCCGACCGTGCGATCGCTGATGAACAATTTTCGGGCTATCTGGCGGTTGGTGGCACCGGTGCCCAGCAGCGCCAGCACCTCGTACTCCCGGTCGGTGAGCCCATAGGGCCGATCCTCGGCCGGGGCGCGCGGAGCAGGGGCGGGCACCATCCGCGTGCGGCTCAGGAGCGCGTCGACGTCGCCGAGGATCGGGGCCGCGCCCAGCCGCTCCGCGATCTCGCGCGCTGCCGTCGCCGTGGCGGCGGCCTTGGCGCGTTGCCGGGCAGCCACGTGGCACTCCGCCTCGCGCAACAGGCAGTAGGCCTCCTCGCGGGGACGGTCCGCCGCGCGCCAGAGTGCGACCGCCTCGGCCCACTCGGCGGCGTCGGCGGTTCCCCCCGCGCGGGCGCATTCGTTGCGCGCGGTGCGGAGATCGGCGGCGAAGTTGA
This sequence comes from Blastococcus sp., assembly GCA_025965715.1. Lineage (GTDB taxonomy): Bacteria > Actinomycetota > Actinomycetes > Mycobacteriales > Geodermatophilaceae > Blastococcus_B. The sequence continues at coordinate 21,709 of JAOPWJ010000153.1, read as the reverse complement.
GGTCGTCGGGATCGGCGAGGCCCAGCTGGTCCAGCTCGGCGGTCAGCCGGTCCAGCCGCGCCGCGGTCTCCCGGTCGGGGCGGCCCGCCACCGCACCGGAGCGGTCAGCCTCGTTGCGTAGCCCGATCACCAACAGCTCGACCCGGGAGTGCCTGTCCTCGGTCGACGACAGTCGCCGCAGCGCCCCGTCGACGGTCCGGTAGCACCCGTCGCGGTCGCCCACCTGCGCCTGGATGCCGGCCGTCGCCGCGGCGAGGGCGGCGACCACCGTCGGCTCATCGGTCTCCGACAGGGACGACGCCGCAGCCAGGCTGGCGCGGGCCGCCTCCGTGTTGCCCATCGCCAGGTGCAGCTCCGCTCGCTCGAGGTGCAGGTGGAGGCCCTGACCCTGCACGATCCGGCCGTCCAGCAGCTCGGCGAGGACCTCCTCGCAGCGGGCGTAGTGGCCGCGCCGGATCAGCATGTTGGCCGCGTTGCACGCCAGTGCCGCCCCGACGGCCAGCTCCAGGCCGTACTCGGGGAGCAGGCGCAGGCCTTCCAGCGCCGCCACCGAGGCCTCCGCCGGCATCCCCGAGAACTCGTAGGCCACGATGAGATTGGCGTAGCCGCGGCAGAGGACGACCCGGTCCTCGACGTCCCGGGCAAGGCGCACGCCCTCGCGCAGCAGGTCCACCGCGCTGCGGTCACCGAGGAACGTCCCGGCGGTTCCCCGGGTGGTGAGCGCATCGGCGAGCACCGCCGTCGTCCCGTGCTCGCGCGCGGCGGCGATGGCCCGGTCGGCGCTCCGTACGGCCTCCTCGAACTCCGCCATGATGAAGGCACCACGCGCCATCGCCCCCCAGACCTGGGCGTGACAGGCGGTGACCTCCGGATCCAGGGTCGCGGCGGCCTCGGCGTACGCGGCCCGGCTGCGGCCGGTCAGGCCGGCCTCCCACAGGAAGCAGCCCAGCCGTTCCAGCGCGCTGGCGCGCGCCGGCCGGCCGATGCCGCCGGCCCCCAGCGCCTGCTCGAGGAGGGCGGCCGCGGCCTTGGGGTCGCCGGCCAGCCGGGCCGTGCCGGCAACCTCGAGCACCAGCTCGAGCCGCGCCTCCGGGTCGGTGTCCGGCCGGCCCACCTGCAGTGCCCGCTGGTAGTGCGCCCAGGACTCGGCGAACGCGTTGAGCCGCCGGGCCTTGCGGGCGGCGCGCACGCTCCAATCGGCGGCTTCGTCGTTCACTCCGGCGGCGGCCCAGTGCAGGCTCACCGCCGCCGCGGTGACGACGTCGTCGGCGGCGTCCGTGGAGAGTGCTCGCGCCGCCTGCTCGTGGAGCCGCCGTCGCTCGAAGGGCAGGAGCTGGGACAGCACCGCGTCGCACATCAAACTGTGCCGGAACGCGTAGTCGGCACCCTCGACGACGAGCACCCCGACGTCCACGGCCTCACGGACGGCGGCGCCATAGCGGTCCGGCGGGAGTTCCGAGGCCCGGCACAGGCGCTCGTCGGGCACCCAGAGCCCGAAGATGGCCGCCAGGCGGATCAGCCCGGCGGCATCGGGACCGAGACTGCGGACGCGGGACAGCAGGACGTCCTTCACCCGCCGGGCGCCGGGGTCCTTCACCAGCTCGCCCAGCAGGTACGGGTTGCCCTTGGTCTGCTCGTACCAGGCGTCGACGTCGGAGTCGCCGGCCAAGGCGGCGACGAGTTCGCGGGTCTCCGCCCGGTCCAGCCGCTGGAGCTCCACGCACTGGGCGCCGGGCAGCCTGGTCAGCTCGTCCACGGCCTGCTGCACGCGCCCGACCATGGGGGTCTCGTCGTCCCGGAGGGTGAGCACCAGGCTGAGCCGGCGACGCGCGGCGGTGCAGGCCAGGTAGACCAGGAAGTCGCAGGTGGTCTCGTCGGCCCAGTGCAGGTCGTCGATCACCAGGGTGGTGGCGGTGGGGGAACCGCTGGGCGCCAGCGCATCGGCCCACACGCGGACCGCTCGGAGGCGCTGCTCGGCCGACTGCTGCTCGGCGCCGTCGGCGGCGGCCGGCCACCCGCCGTGGGCGTCGAAGATCTGCTCGAGCGCGGCCAGCGGCAGGGCCTGACCGGCCAGCTGCAGGCAGGATCCCTCGATCACCTCGGTGACCGCCGCCGCCCGCTCGACGGCCACCAGCGAGGACTTGCCCACCCCCGCCTCGCCGGAGAGCACGACGATGTGCCCCGGCTCCCGGAAGGCCGCCGCGACCACGGCGCGCTGCGCCACCCGGCCGATGTACGGGAGCGCAGTCCCCGCCCCGATCACTCGGTCATGGTCCCCCGCCGGCACGGATGCGTCCAGATTCCGGCGCGGGGACCGGCCTCCGGAACGGGGCCACAGATCCGGGCACAGAGCCGACGCGGGGACTCGAACCCCGAACCGCCCGATTACAAGTCGGGTGCGCTACCAATTGCGCCACGCCGGCGGCGACCACCGCCGGTGGCCGCGTCGATCGTAGGTGCAGCCGGAACGGTCAGGCGGCGTCGGTGCCCGCGGTCCGGTCGCGCTGCACGTAGTCGGCCGGGTCGCTCCCCGGCCCCGGCCCGGCGATCAGCCACCGGGCGAACCCGGCGGGATCGCGCAGTTCCAGCTCGTCGAGGGCCTCCTGTCGCCGGCGCACCAGGGATGCTCGCACCGAGGGGTCGAGCCGTCCGGCCAGCACCGCGGAGGTGCGCAACCATTCCTGCCCGAGCGCGCGGGTGGAGAGCTGAGACACCGGGGACAGCAGCTCCGCGGGCCGCAGCGCAACGGCGGGGGACGCTCCGCGCGGCTGCGCCGTCGCGGCGGCGGCCCGTTCGGCACGCGAGGCGCGCACCAGCCAGAATGCCGCCCCGCCCATGACCGCGGTGCCGGCGAGCAGCGCGGCGATCACGCCGCCGGCCAGCCCGGCCGTGCCCGCGATGGCGAGCAGCACAGCCACCGTCCACGCCGCCGCCTGCAGACCGGCGGCCATGCTCGACCGCAGGTTCCCGTCGTGCTCCTCGTGCGCGATCGCCGCACACAGGCAGGCGGCGAACAGCGCCGCCACCCCCACCGCAGTCAGACCGGGGCCGCGCAGCGCCAGCCCGCCGGCCAGGGCGAGAGCCCCACCGACGACGGCACCGAGGACCACGACAGAGCGGAAGAGAGGACCTCGATCGGGCACGGGCAGCCTCCAGGCACACCGGGAAGGGACGACGCCCGGGAACCGGCCGGCAACCGATCGTCGGGGGCCCCCTTACCCACTTCTCAGCTCCGATGCACCCCGGTCGCGCCCGGAGGTCTTCCTTCGGCCACCCGCGGCGAGGACCCTGGGCACCAGACGGAATCGCCCTGCTCCTGGAGGTGCGTCGTGCCGACGTCCACCCCGATCGCCCCGCCCGACGCTGCGGACGCCGACGCCCGAGCCGGGGCCCGACCGGTTCCGCAGGACCCACCCGTCCGCGAGGTCGTCGTCGGCGTGGACGGCAGCGAGTGCGGGCTGCGCGCCGTGCGCTGGGCGGCGCACGAGGCGGCCCGGCGGAACGCTCCCCTGCGCATCGTCCACGCCGCCACCTACCTGAACCGCCGGCGGGCCGCCGGCGCCCAGTCGGCGGAGCTCACCCGCGCCCGGCACATCACCGGCCAGGCCTTCACCGTCGCCCGCCACTCCGAGCACGATGTGCGGGCCTCGACGGAGGTGGTGCCCGGCGACCCCGTCGGCACGCTCCTGCGCGCCGCGGCGGCCGGCCAGCTCGTCGTCCTGGGCAGTTCCACCACGGGCGCCGCCGATGAACTGGTGCTGGCGCCGGTCACCGCGCGCCTGGCCGCGCGGTCGCCCCAGCCGGTCGTCGTGGTCCCCCGCCAGCGGAGCGGCACACCCGCGGGCCGTCCCGTGACTGCTGTGCTGGGCATCGGTGACCCGGAGGACGACGAGGCAGTGGCCACCTTCGCCGCGGCGGCCGCACGTCGTTCGGGAGTACCGCTGGCTCTCCTCCAGACCCGCTCCACCGGACGCACGGCGGCGCAGACCTGGGCCGACGACCTGCAGGAGTGGACCCGGCGGGAACCCGACCTGGACGTGCGCCGCACCGAGCTGGCGCGGGCGTCGGCCGGCGACCTCCTGAGCGCCGCCTGTCCCTCTCCCCTGCTCGTGCTCAGCGCCGGCCACGGCCACCTGCTGCACCGCACTCTCGACGGACCGCACCGCTGGCTCCTGCGGCACTGCACGTCGCCGCTGGCCCTCGTTCCGCCGGTGCACCGCCGGGAGCTCGACCCACGCGAGGAGATCATCGCGATCGGCTGACCGCCGGACCGCACCCCGGCCCCGCGGGGCAGGATCGCTCCCGTGGGTTCCTCCGTGGTGGACGTCGGTCCGCGCCTGGCCGTCGCCCTGGTCGCGCTCGCGGTGATCGGCGCCGTCGCCGGACGGGCGTCGGGGCTGGCGCAGGACCGGCCGATCCTGATCGCCGCCGTCCGCGCCACGGTCCAGCTCGCGGCGGTCTCCGCCGTCCTGCTGGCCGTCGTCCACTCGCTGGTGCTGTCGGCCGCGTTCGTCCTGCTGATGGTCAGCGTCGCCACGCTGACCGCCGCCGGGCGGGTCACCGGCCTGCCCCTGCGGGCGGCGGGCGCCCGCCGCCGCCTCCTGTGGACCGCTGTTCCGATCGTCGGCGGCGCGATCCCGGTCGTGGCGCTCGTCCTCGGCAGCGGCACCGTCCCCCTGCGGGGGACGGCGGTCATCCCGATCGCCGGAATCATCGTCGGCGGCGCGATGACGGCGACATCCCTGGCCGGGCGGCGGCTCCGCGACGAGCTGACGAGCCGACGCGGCGAGGTGGAGGCCGCGTTGGCGCTGGGGTTCCTCCGCCGGGACGCCGTCCTGCTGGTCGCCCGGCGGGTGGCCGGCACCGCGCTCGTGCCGCCGCTGGACCAGACCCGCACCGTCGGGCTGGTCACGCTGCCGGGCGCGTTCGTCGGCGTGCTCCTCGGCGGCGGCACACCGCTCGAGGCGGGCGCGGCTCAGCTGCTGGTTCTCATCGGACTGCTGGCAGCCGAGGTCCTCGCCGTCTGGGCGGTCACCGAGCTCGTCGCCCGGGGAGCCTTGCTGGGGCCCGTCCCGCCCTGAGACCCCGCACGGGAACGCCGTGCCGAGACGCTGCGCCGCGACCCTCAGCAATCTCACAGCCAGCCTCCAGCGCCGAGCCAGCGGGCGGTCGCACAGTGGAGTCATCGCCGCGGCCGGATGGCCGCGGAAGGGAGGACAGCAGCAGTGAGTGCACACGATCAGCCGGATCCGTCGGGCTCCTCCGCCGGGCGTGAACCCGAGGTCGCACAGCCGTCGGGGGCTGCCGGTCAGCCGGCCGCGCCCGCGCCGGGCTTCGACGCGGCGCAGACCACTCCGCAGGGCCGGCCCGTCGTGGGCAATACCCAGGAACCCTCTGTCTGGGCGCCGGCGCAGCCATCCCCGCCCGCGTACCCGGCCCCCGGCCCCGGCCCGGCCCCGGCCCCCGGCCCCGGCTATGGGCCGTCCTACGGCGCAGGCCCGTCCTACGGCGCGGGGCAGCCCTACGGCACGCCCTACACCGGCGGAACGCCGTTCCCCGGCGCCCCCCGGCCCCAGGATCCCGCCGGGGGCGGTTACGGCTTCGCCGCAGCTCCCGAGGCTGCGCCGGTCCCGAAGCGCCGCGCGGGCCGGATGCGCATCGGCGTCGCGGGACTCGTCGCCGGCGCCCTGATCGGGGGCGGCGCCGGCGCAGGCGCGGCCACCCTGCTCGACCACTCGTCCGGCGCGAGCAACAACCCGGCCTCCGCGCAGAGCGTCGTCATCCAGCATCCGGAGACAGCCACCACCGCGACGGCGGCCGCGGCGAAGGCCTCACCGAGCGTCGTGACGATCTACGTGGCGAGCAGCTCCAGCTCGGGCAGCGGCTCCGGCGTCGTCCTCACCGAGGACGGTTACGTGCTCACCAACAACCACGTGGTCACCCTGGACAGCACCGCCACCGGCACGGTCCGGGTGCGCACCGCCGACGGCACCCTCTACGACGCCACCGTCGTCGGCACCGACCCCTCCTCCGACCTGGCCGTCGTGAAGGTCGACGGCGTCGACGGGCTGACCCCCGCGACCTTCGCCGACTCCGACAAGGTTCAGGTCGGTGACGTCGCCGTGGCGATCGGAGCGCCGCTCGGCCTGTCGAACACCGTGACCGACGGGATCATCAGCGCCACCGGCCGAGCCGTGGCCACCGGCTCGACCGAGAACGACTCGACCGTCATCGACGCCCTGCAGACGGACGCGGCGATCAACCCGGGCAACTCCGGCGGCGCGCTGGTCAACGGCGCGGGCGAGGTCATCGGTATCAACACCGCCATCGCCACCGTCGCCTCCGGCGTGCCCGGCGGGCAGTCGGAGAGCGGCAACATCGGCGTCGGCTTCGCCATCCCGAGCAACACCGCCGATCGGATCGCCAACGAGATCATCAAGACCGGAAAGGCGACGCGGGCCTACCTGGGAGTCAGCGCCCGGACCGACAGCGCCGACGGCAGCAGCGCGGTCGGCAACGGCGCCGGCATCGTCTCCGTGGAATCGGGCGGCGCCGCGGAGAAGGCGGGCATCGAGGTCGGCGACGTCATCACCGCCGTCGACGACCGCCCGGTGACGACCTCGACCGAGCTCACGGCCGCTGTCCGGAGCCACTCACCCGGCGACGCGGTCACGCTGACCGTCCGGCGTGGGAACGACACGCAGAAGGTCGACGTCACCCTCGGCAGGACCGGCTGATCGAGGCCCCTGCCCCGGGCCCCCCGCCCCCCGCAATCGCCCGCCGTGACGGGTGAGCGGTGGGGGGCGGGGGGTCCTTTCTCTAGGCTGCTGCGGGTGCCGGCACCCCGACCGTCCACTTCCCTGACGGCCTCCCTCGACGATCCGCAACGGGCCCGCGACCTGGCCCGCATGAAGCGGCTGGCCACGGGGCTCTTCGTCTTCGCCGCGGCCGTCTTCCTCGCCTGCGTCCTGCTCGGCTCGGACGCCGGCGCCTGGGTGGGCTACATCCGGGCCACGGCCGAGGCCTCGATGGTCGGTGCCCTGGCCGACTGGTTCGCGGTGACCGCCCTCTTCCGGCACCCACTGGGGCTGCCCATTCCGCACACCGCGATCATTCCGCGCAAGAAGGACCAGATCGGCGCGAGCCTCGGCACTTTCGTGCAGGAGAACTTCCTGACCAGGGCTGTCGTCGAGGAGAAGTTGACCACCATCGACGTCCCCGGTCGACTGGGCGGCTTCCTGGCCGCGCCCGGCCGCGCCGAGCGCCTGGCCGGTGACGCCTCGACGCTGCTGACCGCGCTGACCGAGCTGCTCCGTGACGAGGATGTGGAACCGGCCGTCGCGGCCATCGTCGACCGGAAGCTGCACGAGACCCCTGCTGCGCCGGTGCTGGCCCGGGTTCTCGAACTCGTGGTGGAGGGTGACCGGCACCAGGAGGTGCTGTCCGCGGCGCTGCACCTGCTGGCGCGGTTCCTGGAGGAGAACCGGCTGGTGTTCCGGGCGCAGCTCGGCGACGCCTCGCCGGCCTGGGTACCCGACTGGGTGGACGACCGAGTGTTCGACCGGGTGTTCGCCGGGCTGCAGGGCTTCCTCGACGAGGTCGGTGCCGACGCGCGCCACGAGCTGCGGCGGTCCTACGACGCACGGCTGCGCACCTACGTGCACGCGCTGCGCACCGACCCGGACACCGCTGGCCGGATCGAGGAGCTGAAGAAGGAGCTCCTGGAGCACCCCGCCGTCCGCACCTGGTCGGGGTCGCTGTGGTCCAACGCGAAGAACGCCGTCCTGACCGCCGCCGCCGATCCCGGGTCCGAGCTGCGGACGCGCATCGCCGGGATGATCGCCCAACTCGCGCGCTCGATGCAGAACGACCCCACGTTGCGCGAGCTGGTGCAGCGGCACTCCCACACCGTCGCCGGATATCTCGTCGAGCGGTTCTCCGGCGACCTCGCCGACCTGGTGAGCAGCACCGTCGCGCGCTGGGACACCGAGGAGACCAGCCAGCGGATCGAGCTGCAGGTCGGCCGGGATCTGCAGTGGATCCGGGTCAACGGCACCGTCGTCGGCGGCCTCGCCGGCCTGGTGATCTACACGGTCGCCCAGCTCCTCGGCTGAGGCCCGTTCAGCGGCGGGCCGCCCCCGCGGCGTAGAGGGCGATGCCGGCGGCGACGCTCACGTTGAGCGACTCGGTGGCCCGGTCGATCGGGATCCGGACGACGACGTCGCAGCGCTCCCGCACCAGCCGGGACAGTCCGGTGCCCTCCGCCCCGACCACCAGCGCGACCGGGTCGGCGAAGCCGTCGTAGTCGGTCAGGTCGACGTCACCGTCACCGGCCAGGCCGACGGTCTGCAGGCCGGCGTCCTGGTAGGAGGCCAGGGCGCGCGCGAGGTTGACCGCGCGGGCGACCGGGATCCGCGCCGCGGCACCGGCACTGGTCCGCCAGGCCGATGCCGTCATGCCGACGGCCCGGCGCTGCGGGACGACCACGCCGTGCGCGTCGAACGCGGCGGCCGACCGGACGACGGCGCCGAGGTTCCGCGGGTCGGTCACGCCGTCCATCGCCACGATCAGCGGGGGGCGACCGGAGTTGCGGGCCAGGTCCAGCAGGTCGTCGGGGTGCGCGTAGTCGTAGGGCGGCACCTGCAGGCCGATGCCCTGGTGCAGCGCCCCCTGCGACATTCGGTCGAACTCCGCCTTGCCGACCTCGAGCAGCGGCAGGCCCCTGTCGGCGGCCAGTGCCATGGCCTCGGCGATCCGCTCGTCGGCCGCACGCTGGTTGTCGCCGGTGACGACGTAGAGCGCGTTCGCCGGGATCTTGGCCCGCAGCGCCTCGACCACGGGGTTGCGCCCGAGCAGCAGCTCGGGGGTCTCCTCGGATCGGGCCCGGGCGCGGGCCCGATCGGCCCGCTGGCGCTGCTCGACGGCGGCCCGTCGCTGCGCGGGGTGCCCGGGCCGTGCCTCGGCAGGTGGAGTGGCGCCGCGGCCGGCCAGGGACCGGCGGTTCTTGCCGCCGGTGCCGGCGGTTGCGGTCTTCTTACCTGCGCCGGTCGTGCGGCCGCGGCGCTGGCTGTTGCCGGCCATCAGCGGGTCAGCTCCCATCGGGGTCCCTGCGGGGTGTCCTCGACGGAGACGCCGAGGTAGGTGAGCTGGTCACGGATCGCATCGGCCGCGGCGAAGTCCTTGCGCGCCCGGGCCGCCTGCCGCTGCTCGAGCGCCAGTGAGACGAGACCGCCGGTGACCGAGGTGAGCTGCTGGTCTCTGCCGTCCGTGACCCACTGCTGGTCGAGCGGATCGAGGCCGAGGACGCCGAGCATGGCACGGACCGAACCCAGCACGCCGGCGACGGCCTTCTCGTCGCCGTCGGCGAGCGCGGTGTTGCCCACACGGACGAGGTCGTGGATCACGGCGATCGCCGCCGGCGTGCCCAGGTCGTCGTCCAGGGCGTTGGTGAAGTCGGCGCACAGCACCCGGTCGCCCGCGTCGGCGCCCACCCGCTCGGCGGCCCGCCGGATGAAGGACTCCAGCCGGCGGTAGGCGGTGGCGGCCTCGTCGAGCGCGGCGTCGGTGAACTCGATGGTCGAGCGGTAGTGCGGCGCGACCAGGTAGTAGCGCAGCTCGACCGGGCGGACCCGCGTGACGACCTCGTCGACGAGGGCGGTGTTGCCCATCGACTTGCTCATCTTCTCGCCCCCGAGGGTGACCCAGCCGTTGTGCATCCAGACGCGGGCGAACGCGTCGCCGGCCGCCCTCGACTGCGCCTGCTCGTTCTCGTGGTGCGGAAAGCGGAGGTCCAGGCCGCCGCCATGGATGTCGAACTCGTCGCCGAGGTACTTGCCGACCATGGCCGAGCACTCCAGGTGCCACCCAGGCCGGCCGCGGCCCCACGGGGTGTCCCAGGACGCCGTCGCGGGCTCGCCGTCCTTGTGCGCCTTCCAGAGGGCGAAGTCGCGGGGGTCGCGCTTGCGGTCGTCGGTGTCGGTGTCGGCGGCCGACTGCAGGTCGTCCAGCTTCTGCCCGGTCAGCTCGCCGTAGGCGGGGAAGGACCGCACGTCGAAGTAGACGTCACCGTCGGCGGCGTAGGCGTGGCCGCGGTCGATCAGGCGCTGAATCAGGGCGACCATCTCGGGTATGTGGCCGGTGGCGCGCGGCTCGTAGGTCGGCGGCAGCACGCCCAGGACGTCGTAGGCCCGGGTGCAGGCTCGCTCGTTGTCGTACGCCCACGCCCACCAGGGGACGCCGTGGGCGTCGGCCTTCGCGAGGATCTTGTCGTCGATGTCGGTGACGTTGCGGACGTAGGTGACGTCGAGCCCGCTGGCGGTCAGCCACCGGCGGAGGACGTCGAAGGCGAGGGCGGCGCGGACGTGACCGATGTGCGGCCGCCCCTGGACGGTGAGCCCGCAGACGTAGATCGAGGCACGGCCGGCACGCATGGGCGTGAAGTCGCGGACCGCGCGGGCGGCCGTGTCGTAGAGGCGGAGGCTCACTGCTCGGAGTCTACGGCGCCCGGCGTGCCGGGATGCCGGGCGACCAGCGCGGTGGCCACCGCGGCCCGCCCCTCCCCGCGGCCGGTGAGACCGAGACCGTCGGTCGTGGTGGCCGTGACGCTCACCGGGGCCCCGAGCGCTCGGGACAGCGCCGCCTCCGCCTCGGCCCGTCGAGCCCCGAGCCTGGGAGTGGTCGCGATCAGCTGCACCGATGCGTTGCCCACGTGCCAGCCCTCCCGGGCGAGCACCTCGCGCACGTGCCGGAGGACGGCGGTACCGGCGGCACCGGCCCACCGGGGGTCGTCTGTCCCGATCAGGGAGCCGATGTCACCCAGGCCCGCGGCGGAGAGAACGGCGTCGGTGAGCGCGTGGGCCACGACGTCGCCGTCGGAGTGCCCGGCGCAGCCGTCGGCGCCCGGCCATTCCAGCCCGGCGAGATGACAGGCGCGGCCCGTTTCGATCGGGTGCACGTCGGTACCGATGCCGACTCGAGGCAGTGTCATCGCCGGACTCCGGGCTTCGCGGCAGTCATCCGCGCACCTGGAGCTCGGCCAGCACCAGGTCGTGGGCGACGGTGACCTTCGCGGCCCGCTCGTCGCCGGCGACGGTGGCCACCCGGACGCGGGCGGAATGCACCACCGCGGCGTCGTCGGGAAGTTCGGCGTGGGCCGGCAGGCGCTGGTATGCCTCCACCAGGGTGGCGCGGTGGAATCCCTGCGGGGTCTGCACGCGGCGGATCTGCTCACGGGGCAGCGCGCCGGTGATCAAGCCGTCCGGCCCGACCGCGACCGTGGTGTCGACGACCGGCAGCACCGGAACGACGGCTCGGGCACCGTCGGCCAGGGCGGCCAGGACGCGGGCCACGACGTCCGGCGGGGTCAGGGGGCGCGCGGCGTCGTGCACGAGCACGACGTCGGAACTGTCACTGACCGCCGCGAGCCCCGCCCGCACCGACGCGGTGCGGGTGGGTCCGCCGTCGACGAGCAGAACGCCCTCGGGCAGGGCGGCGGCGAATGCCTCTCGCTGGCCTGGCGGAACGGTGACGACGACCTCGGCCACACCGCCGGCGAGCAGGGTGTCGACCGCCCAGCGCACCAGCGGCCGGCCGGCCAGCGGGACGAGGGCCTTGGGCATGTCCGCCCCCAGACGCACACCGCTCCCGGCCGCTGCGACGATGCCGGCAGCGCGCACGGGAGCGGTCTGGGTGTCTCTGAGGTGAAGGGTGGTGGTGCTCGGGGTCAGGAAGCGAGGACCTCGTCGAGAAGGATCTCGGCCTTGTCCTCGTTCGTGCCCTCGGCGAGCGCCAGCTCGCTGACCAGGATCTGCCGCGCCTTGGAGAGCATGCGCTTCTCCCCTGCCGACAGCCCGCGGTCCTTGTCGCGACGCCACAGATCGCGGACGACCTCGGCGACCTTGTTGACGTCGCCCGAGGCCAGCTTCTCGAGGTTGGCCTTGTAGCGACGGGACCAGTTGGTCGGCTCTTCGGTGTGCGGGGCACGGAGCACCTCGAAGACCTTGTCCAGGCCTTCCTGCCCGACGACGTCACGCACGCCGACGATCTCAGCGTTGTCAGCCGGCACGCGCACGGTGAGGTCGCCCTGGGCGACCTTCAGCACGAGGTAGGCGCGCTCGACGCCCTTGATGGTCCGCTGCTCGATCGCCTCGATGAGCGCAGCACCATGGTGCGGGTAAACGACGGTCTCGCCGACAGTGAAGCCCATGTGGATGTGACCCCTTTCGCTCACCCCAGGTTACCACGGCAGACTGACGAACGACTCGGCTCGGGTTCGTAAATCTGCAGGTCAGGAGCCTGGCGAGGGACAGTGGAGGGGTTGACACAGCGTGCCGGATGTGCCTGCGCGGGGACCTGAGGGGCGCCCCGCGGTGCGCGCACTGGTCGACGCGACCCATCCCGGACCGGTCGTCGCGGTGACCGTCGTCGCGACCCTCCTGGCCGTGGCCGCCGGGCTGCCGAGCGGGCGCACGGCGCTGGTCTTCGCGGCCGTCCTCGCAGGTCAGGCGTCCATCGGGTGGAGCAACGACTGGCTGGACGCCGATCGCGACCGCGCCGTGGCGCGGGGCGACAAGCCGGTCGTGCAGGGCGCCGTCCGACCCGGGCAGCTGCGCTCCGCGGCGGTGATCGCGGTCGCGCTCGCCGTCGTCCTGTCGCTGCTCCTCGGGGCGGTGCCCGGCGCGCTGCTGCTCGTCCTCGTCGCCGGCGGCTGGGCCTACAACGCTGGTCTCAAGCGCACCTGGGGCTCGTGGATCGGCTACGTCGTCGGCTTCGGGGCCCTGCCCGCCGGTGTGGTGGCCGCGGCGCCGGGCGCACCCGCCGCACCGTGGTGGCTGGTGGTGGCCGGAGGGGCGCTCGGTGCGGCGGCGCATCTCGCGAACGTCGCACCCGATCTCGAGGACGATCTGGCGACCGGCATCCGCGGCCTGCCGCACCGGCTGGGCCCGCGGGTGTCCGCGGCGGCCGGGGCCCTGCTCCTGGGCGCGGCCTCGATCGTGCTCGTGGCCGCGCCCGCGGGACGGCCGACGCCTGCCGGCTGGCTCGCCCTCGCCCTCGCCCTCCCGGCCGTCGTCGTGGCCGCCCTGGCCGGTACCGACCGCTTCCGCCGGCTCGCGTTCCCGGCCGTGATGCTGTTGACGGTGCTCGACGTCGTGCTGCTCCTGCTGGGCGGAGCCTCCGTAGCGTGAGGCGCCGGGCGGCCGGTCCCACCGACCGCCCGTCGTCCTCAGTTGTGGCCGTCGCCCTTGCCGCCGCCGTGGCGGTTGTCCTGGCTGCCGCCGGTCTCCCTGCCGCTGCCCTGACCGTGGCCGTCGCCGCGGCCGTAGCCGTCGCCGTCGCCGTCGCCGTGCTTGGTGGCGGCATCGTCGTCGTCGGCGTCCAAGGTCTCGGGCTTGACCCGCGGAGTCGGCTCGGTGGAAGCGTCGCCCCTCAACTCGTCGAGGTCCACGCCCTCGTCCTCGAGATCGCCGTCATCGAGCCCCTTGTTCCGGGCCTGGGCACTGACGATCTGGCCGAAGCGGCCGCGCTCGTCCTTGAACGCCCGGTGGCTGGCGCCGTCGCTGACCCAGTCGCCGAAGGAGGGATAGGCGTCCGGGCCTTCCGCGGCCCACACGGCCGCGTCGAACTCCGCGCGGGTTCCCCCGACGTGCTGCTCGGTCTCCGGCTGCTCGACGACCGACGGCTCCACGACCGGCTGCCCGGGCTCCGGCTGCTCGAGCGCGGACTCCTCGGTCGCCGGCTCGTCGGCGACCGACTTCTCGCCGGAGGGCATCCGGAAGGGCGTCACGGTCTCGACCACGCTGGAGACCGTGTTCTGCACGGGGCCGGGCAACACGCCTGCGGCGCCGGCACCGGTGAACGCGACGAGGGCGACACCCGCTCCGGCGCAGGCCTGGGCGGCGGCGCCGGCAGACAACAGCTTGGCGAACAGGGCGGGGAAGAACATGGCGGTACGTCTCCGTATCCGGACGCGGGTGGGCCGCCGTGCGGGCGGCTTCCCGGCCGATCTGGCCGTCGCGGTGGACGGGCTTGGCTGGTCGGTGAGAAGACCCGTGACCAGCAATTCGGCGAGGGCGGCGTTCGGCCGGCCCGGCTGGGTGGCCGTCGCCCGGACCGCCTCCGAGAAGGCAACCAGACCGGGGAAGGTGTCGGCTGCCGCACCGGGGACGGGCCGCCGCGCGAGGTACGCCTCGAAGGCGTCCTCGACGGCTGCGTCGTCGGCTGCTGTGGTCATCTCATCCCCGTCATCGCCGGGACGGCCCGTAGGGGTGCGCTCCGGCACCAACTTTTTCCGGTCGCTGCTGTCCCGATGTGGCCGGGGCCGCCTCGATGCGCTCCCGCAGGGTCCGCAGGCCCCTGCGCTGGAGTGCCTTCACCGACGCCTCGGACCGCCCGAGCACCTGCGCCACCTGGTCGACCGTCAGGTCGGCCAGGATGCGCAGCAACAGGACCGCGCGCTGGTCGGCGGGCAGGCCGCCGCACAGCCGCTGAACCCTCTCCGCGCCCACCCGCACGAGGACGTCGTCCTCGACGTTCCCACCGAGGTGCTCGGCCAGGCCGGCCGAGTCGTCGGTCACCTGCGGGCGGCGGCTTCGCCTGCGCCAGTCGTCGACCAGCCGACGGTGCGCGATCGTGAACACCCAGGCGCGCAGCGCGCCCGCATCGCCGGTGAACCCGCTCAGTCCGGTGAAGACGCCCAGGAAGGTCTCGCTGGCGAGGTCGTCGGGTTCCGCGGCGCCGTGCAGCCGCAGATATCCGGTGAGCGCCGGGGCGAGGTCCCGGTAGAGCACCTCGAACGCCCACGGGGCGCCGGCCTGGGCCGCGGCCAGGACGTCGTCGAACGGAGAACCCGCCGGCATTCCGTCACCTCCGCCTCGACCGCCTGCTCCTCTTCTGATCGGCAGTCGGGCCGGGAAGCCGGACGTCGGCGCCCCGACCGGGGACGGCGCCGGCCGCCGAGGCGGCCGGGGCGTCGGGGCGCTTCCCTGCCCGGCGACGCCGCTGGGCGCCCGATAGGCTCCGCAGCATTCGCGAGCCACCGATCCCCCGGTGGCCGGAACGTTCCCTGCTGGAGGTCGACGGCTGTGAACCGCGCGCTGCGCGCCGCCACGATGGGCGTGCTGCTCCTCTCCCCCGTCGCGCTCTCCGCGTGCAGTGCGGGGCAGGTGACCCAGACGGCCACCCAGGACCGCGACAAGACGGGCGGCCAGGCCAAGGCCGGCGGGATCACCCTCCGCGCGGCGGAGCTCGAGTACCCCCGGGGCGGCAGCTACGACGCGGGGGACGACGCCGAACTGCGGTTGGCGATCGTGAACACCGGCTCGGAGACTGAGACGCTCACCGCGGTCGGGGGCGACGGGTTCGCCTCCGCCGAGATCAGCGGCGCCCCGGCCGCCGCGTCCCCCGCCACCGCTTCGGCCGGCGCGGGCGGGACCGGCACCGCCGCCCCCGAGGAGATCGAGATCCCGGCCGGCAGCACCGTCTACGTCGGCGAGGACCGCGTCACGATCATGCTGACCGGCCTGGACGACGACCTGACCACCGGCCAGGCCCTCGAGCTCACGCTGACCTTCCAGAACGCCGGCGACCTCACCGTCATGGCGCCCGTCGCCACCCCCGACGACGAGGTGGAGCGCGGCGAGGGCTTCGACTTCCACCAGTCGAGCGGGGAGGCTTCGGGCGGCCAGGACGGCCCGGGCTGAGCCGACCGCACCCGCGGTCCATGCCCTCCCGGGAACTGTCGGCCCCTGCGGTTAGCGTCGCGGAGTGCCCGCCCCCGGAGTGAAGTCCGCACGTCCCGCCCACCGCTGCACCGAGTGCGGCTTCGCGTCCCCGAAGTGGGTCGGCCGGTGCCCCGAGTGCCAGGCCTGGGGCACGGTGCAGGAATTCGGGGCGCCGAGCACGCCACTGCGGTCGGTGTCGGCCGGTCCGGTGACCGCGCCCGCCCGGCCCATCGCGGAGGTGGAGCTCGCCGGAGCCCGCGCCGTACCCACCGGCATCCCCGAGTTCGACCGGGTGCTCGGCGGTGGGCTGGTGCCCGGTGCGGTCCTCCTGGTCGCGGGCGAGCCGGGCGTGGGCAAGTCCACGCTGCTGCTGGAGGTCGCCCACCGCGTCGCCGCGTCCAACGGTCCGGCCCTGGTCGTCTCGGGTGAGGAGTCCGCCGGTCAGGTGCGACTGCGCGCCGAGCGGATCGGCGCCCTGCACGAGCAGCTCTACCTCGCGGCGGAGACTGAGCTGTCCGCCGTCCTGGCGCACGTCGAGGCGGTCAATCCGTCGCTGCTCATCCTCGACAGCGTCCAGACGGTGCGCTCCCCCGCCGTCGACGGCACCGACGGCGGCGCCACCCAGGTGCGGGCCGTGGCCAGCGCGCTGACAGCGGTGGCCAAGAGCCGCGGCATGACCACCATCCTGGTCGGGCACGTCACCAAGGACGGCGCGATCGCGGGACCGCGCACCCTGGAGCACCTCGTCGACGTGGTCATCTCCTTCGACGGCGAGCGGCACTCGACCCTCCGGTTGGTGCGGGCCACCAAGAACCGGTTCGGCCCGGCCGACGAGATCGGCTGCTTCGAGATCGGCGACGGAGGTGTCGTCGGGGTGCCCGACCCGTCGGCGCTGTTCGTCTCGCGGCGCGAAGCGCCCGTGCCCGGCAGCTGCGTGACGGTCACGCTCGAGGGCAGCCGCCCCCTGCTCGCGGAGGTACAGGCACTGGTGGCGAGCACGTCCGGCGGGGGCTCACCTCGCCGGGCGGTGAGCGGCCTGGACTCCCAGCGGGTGGCGATGGTCAACGCCGTCGTCGAGCGGCGCGGTGGGGTCAAGCTGGCTGACGCCGACGTCTTTGCCGCCTCGGTCGGTGGCGTACGCATCGCCGAGCCGGCTGCCGACCTCGCCCTCGCCCTCGCCATCGCGTCGGCGGCGAAGGACCGGGCACTGCCGTCCGGCACGGTCGCCATCGGCGAGGTCGGGCTGTCCGGGGAGATCCGCCGGGTGGGTGGCATGGGTCGCCGGCTGGCCGAGGCTGCCCGTCAGGGCTACAAGATCGCCCTGGTTCCGGTGGATGCCGGATCGGCGCCAGGCGGCATGCGGCTGATCGAGGTGCCCGACCTGGGTGCCGCTTTCGCCCGCCTGTTCTAGCACCGTAGAGTCTCGGTTCAGTGACAGAACACCGAGCCCGACCCTCGTTCATCGGGGCCACGTAGACTCAGCCTCCGCACCATTCGACCGTCAGGAGCGCTCGTGCCCGCCGAGGTGGACCCCGAGGTCGCGTTGCGCGAGCTGCTCGGCCGCATCGCCCCTGGGACGGCGCTGCGCGACGGTCTGGAGCGCATCCTGGCCGGCCGCACCGGCGCGCTGATCGTGCTGGGCCACGACCGCGTGGTCGAGTCGCTGTGCACCGGTGGCTTCGCGCTCGATGTCGCTCTCTCCGCTACCCGGCTGCGCGAGCTCGCCAAGATGGACGGCGCAGTCATCGTCTCCTACGACGGCATGCGGATCGTCCGGGCCGGCGTGCACCTGATGCCCGACCCGACCATCCCCACGGAGGAGTCGGGCACCCGGCACCGCACCGCCGAGCGAGTGGCGCTGCAGACCGGCTTCCCGGTCATCTCGGTGAGCCAGTCGATGCACATCATCAGCGTGTACGTCGCCGGTCGCCGCTACACCCTCGAGCACCCGACCACGATCCTCGCCCGGGCGAATCAGGCCCTCGCCGCCCTCGAGCGTTACAAGCTGCGCCTCGACGAGGTGGCCAGCACGCTGTCCGCCCTGGAGATCGAGGACCTCGTCACGGTCCGCGACGCGATGAGCGTCAGTCAGCGCCTGGAGATGGTCCGGCGCATCGCCGACGAGATCGAGGGCTTCGTCGTCGAGCTGGGTACCGATGGCCGGCTGCTCGCCCTCCAGCTCGACGAGATGCTGGCCGGGGTCGAGGAGGACCGTGGACTGCTCGTCCGCGACTACCTGCCTGGCGCCGGGCGCCGTCCTCGCAGCATCGAGCAGGTGCTCACCGACCTGCGCGCTCTGTCGGCCACCGAACTGCTCGACCTCTCCGCGGTCGCCCGCTGCTACGGCCTGCCGACGTCGCCCGACGCACTGGACTCCCCCGTCAGCCCGCGCGGGTACCGACTGCTCAACCGGGTGCCACGACTGCCCGGCGGCATCATCGACCGACTGGTCGACCACTTCGGCGGGCTGCAGAAGCTGCTGGCCGCCACCATCGAGGATCTGTTGGCCGTCGAGGGCGTCGGCGAGGCACGGGCGCGGGGCATTCGCGAGGGGCTGTCCCGGCTGGCCGAGACCTCGATCCTCGACCGCTACAGCTGAGGCCTGCGACGGGTCCTTACTGCAGGACGATCTGGAGGTCCGGCGTCCTCTTCGTGTCCAGCCGGCCACGCAGCAGGTAAGCACCCGCCGCCGGGGGTACGCGGGCGGCGCTACAGGTGGGCTCACTGGTGAGGCCGTCCCACAGCAGGGGGAACGACACGGCGACGCCCGGCAGCAGCGTGCGGGTGTCCGGGCCGGCCCCTGACAAGCAGTCGTTGCTGCCCCACAGCCGTGTGCCGCGCCCGTCGAGCAGGACGATCTCCTGCAGGGCCCTGTGCAGCGGCCGCACGCAGGGCACCCCCGACGTGTTCTGGACGACCAGCTGGAACGTGGGTCTGCTGCCCACGTCGATGGCCGCCGGGGCGCGCACCACGAGCCCGAGGATGCCGTCCGCGCACGGCCCGCCGGCCACCGGTGCGGCTGCGGTCGGCGCCGGTACGGACTTCGCGACCGGGGCAGGGAGCGGCGGGGTCGGGGTGCGCAGGGCGGTGAGCGAAGGCACGACCCGTTCCAGCGCGGGCGCCGGAACGGCGGCCTTCCCCGAGGTGCCGACCGACGTGTCGGACGCGTCGCTGGAGAACCGTCCACTCAGCAGGGTCACACCCACCCACGAGAAGCCGGCGAGAACACCCAGCAGGACGGCGGTCACCACCAGGCGCCGCCGCCAGTAGACCGCGGCGGGCAGCTCGCCGACCGGGTGCCACACGCCGCGAACCGTAGTGCTCCGGCGACCACGGCGGGCTCGTGGCGCGCCGCACCGGCGGGACGGCAGACTGGACTTCCGTGACCAGTCCTCCGGCGCCGCACCGACCCGGCTCCTTACCCGCCGTCGCTGCGCCCGTCGGGCCGGCGGTCGGCGACGTGATCGTGGACTGGTACGCCACCGCAGCGCGCGATCTCCCCTGGCGCCGACCGGGCGTCGACGCGTGGGCGGTGCTGGTCAGCGAAGTCATGCTGCAGCAGACGCCGGTGGCACGCGTGGAGCCGGTCTGGCGGGACTGGACGGTGCGCTGGCCGGCGCCGGCCGATCTGGCGGCGGCGACGCCGGCCGACGTCATCCGCGCCTGGGGAAAGCTCGGGTACCCGCGGCGGGCCCTGCGTCTGCGGGAGGCCGCGGCCGCCATCGTGGAGCGGCACGGCGGGGTGGTCCCCCGGGGCGTGCCCGAGCTCGAGGCCCTCCCGGGGGTCGGGACATACACGGCTCGTGCCGTCGCGTGCTTCGGCTACGGCTCCCCGCAGCCGGTCGTGGACACCAACGTCCGGCGCGTGGTGGCCCGGCTCGTCCACGGGCGCGCGGAGGCCGGGAACGCCCGCTCCGCTGATCTCGCCGACATCGGGGCGCTCGCACCGGCGGATGCCGGGCGGGCGGTGCGGTTCTCGGTGGCCACGATGGAGCTGGGAGCGCTGGTGTGCGTCGCGGGCACCCCGCGGTGCGCGGCCTGCCCCGTCCGGAACGAGTGCGCCTGGCGGCTCGCCGGCTGCCCGCCGCACGCCGGCCCGCCGCGTCGCGTGCAGAAGTTCAGTGGCACCGACCGACAGGTCCGTGGCCGACTGCTCGACGTCCTGCGGTCGGCCCGACACCCCGTGACCGCCGAGGAGCTCGACACCGCGTGGACCGATCCCGTGCAGCGCGCGCGGTGCGTGGACTCCCTGCTCACCGACGGACTGGTCGAGCAGACCCCCGACGGGTGCTTCCGCTTGCCGCACTGACCGAGCGTCCGCAGCGGCGACGCCGGGCGCCAATTCGGTGGTGGAACGGGGTCGGTGCACGGTTCACTTCCACCCGTGCAGCTCCCTGCGGATCTTTCTGCCCGGCCCCTGACCGAGGCCGATGCCCGCGCCGTCTTCGAGGTGATGGCTGCCCAGGAACTGCACGACCTCGGCACGGTCGAGACCGAGGAGGCCGACATCGTGGGCGACTGGCAGCGGCCGAGCTTCGACGTCTCGGCAAGTACGGTCGGAATCTTCGACGGGGATCGTCTTGTGGCCTACGCCGAGGTCGATGACGAGGGCACCGGGGACGCCGCGGTCCACCCCCGGTACCGCGGGCGGGGCATCGGCACGGCACTGGCCGCCTGGACGCAGGAGCTCGCTCGCGAGCGCGGCGCCTCGGTGTTCGGGATGGCGGTGCCCCAGGGCTCTCCGGCCGACGTGCTACTGGAGGGCCTGGGCTACTTCATCCGGTGGAACTCGTGGGCGATGCAGCTGCCAGAGGGCAGACGGATCGCCACCCACCCCCTGCCGGAGGGATGCTCGATCCGAACCGCGGAGAGCGACACGGATCACCGCGCCGCCTGGACCGTGATCGAGGACGCCTTCCTCGAATGGTCGGAGCGGCAACGGCGGTCCTTCGAGGACTTCTCCGCGATGACCCTCCGCCGGCCGGGGTTCCAGCCGTGGCATCTGCGGATCGTCGGGGACGCCGAGGGAAACGCGGTCGGCGCCTGCTTCCTGATCCTCAGCGGCGACATCGGCTACGTCGCCATGGTCGCGGTGCACCGGGACCGGCGGGGGCTCGGGCTGGCCCGGGCCCTCCTGGCGGACGCCTTTGCCAACGCCCGCGAGCACGGCGCCACGCGCTGCGAGCTGTCCACCGACTCGCGCACCGGCGCCCTCGGCCTCTACGAACGGGTCGGGATGGTCGTCACCAGCACCTGGGTGCACCGCGCCGTCGAGCTCTCCCGGGCGGATTAGGCCCAGCCCGCTGCCTGAGCTGCGCCCGATCCTGGCGAGTGCGGAGTTGATGTCGACGACACGGCCCGACGCGCCGACTGCGGCGACGAGAACTCGACACTCGGCGCCGGAGCCGCGAAGGGCCCCCCCGCTCTGGTGAGCGGAGGGGCCCCTCGTCGGCCGCGCGGAACTACTCGGCGGCTGCGGCCGGGCCTTCCTCGTCACCCTCGGCGCCCGACAGGGCGACCGGCGGGGTGTCGGGGAGGTCGACCGGCTTCGGCTCACCGCGGAAGGTGAACTTCTGCGCCGCGCCCTCCGCGTCGTCGACGTCCACCACGATGATCTGTCCACCGGACAGCTCGCCGTAGAGGATCTTCTCGCTCAGCGCGTCCTCGATCTCGCGCTGGATGGTCCGCCGCAGCGGGCGGGCACCCAGCACCGGGTCGAAGCCGCGGTGCGCCAGCAGCTTCTTGGCGGCCGGGGTGATCTCCAGCGCCATGTCCTTGTTGGCCAGCTGCGTCTCGACGCGGGCGATCATCAGATCGACGATCGTGATGATCTGGTCCTCGGTCAGCTGGTGGAACACGACGATGTCGTCGATGCGGTTGAGGAACTCGGGCCGGAAGTGCTGCTTGAGCTCCTCGTTGACCTTGAGCTTCATCCGCTCGTAGTTGGACTGGGTGTCGTTGCCGACCTGGAAGCCCAGACCCACGGCCTT
>JAOPWJ010000136.1 GCA_025965715.1 Blastococcus sp. | reverse complement strand
GGCGCAGCGGGTCAAGCTGGCCAGCGAGCTGCAGAAGCGGTCCAACGGCCGCAGCATCTACGTCCTCGACGAGCCGACCACCGGCCTGCACTTCGAGGACATCCGCAAGCTCCTGCTGGTGCTGCAGGGCCTGGTCGACAAGGGGAACTCGGTCATCGTCATCGAGCACAACCTCGACGTCATCAAGAGCGCCGACTGGCTCATCGACATGGGTCCCGAGGGCGGTTTCCGCGGCGGCACCGTGGTCGCGGAGGGGCCGCCGGAGTTCCTGGCGTCCGTGCCCGAGAGCCACACCGGCCGGTACCTCGCAAAGGTCCTCGACCCGGACGCCGTCGCCGCCGCTGCCGCCCCGAAGAAGCGGGCCCGCAAGAAGGCGAGCTGATCCACCCGCGGTCAGCCGGCCTGGCTCGCTCGGCCCAGGCCGGCCGACCGGCGGTGGCTGACGGCCGGGCGCTGGTCGACCACGTCCACCAGGACCGCGCCGAGCGGTTCGGGGACACGCCCGGTCGCCAGGGCGGCCGACACCGCCGCGATCGCCCGTTCGGTCGCTTCCCTTCCCTCGACCTCCCATCGCGCCCACCGGCGGATCCGCCCGCGAGCCGCCGCCTCCAGCTGCCAGGTGTCGGACCAGGGGGCCCGCAGGTGGCTTACTGCCTCGTGGACGAGCCGCGCCAGGTCGGCGAGAGCACTCAGGTCGAGGCCGGTGTGCCCGTCCCCGCCGAACTCCGCCCGCACGTCCTGCATGGCGACGTCGGCCGTGTCCCCGGGCGTCAGCCGGCCGCCGGGTCGACCGCGCAGGGGATCGGGGAGCACCAGCGGTCGCGGTGCCAGGACGCCGGCGAGCCGGCGATGCAGCGACTCCTGCTCCGGGCCGGGCCACGGTCGGCAGCGCTCGTCGAGGCGCAGCCGCCGTGCGCGTACCGACCATCGGAGGCCATCCGCGTCCCGAACGAGTGTCTTGTGCACCGCGCCCCTCCGTTCGTCCAGGTCGGGAAGAATGCCATCGGTGGATCTCCGGGCGTGCCCGTCATCCACAGGGGCGCTGCACCCACGGGCCCGAGCGGCACGAGCGAGGCCGGACCCGGGTTGTCGGCGGGTCGACATAACCTGGAGCCATGGCCGACCCGTCCACGTACCGCCCGGCGGTCGGCTCCATCCCGGAGTCCCCGGGGGTCTACAGGTTCCGTGACCCCAACGGCCGCGTCATCTACGTCGGCAAGGCCAAGAGCCTCCGGCAGCGACTGAACAGCTACTTCGCCGACGTCGCCGGGCTGCATCCACGTACCCGGCAGATGGTCACGACGGCCAACAGCGTCGAGTGGACCGTTGTGGGCACCGAGGTCGAGGCCCTCCAGCTCGAGTACAACTGGATCAAGGAGTTCGACCCCCGGTTCAACGTCCGCTACCGCGACGACAAGAGCTACCCGAGCCTCGCCGTCACCCTCAACGAGGAGTACCCGCGGCTGCAGGTGATGCGCGGTCCCAAGCGCAAGGGGGTGCGTTACTTCGGCCCGTACGCGCACGCCTGGGCCATCCGCGAGACCCTCGACACCCTGACCCGGGTCTTTCCGGCGCGCACGTGCTCCAACGGCGTCTTCAAGCGGGCCGGCCAGATCGGACGGCCCTGCCTGCTCGGCTACATCGGCAAGTGTGCCGCGCCCTGCGTCGACCGGGTCAGTGCCGAGGAGCACCGGCAGATCGTCGACGGCTTCTGTGACTTCATGGCCGGCCGCACCGACCAGATGATCAGGCGCCTCGAGCGGGAGATGGCCGAGGCCTCCGAGGCACTGGAGTTCGAGAAGGCCGCCCGGCTGCGTGACGACCTGGGCGCCCTCAAGCGCGCCATGGAGAAGCAGGCCGTCGTCCTGGGCGACGGCACGGACGCGGACGTGGTGGCCTTCGCCCAGGACGAGCTGGAGGCCGCGGTCCAGGTCTTCCACGTCCGTGGCGGGCGGGTGCGCGGCCAACGCGGCTGGATCGTCGACAAGGTCGAGGACGTCTCGACCGGTGAGCTGGTCGAGCAGTTCCTGCTCCAGGTCTACGGGGGAGTCGATGAGCAGACCGGCGTCGGTGAGGCCGGGGAGCAGGTGCCGCGCGAGGTGCTCGTGCCCGAGCTGCCCGAGGACGCCGACGCCTACACCGAGCTGCTCGAAGAGCTCCGCGGCGGCAGGGTGTCGTTGAGAGTGCCGCAGCGCGGCGACAAGCGCAGCCTGATGGAGACCGTCGAGCGCAACGCCAAGGAGGCGTTCGCTCGCCACCGGGTGAAGCGCTCCAGTGACCTGACGGCGCGGTCGCTGGCGCTGTCCGAGCTGCAAGAGGCCCTGGAGCTTCCCGACGCCCCCCTGCGCATCGAGTGCATCGACGTCTCACACGTCCAGGGCACCAACGTCGTGGCCAGCATGGTGGTGTTCGAGGACGGGCTGGCGAAGAAGTCCGACTACCGCCGCTTCTCCGTCACCCACGGAACCGACGACACCGCCGCGATGGCCGAAGTGGTTCGCCGCCGCTTCGCCCGGCACGTCAGGGACGAGGCCGACCGCCGCGACGGGCAGGGCATCGCCGCGGAGGAAGGGCGCCCCCGCCGGTTCGCCTACCCGCCGAACCTTCTCGTCGTCGACGGCGGCGCTCCCCAGGTCGCGGCGGCCAGCCGGTCTCTGGACGAGCTCGGCGTCGTCGACGTCGCGGTCTGCGGTCTGGCCAAGCGGATGGAGGAGGTCTGGCTCCCGGGCGAGAGTGACCCGGTGATCCTGCCGCGTACCTCCGAGGCCCTGTACCTCCTGCAACGGGTGCGGGACGAGGCTCACCGGTTCGCGATCGCCTACCACCGGCAGAAGCGGTCGACCAGCATGCTGGTCTCCTTGTTGGACGACGTTCCCGGCCTGGGTTCGACGCGGCGGAAGGCACTGATGAAGCAGTTCGGATCGCTCAAGCGGCTGCGCGCCGCGACGGTCGAGGAATTGATGGAGGTGCCCGGCATCGGTCGCCGGACGGCGGAGGCGGTGCAGGCGGCGATCGCGCAGCCGGAGACGGGTGAGGCGGGGGAGCGACAGGCGGCCGACCCGCCAGAAGCCGCCACCGACGTGCATCCGGCCGAGGAGTCCGCGACGGGTCCGGAGGGCAAGGCCGAACGGGGTACGCCACGCCCGGACGCCGGTGTGACCGCCGAGGTCGGGCGGGTGGCCTCGTGACGGAGCCGGACCTCTCCGCGTCGACCTCACCTGCCCTGGATCCCACGACGACGGAGACGCCGCCACTCGAGGTCGTGATCGTCACGGGACTCTCGGGTGCCGGAAAGCTCAGCGCCGGCCGGGTCCTCGAGGACCTCGGCTTCTTCGTGGTCGACAACCTGCCGCCGGGGCTGCTGCTGCCGATGGTCGAACTCGGCGCGCGCGGCGACCTGCGACGGTTCGCCGCCGTCGTCGACGTCCGCAGCCGGGCCTTCTCCAGCGATCTGGAGGAGGCGCTGAAGACGCTCGCCGACGCCGGCCACCGGCCTCGTCTGGTGTACGTGCACGCCCGCGACGACGTCCTGATCCGGCGCTACGAGTCCAACCGACGGGAGCACCCTCTGCAGGGCTCCGGCCGGCTCATCGACGGCATCGAGGCCGAGCGCGTGCTGCTGACCGGCATCGCCGGCGAGGCCGACCTGTGGGTGGACACCAGCGACCTGAACGTGCACCAGCTGCGCGCCACGCTCGAGAACGCCTTCCGCGACGGCAAGGCCCCGCCGCTCACCGCCACCGTGCTCAGCTTCGGGTTCAAGTACGGCCTGCCCCTGGACGCCGACCTGGTCGTCGACGCCCGCTTCCTCCCGAACCCGCACTGGATTCCCGAACTGCGGTCGCACACCGGGCAGGACCCCGACGTGCGCGACTACGTCCTCGGCCAGGACGACGCCACCGAGTTCCTCGACCGGTACACCGACGTGTTGCGGCTGCTCATCCCTGGTTACCGGCGGGAGGGCAAGCGCTACCTGACCCTGGCGGTGGGCTGCACGGGCGGAAAGCACCGCAGCGTCGCGATCGCCGAGGAGTTCGCCCGCCGTCTGGTGGGGGAGGGCATCGACGCTGTCGCCCGCCACCGCGACCTGGGCCGCGAGTAGTGGCGCCGGGAACCGTCGGGGCGCGACCGCCCCGGGTGGTCGCGTTCGGTGGCGGCCACGGGCTCGCGGCGGCGCTCGGCGCCTGGCGGCGGATCACGGCCGACCTGACCGCCGTGGTCACCGTCGCGGACGACGGCGGGTCCTCGGGCCGAATCCGGCGCGAGATGCCGGTGCTGCCGCCCGGCGACCTCCGCATGGCGCTGACCGCACTGGCCGGTGAGGACGAGCGCACCCGCAGGGTCGCGGAGCTGCTTCAGCACCGCCTGGGCGGCTCCGGCGTCCTGGCCGGGCACCCGGTGGGCAACCTGGTGCTCACCGGCCTGGTGGAGATCCACGGCGGGGACACCGTGCGGGCCCTGGACACCCTCGGCGAGCTGCTGGGTGCCTGCGGCCGCGTTCTGCCGATGGCCGACGTCCCGCTGGACCTCGTCGCCCGGGTGGAGAGCACGGACCCGGACGACCCGGCACGCGTCCGCACGATCCGGGGACAGGTGGCGATCGCCAGCACCCCGGGGCGCGTGAGAGAGATTCGCCTCTCACCGGTCGACCCGCCGGTCTGCTCCGCCGTCCTGGAGGCCATCGCCGCGGCCGACGTGATCTCGCTGGGCCCGGGCTCCTGGTACACCTCGGTCCTGCCACACTTGCTCGTGCCGCAACTGCGGGCGGCGCTCGCTGCCGCGCAGGCCAGGGTGGTCGTGGTGCTCAATCTGGAGCCGCAGCCGGGGGAGACCGACGGGTTCTCGCCGGAAGAACACCTGAGTGTTCTGCAGGCACACCTCGGCGGAGTGGCGTTGCACACCGTGATCGCTGATGCTGATTCGGTTGTTGACCGGCATGGTCTCCTGTCTGCGGTGCGCGAGTGCGGTGCAGAGCTGGTTCTGGCTCCGGTTGCCGAACTCGATGGCTCGCCACGGCACGATCCGTTGCGGCTCGCCGCCGCCCTGGCCTCCGTGGTCGGGGTGCGGTGAACGTAGGGAAGTTCGACCGGGTACCGGAACTGGCGGCGACAGTGGTCAGGCGGACGCGGTCGGCACGAGGGGGAAGGGGACGCCGCACATGGCGATGACCGCAATGGTCAAGGACGAGCTCTCCCGGGTGGAGTGCACGAAGACCTCCGAGCGGAAGGCGGAGGTCACGGCGCTGTTGCGCTTCTCCGGTGGCCTGCACATCGTCGGTGGGCGGGTGGTCATCGAGGCCGAGCTCGACACCGGCTCGGTGGCCCGGCGGCTGCGACGGGACATCAGCGAGGTCTACGGCTACACGAGCGGGGTGAGCGTGCTGGCCGGCGGCAACATCCGCCGCGGCGTGCGCTACCTCGTGCGGATCGCCAAGCACGGTGAGGGGCTGGCCCGTCAGACGGGGCTGGTCGACCAGCGGGGGCGTCCGGTCCGCGGGCTGCCGCCGTCGGTGGTCTCCGGGGGCATCAGCGACGCGGAGGCAGCCTGGCGGGGCGCCTTCCTCGCCCACGGATCGCTGACCGAGCCCGGGCGGTCCTCCTCGCTGGAGGTGACCTGTCCCGGCCCGGAGGCGGCCATGGCGCTGGTGGGCGCGGCCCGCCGGCTCGGCATCCCGGCGAAGGCGCGCGAGGTGCGGGGGGCCGATCGGGTCGTCATTCGGGACGGCGACGCGATCAGCGCGCTACTGACCCGCATGGGCGCGCACGACGCCGTCCTGGCGTGGGAGGAACGCCGGATGCGCCGCGAGGTCCGGGCGACGGCCAACCGGCTGGCCAACTTCGACGACGCGAACCTGCGCCGGTCCGCCCGGGCGGCCGTCGCGGCCAGCGCCCGTGTCGAGCGGGCGCTGGAGATCCTGGCCAACGACGCGCCGGAGCACCTGCTGGTCGCCGGCCGGCTGCGGCTCGAGTTCGGCCAGGCCTCGCTCGAGGAGCTCGGCCAGCGGGCCGACCCGCCGATGACCAAGGACGCGGTGGCCGGCCGCATACGGCGACTCCTGGCCATGGCCGACAAGCGGGCCAAGGACCTCGGCATCCCGGACACCGAGTCCGTCGTCACCGACGACATGCTCGCCCAGTAGCCGCCGCCCTCCAGGCTTTGGCCCCGTCCGGGGCACCGCCCCGAGCTTGCGAGGGGTGGGGAGGGCGGGGTCCTCCTACCGATAGGGTCTCCCCGAGCGTGGCCGCGCGATGCGTGCGGCCCCCGACGCGACGTGGAGGCTGCAGTGACGGTCCGGGTAGGCATCAACGGATTCGGCCGAATCGGTCGGAACTTCTGGCGGGCGGCGGCAGCCAGCGGCCAGGACATCGAGATCGTGGCGGTCAACGACCTCACCAGCCCCGCGGTACTCGCCCACCTGCTCAAGTACGACAGCGTCCTGGGCGTCCTGTCGGAGGACGTCGCGGCCGACGGTGAGGGCATCAAGGTCGGCGGGGCCAGCATCAAGGTGCTCTCCGAGCGCGACCCGGCCGGCCTGCCGTGGGGCGACCTCGGCGTGGACGTCGTCGTCGAGTCGACCGGCTTCTTCACCAAGGCAGCCGACGCCCGCAAGCACGTCGATGTGGGTGGCGCCAAGAAGGTCATCATCTCGGCCCCCGCCACCGACGACGACATCACCATCGTCATGGGTGTGAACGACGACCTGTACGACGGCTCGCAGACGATCATCAGCAACGCGTCGTGCACGACCAACTGCCTTGCGCCGCTGGCGAAGGTCCTCCACGACGCCTTCGGCATCGAGCGTGGCCTGATGACCACGATCCACGCCTACACCGCCGACCAGAACCTGCACGACGGCCCGCACCAGGACCTCCGGCGCGCCCGCGCGGCCGCCCTCAACATGGTGCCGACCTCGACCGGCGCCGCCAAGGCGATCGGCCTGGTGCTGCCCGAGCTCAAGGGCAAGCTCGACGGCTACGCCATCCGCGTGCCCGTGCCGACCGGCTCGGCCACCGACCTCACCGTCCAGGTGGCGCGTGAGGCCTCCGCCGCCGACATCGACGCCGCCTACCGTGAGGCTGCCGCGGGTCCGCTGGGCAAGTACCTGAAGTACACCGACGCCCCGATCGTCTCCTCCGACATCGTCACCGACCCTTCGTCCTGCATCTACGACGCGCAGCTGACGAAGGTCTTCGGCCCGATGGTCAAGGTCCTGGGCTGGTACGACAACGAGTGGGGCTACTCCAACCGCCTGGTCGACCTCACCACCCTGGTCGGCAAGTCGCTCTGATGCGCTCCCTCGACGACCTCCTCACCGAGGGCGTCTCGGGCCGGCGTGTGCTCGTACGCTCCGACCTGAACGTCCCGCTGCACAAGGGCACCGGCGAGATCACCGACGACGGCCGGATCCGGGCGAGCCTGCCCACCGTGCAGGCCCTCCGGGACGCCGGCGCCCGGGTGATCGTCGCTGCGCACCTCGGCCGCCCCAAGGGCACGCCCGACCCGCAGTTCTCCCTCGCCCCGGTCGCGGCGCGGCTGGGGGAACTGCTCGGCACGACCGTTCCGCTGGCGGCCGACGTCGCGGGGCAGGACGCGGCGGCGAAGGCCGCGGCGCTGGGGAACGGCGACGTACTACTGCTGCAGAACGTCCGTTTCGAGGCGGCCGAGACGTCCAAGGACGACGCCGAGCGGGGTGCGCTGGCCGACCGGCTGGCCGGGCTGGCCGACGTGTACGTCGACGACGCGTTCGGCGCCGTGCACCGCAAGCACGCGTCGGTGTTCGACGTCGCCCTGCGGCTGCCGCACTACGCCGGCCGGCTGGTCGCCCGGGAGCTCGACGTCCTCACCCGGCTGTCGACCGACCCGGACCGTCCGTACGTGGTCGTCCTGGGTGGCTCGAAGGTGAGCGACAAGCTGGCCGTCATCGAGGCACTGCTGCCCAAGGTCGACCGGCTGCTGGTCGGCGGCGGCATGTGCTTCACCTTCCTCGCCGCCCAGGACCACGGCGTCGGCAGTTCGCTGCTGGAGGCCGACCAGGTCGACACCTGCCGCCGGTTGCTGGCCGAAGCCGGTGGCCGGATCGTGCTCCCGGTCGACATCCTCTGCGCCGACCGGTTCGCCGCCGACGCCGAGACCAGTCTGACGCCCGCCGACGCCATCCCCGACGACCTCATGGGGCTGGACATCGGCCCCCTGACCGTGGACCTGTTCACCGCCGAGCTCGTCGACGCGCGGACGGTCTTCTGGAACGGCCCGATGGGCGTCTTCGAGCTGGCGCCCTTCGCCGCCGGCACGCGCGGCGTCGCCGAGGCGGTGTCCGCCGTCGAGGGGCTCTCCGTGGTCGGCGGCGGCGACTCGGCCGCCGCGGTCCGGCAGCTCGGGCTGGACGAGGACGCCTACGGCCACATCAGCACAGGTGGCGGCGCGTCCCTGGAGTACCTCGAGGGCCGGGAGCTCCCCGGCCTGACGGTGCTCGACGATCGATCGGGGAGCTGAACGGCCATGGCACGCAAGAGCCGCACGTCCGCGCCCCGGGAAGGCCGGCGACCGCTGATCGCCGGCAACTGGAAGATGCACATGACGCACCTGGACGCGATCGGGCTGGTCCAGAAGATCGTGTTCTCGCTCAAGGAGCCCGAGCTCGAGGCGGTCGAGGTCGTCGTCCTCCCGCCGTTCACGGCGCTGCGCAGCGTGCAGACGCTGGTCACCGGCGACAAGCTCGACATCGGCTTCGGCGCCCAGGACCTCTCCGCCCAGGACTCAGGCGCCTACACCGGTGAGATCAGCGGCGGCATGCTGGCCGCGCTGGCGTGCCGGTTCGTCGTCGTCGGCCACTCGGAGCGACGAGCGCTGCACGCCGAGGAGGACGCGGTGGTGTCGGCGAAGACGCGGGCGGCGCTGCGCCACGGGCTGACGCCGATCGTCTGCGTGGGGGAGGGGCTCGAGGTGCGCAGGGCGGGTAAGCACGTCGCGCACTGCATCGACCAGCTCGACGCCGCCCTCAATGACCTCAGCACGGAGCAGGTGGCCACCGTCGTGGTCGCCTACGAGCCGGTCTGGGCCATCGGCACCGGCGAGGTCGCCACGCCCGAGGACGCGCAGGAGGTCTGCGGCGCGATCCGGTCGCGGCTCGCCGAGCGGTTCGGACCGGAGACGGCCGGAATCGTCCGTATTCTTTACGGTGGGTCGGTGAAGGCCGCGAACACGGCCGGGATCATGGCCGGGGCGGACGTCGACGGGGCGCTCGTCGGTGGAGCCAGCCTGGACGCCGACGAATTCGCGCAGATCTGTCGGGTAGCAGCCGGCGGCAGCTGAACCCGCTGCCCGCCGGCCGGACACAAGGTGGGGGCGGAACACCAGGCAGTGGAGAAGACCCTGGAACGGCTCGGTTCCCGGCTGCCCACCTGGGCCCGTGGCTGGCCTCGCCGCCGCGTCCTGGCCGTCGCCGCCGTCGTCGTCCTCGTGGTGGCCATCTCGGTCAGTTGCAGTGGCAGCAGTGGGCGGGTCGACGTGCCGGTGCTCGAGGACGCCGCGGACGCCGGTGTGGAAGGCGTCCGGTCCCCGTCGACGCAGACCGGCGGCACGCTTCGCGTGGTCTCACCGGAGATCGACAGCCTGGACCCGCAGCGGTCCTACCTGCCCGGCGTGTGGAACCTGATGCGGCTCTACACCCGCACGCTGGTCACCTACTCCTCCGAGCCCGGTTCGACCGGCGAGCTCGTCCCGGACCTCGCGACGGACCTCGGCACGGTGTCGGAGGACGGGCTGAGCTGGACGTTCACGCTGCGCGAGGGCGTGCGGTTCGAGAACGGCCGGCCGATCACCTCGCGCGACGTGAAGTACGGGATCGAGCGGTCCTTCGCCTCCGACGTCGTCGTCGGTGGGCCCACGTACGTGGTCGACCTGCTGGACGACCCCGGCAACCCCTACGCCGGCCCGTACCGGGACGAGGCGACCGACAAGCTGGGCCTCGCTGCCATCGCGACACCGGACGACCGGACGATCGTCTTCACGCTCCGTGCGGCCCAGCCGGACTTCCGCTTCGTGATGGCACTGCCGTCCAGCAGCCCCGTGCCCGCCGAGGCAGACACCGGCGCCGCGTACGGCAGGGACCCGATCTCGTCGGGGCCCTATGCGATCACCTCCATCGACCGGGCCACCGGGATCGTGCTGGAGCGCAATCCCGAGTGGGACGAAAAGACCGACGCGGTCCGCACCGCGCTGGCCGACCGGGTGGTCGTGCGCACCGGGCTGACCGGGGTCGAGCGCGACCAGGCGATCCTGGCCGGCTCGGCCGACATCGACCTCTCCGGAACCGGCGTCCAGCCGGCGACCACGGCCCGCCTGACCGGGGACGACGGCGAAGCGCTGCGCGACCGGGTCGACGAGATGACTTCCGGCGCGGTCCGCCTGCTCGCGCTGCCGACCGACGTCGCCCCGATGGACAACGCCGACTGCCGCGCCGCGGTCGGCGCCGCCATCGACCGGAAGGCGCTGCAGCAGCTGCTGGGCGGCGCCGGGGTGGCCGTGCGCACGTCGCAGCTGTGGCCGCGGGCGCTCCCCGGTGGCCCGAAGGAATCCGACCCCCGCGCCGATCCGGCCGCGGCGCGCGCGTCGCTGCAGGCGTGCGGGAAGCCGGATGGCTTCAGCACCGTGCTCGCCGTCGCCGACGCGCCGGCCTCGGTGGGGCTCGCCCAGGGAATCGCCGACCAGCTCGCCGAGGTGGGGATCCGGGCCGACGTCCGCCCCCTGGACGCGGCGACGTTCTACGCGACCGACGTCGGCGATCCGGGGAACGTGACCAAGAACGGTTACGGCCTCGTGCTGGCCACCTGGACGCCGGACTTCCCGACCCCGTCGTCGTTCCTGGTGCCGCTCGTCGACGGCCGCAGCATCCGGTCGGTCGGGAACACCAATTACGCGGGCCTGGACGCGCCGGCGATCAACAAGGCCATCGACGCGGCTCGGGCTGCCGGCGACGCGGGGGCCGCCCAGGCCGCATGGCGGGAGGTGGCCACCGCGGCGAAAAGGACGTCGGCGTACCTGCCCCTCGCGGAGACGCGGGTGCAGTTGGTCGCTGGACAGCGGTTGCGCAACGGACTGGTGATGCAGCCCTACAGCGGCTACGACCTCGCCACGGCCGGCGTGCGATGAGCATCGGTTAGGCTCGTCCCATGATCGAGCTGGTCCTCAACGTGCTGCTGGTGCTCTCCAGCTCGCTCCTCATCGTGCTGATCCTGCTGCACCGGGGCAAGGGCGGCGGTCTGTCGTCGATGTTCGGTGGCGGGGTGTCGTCGTCGCTGTCCGGGTCCTCGGTCGTGGAGAAGAACCTCAACCGGCTCACCGTCTTCACCGCCCTCATCTGGACGGTCTGCATCATCACTCTCGGGATACTGGTGAAGGTCGGGGGCTGAGCCCCTTCCGGGGCTGCCCGCCCCGACGCGGCGCGACCGGAATCCGATCGAAAAACGTGACCGGAGTTTGCCGCGGCAGGCCATAGACTGCCCCCGCGGTGATCAAGCACGCACCCGGGACCGAGAAGAGGGCGCTCGTGGCTGGTGGAAACGCGATACGCGGCACGCGGGTCGGAGCAGGTCCGATGGGCGAAGCCGAGCGCGGCGAGTCCGCGCCGCGGCGCCGGATCCCGTTCTGGTGCGCCAACGGCCACGACACCCGTGTCGCCTTCGCCTCGGAGGCCGACATCCCGGATCTGTGGGACTGCCCCCGCTGCGGGCTCCCGGCCGGGCAGGACCAGGCCAATCCGCCGGCTGCGCCGCGTACGGAGCCGTACAAGACACACCTGGCCTACGTCCGCGAACGTCGCTCCGACGCCGACGGCGACGCCCTTCTCGAGGAGGCGCTCACCCGCCTGCGCGGCCGCCGCGGGGCCTGAGCCCCGGCTCAAACCGCCGGCGCGCCTACGCCACCGGGCCGCGCGAGCGCCAGCTGGCGGTCCTGACGTCCCAGAACTCCGTACGGGGACGGGCGGCCCGGGAGAAGTGCCACGGCTCCGGCCACGGGAAGTGCGGCGCCACGGCGACGGCCTCAGGGGCGGCACCATCACTCGCCGCCGCGTCATCCGCCGCCGCGCGGGGTCGTGGGAGTGCATCGGTACCGGTCGTGTCACGGAGATCGCTGGTGGTCACGGGACGGGCTCCTGCCTGATGAGATCCTCCGGTGGCGCGGGCGACAAACCCGCGCCACCGGAAAGAGTTCGCTCGTC
Source organism: Blastococcus sp. (assembly GCA_025965715.1). Classification (GTDB taxonomy): domain Bacteria; phylum Actinomycetota; class Actinomycetes; order Mycobacteriales; family Geodermatophilaceae; genus Blastococcus_B. The sequence continues at coordinate 49,961 of JAOPWJ010000136.1, read as the reverse complement.
CCCGTCCGGATACCAGAGTCGCAGGGCTCAGTCCGGCGCCTCCGGCAGGCAACTCGCCGCGGCCACGTCCAGGAGCCACCGGGTGGCCCGGCGACCGTGCACGCCGGCGGCCGGGAGCTCCTCCGGCGAGGCACCGGACAGCGCCTGCGCCACGGCGGGGGCCTTGCCCTCCCCCGAGACCAGCAGCCAGACCTCCTCGGCCGAGTTGATGGCGGCGAAACCGAGGCTCACCCGGGTCGGCGGAGGCTTGGGACAGTCGCGGACGGCGACGACCGGCCGCCGGTCGGAGACGGCCGGAGACTCCGGGAAGATGGACGCCACGTGCCCTTCGGGGCCCATGCCGAGCAGCAGGACGTCGATCCGCGGGAACTGGGCGCCCTCCGGAGCGGCAGCGGCCAGCTGATCGGCATACCAGGCGGCGGCGTCCTCCGGCTCGGCGAACTCGCCGTCCGACGGCGGCATCGCGTGGATGCGCCCGTCCGGTACGCCGACCCGGTCGAGCAGTGCCGTCCGCGCGCCCTTCTCGTTCCGCTCCTCGTCGGCCGCGGGCACGAACCGCTCGTCGCCCCACCACACGTCCACGGCCGTCCAGTCGACGGTTTCCCGGGCCGGTTCGGCGGCGAGGCGCGCCACGTGCTCCAGCACCGCCGTCCCGACCCCCCCGCCGGTGACCACGACCGAGGCGGTGCCGTGCACCGCCTGGGCGGCCGACAATCGCGCGACCAGCGCTGCGGCGACGGCACGGGCCAGCGTCTCGGCGTCCGGCTCGATCACCACCTCGGGCGTGGGAACGCCCTCGCGGGCGAGTGCAGCGGCGACCTGGTCGCCGGGCGGGAGGCTCACGAGCTTGCCGCCTTGACGGCCGCGGCGCGGCGACGAGGGCCCGGGACAGGGGGGTCGTCCCCGTCGGCCTCCGCCGGGTCGAACCAGACGTGCTCGCGCACGGGCGAGTGGTCGGCGAGCCCCGTCACTCGGGTCGCCGCCTCCAGCGCGTCGCTGTAGGGCTCGTCGTCGTCGAGCCGCCGGAGCTCCTCGCTGAGCAGGTCGCCCAGCGGACGCTCGGGAAGCGCCACGCTGGCGTCCGGCCGGAACGGCTGGGAGATGACCGCGCCACCACGGCGGTCGGCCTCGACTCGGACCTCTTCGTCCTGATCCAGCTGGAGGACGACGGACTGCACGCCGCTCGGGCCGGGTGTGCGTGCGCCCTCCGCCACGGTGATCGAGCAGCCGCCGCGGGAGGAGAGCCAGCCGGCCAGCAGCTGCGCGCTGGCGTTCTTCGGGTCGCCCTCGATCCGGCCGCCGTGTACGCGGACCGGTTCGCCGCGGCGGCCCGACACCGAGTCCAGGGAGGACGCGAGGGTCGATCGCCACGTCGTGCACCGGGTCCAGGCCAGGTCGGTGTCACCGGGGGCGTAGTCCTCGGCGCGGGTGCGCAGGGCCGCCAGGGAGTCCTCGGCGATCGAGCTGTCGGTGATCCGGCGGTCGGCGAAGACGGCGAGTGCATCGGTCGCCAGCCGGTCCGGGGGAGCGGCGTGCCACCAGGCGACGACGGGCGCGTCCGCCGCGAGCAAGGGGAGAACCACCGACTCGGCGTGCAGGCCGAGCCGGCCATACATCCGCATGACGACCGCCTCGCCGGGGCCCAGTCGGCCGCCGATGAGGACCTCGGCATCGAGCCGAGGGGTCGGGGCATCGATCTGCCGGCGGACCACGACCAACACGCGGCAGGGGTGCGCCTCGGCCGCGTGGGTGGCGGCTTCCTCGGCGTCGGCGACCCGGCTCTCGTCCGCGACGACGACGAGGGTGAGCGCGACGCCCGACAGCACCGCGCCGCCGGTGCGCCGTTGCGCGGCCAGCTCCTTGACGACGGCGGAGCCCGTGGTATCCCACAGGGTGGTCATCTCAACTCCTCGCTGACGCTCGTCGACGCGATACCCAGTGGGGCTCTGTTCTTGCCTGCCCTCGCAAGCTCGGTCACGGGTTCTCCTCGATCGTGGGACGTGCAGCGGCGGGGGTCACGGACGTCGCCACCGCCGGTCTTCGGAGAACAGCATCTCCTCCGCCGCGCGCGGACCCCATTCGCCGGCCCGGTACGGGTGCGGGCTGGTACCCGACCAGAACTCCTCGAGCGGGTCGATCACCGCCCAGGACGCCTCCACCTCGGCGTTGCGCGGGAACAGCGTCGCGTCGCCCAGCAGGACGTCGAGCAGCAGCCGCTCGTAGGCCTCCGGGCTCGACTCGGTGAACTGTTCGCCGTAGAGGAAGTCCATCGACACGTCGCGGACCTCCATCACGCTGCCGGGAACCTTCGACCCAAACTTGAGGGTGACCCCCTCGTCGGGCTGGACCCGGACGACGAGCTGGTTGTTGCCCAGCTCCTCGGTGTCCGTGTCGGCGAACGGCAGGTGCGGGGCGCGCTTGAACACCAGCGCGATCTCGGTGACCCGGCGGGGCAGGCGCTTTCCGGTGCGCAGGTAGAACGGGACACCGGCCCAGCGACGGGTCTCGACGCCGAGTCGGACGGCGGCGAAGGTCTCGGTCGTGGAGTCCTCCGCCACGCCTTCCTCCTGCCGGTAGCCCTTGACCCGCTGCCCGGCCAGCCAGCCCTGCTCGTACTGCCCCCGGACGGCGAAGGTGCGCAGATCCTCGGGCAGCGAGATCGCGCGGAGCACCTTGAGCTTCTCCGTCCGGATCTCCTCGGCGGAGAACTCGACCGGCTCCTCCATCGCCGTCAGGGCGAGCAGTTGCAGCAGGTGGTTCTGCAGCACGTCGCGGGCCGCGCCCGTCTTCTCGTAGAACCCGGCCCGGCCGCCGATGCCGACGTCCTCGGCCATCGTGATCTGCACCGAGTCGACGTGGTGCCCGTTCCAGATCGGCTCGAAAAGGGTGTTGGCGAACCGGAGCGCCAACAGGTTCTGGACGGTCTCCTTACCCAGATAGTGGTCGATCCGGAAGACGTCGTCGGCGCTGAACACCGAGTCGACGAGCTCGTTCAGCTCGCGGCTGGAGGGCAGGTCCTCACCGAACGGCTTCTCGACGACGACCCGCCGCCAACGTTCCGGCGTGCTCTCGGCCATGCCGGTGCGCTGCATCTGCTTGAGCACCGTCGGGAACATCGCCGGCGGGATGGAGAGGTAGAACGCGGCGTTGCCACCGATGCCGTGACTCCCCTCCAGCTGGCCGAGGGTGGCGGCGAGCTGGTCGAAGGCGTTGTCGTCGTCGAACGACCCCTGGACGAAGGTGATGTCGGCCGCCAGCTGCTCCCACACCTCCTCGCGCCACGGAGTCCGGGCGTGCTCCCGTGCGGCCTCCCGTGAGATCTCCGCGAACTCGCTGTCGCCCCAGTCGCGACGGGCGAACCCGAGCAGCGCGAAGTTCGTCGGCAGCAGCCCCCGGTTGGCCAGGTCATAGACCGCCGGGAGCAGCTTCTTGCGGGCGAGGTCGCCGGTGATGCCGAAGACCACGAGGGCGCAGGGCTCGGGGACCCGGGGAAGGCGACGGTCCCGCGGGTCCCGCAGCGGGTTGGTGATCATGATCCGTCCTGGAAGCCGTGAGGGCAGGGGGTCCTTGGACTACTTCTTGTCCTCGAGCTCCGTACGCACCGATTCGGTCAGCTCGTCCCAGGAGTCGACGAACTTCTGTACGGCCTCCTCCTCGAGCAGACGGAAGACGTCGTCGAGGTCGACGCCGGCGTCGCTGATCGCCTGCATGGCGGCGGCGGCCTCGTCGTAGGACTTCTGGATCGGCGTGCCCGGCGCCCCGTGGTCGGCGTAGGCCATCATCGTCTTCTCCGGCATCGTGTTGACCGTGCCGGGCGCGATCAGCTCGCTGATGTACATGGTGTCGGAGTACTCCGGGTTCTTGACACCCGTCGAAGCCCACAGCGGCCGTTGCGGCACCGCACCCTGCGCCTCCAGGGCCCGCCACCGGTCGGAGGAGAAGACCTCCTCGTACGCCTGGTAGGCCAGCTGAGCGTTGGCGACGCCGGCCTTCCCCTGGAGTGAGGGGTCAGCGCCGGCCTTGTCCAGCCGCTTGTCGATCTCGGTGTCGACGCGCGAGACGAAGAACGAGGCGACCGAGGCGATGCCCTCCAGCGAGCCGCCTTCCGCCACCCGCTTCTCCAGGCCCGCGAGGTAGGCGTCCATCACCGCCCGGTACCGCTCGAGGCTGAAGATCAGCGTGACGTTGACGCTGATCCCGTTGGCGATCGTCTCGGAGATCGCCGGCAGGCCGGCCTCCGTCGCGGGAATCTTGATGAAGAGGTTCGGCCGGTCGACCAGCCACCACAGGTGCCCGGCCTCCGCGGCGGTGGCATCGGTGTCGTGCGCCAGCCCCGGGGCGACCTCCAGGGAAACCCGGCCGTCACCGGGGGACATCTCCGCCACGGGCGCCAGGAGGTCGCAGGCGTCCCGGACATCCGCGGCGGTGATGGTGCGCAGGGCCTCCTCCACGCTCACCGACCGGACGGCAAGCGCGTGCAACTGGTCGTCGTAGGACTTCGATCCGCTGATGGCCGCGGCGAAGATGGTGGGGTTGGTGGTCACGCCGACGACCGAGTGCTCGTCGACGAGCGACTGCAGGTTGCCGCTGCGAATGCGGTCGCGGGACAGGTCGTCGAGCCAGACGGCGACCCCGGCTTCCGACAGCTCGGCCAGCTTCTCGTTCTGTGCCATGTCAGGCCCTTCTCGATGGAGTAGTGGCTCCGCTGCAGGGGCCCGTCGCGAGCATGCGAGCGGCGGGGGCAGCGGGGTCGTTCATTTGTCGCCCGTCGGGTTCTGCTGCGCGCCCACGGTGTCGGTGCCCGCGGTGGGGCCGGCATCGGAGGAGGCCGCCTGGAGGCTCGCGCGCGCGGCTGCGACCACGGCCTCCTGGGTGAGCCCGAACTCCTCGTAGAGGACGGTGTAGGCCGCGCTGGCACCGAAGTGGTCGAGCCCGACGATCCGGCCGGCGTCGCCGACGTACTCGCGCCATCCCATCGGCACGCCCGCCTCGACGCTCACCCGGGCCCGCACCGACGGCGGCAGCACCTCGTCGCGGTAGGCCTGGTCCTGCTCGGAGAACCATTCGAGGCACGGGAAGGAGACGACGCGCGTCGGCACGCCGTCGGCCTCCAGCGCCTCACGGGCGGCCACCGCGATCTGCACCTCGGAGCCGGTGCCCATGAGGATCACCTCCGGCGTGCCACCGGAGGCCTCGGCGAGCACGTACCCGCCGCGGGACACGCCCTCGGCCGACCCGAACTGCTCGCGGTCGAACGTGGGCAGGTTCTGCCGCGAGAGCGCGAGGCCGGCGGGGCGGTCGGTGTGCTCGAGGATGGTCCGCCAGGCGATCGCCGTCTCGTTCGCGTCGGCCGGCCGGACGAAGTCCAGGCCCGGGATCGCGCGCAGTGCGGCGAAGTGCTCGATCGGCTGGTGGGTCGGGCCGTCCTCGCCCAGGCCGATCGAGTCGTGGGTCCAGACGTAGGTCACCGGCAGTTTCATGATCGCGGCCAGGCGCACGGCACCGCGCATGTAGTCGGAGAAGGTGAGGAACGTGCCGCCGTAGACGCGGGTGCCGCCGTGCAGGGTGATCCCGTTCATGATCGCGCCCATCGCGTGCTCACGGACGCCGAAGTGAAGGGTGCGGCCGTACGGGCCGCCGGACCACATCTTCGTCTGCCGGTTGGCCGGGAGGAACGACGGTTCGCCCTTGACGGCGGTGTTGTTGCTCTCGGCCAGGTCGGCCGAGCCGCCCCACAGCTCGGGGAGCACCGGGTAGAGCGCGGCGAGCACCTCGCCGGAGGCCTTCCGGGTGGCCACGCCCGTGGCGTCGGCCGGCCAGGACGGCAGGCCGTCCGCCCAGCCCTCAGGCAGCGTGCGCGTCGACATCCGCTCCAGGAGGGCGGCGCGCTCGGGGTTCGTCGAGGCCCAGGCGTCGAAGCGCTGCTGCCACGCGGCGTGCGCCTCCTGGCCGCGGTCGACCACCTTGCGGGTGTGCCCGATGACCTCGTCGGTGACCTCGAAGGTCTGCTCCGGGTCGAAGCCGAGGACCTTCTTCGTGGCCCGCACCTCGTCGTCGCCCAGGGCGGAGCCATGCGCGGCGCCGGTGTTCTGCTTGTTCGGCGCCGGCCAGCCGATGATCGTGCGCAGCACGATGATCGAGGGGCGGCCGGTCTCGGCCTTGGCGGCGGCGAACGCGGCGTCGAGGGCGGCGAGGTCCTCGCCGTCCTCGACATGCAGCACGTGCCAGCCGTAGGCCTCGTAACGCTTGCCGACGTCCTCGGTGAAGGCGACGTTCGTGTCGTCCTCGATCGAGATGTGGTTGTCGTCGTAGACCAGCACCAGGTTGCCCAGCTGCTGCGTGCCGGCGATCGAGGAGGCCTCGCCGCTGACGCCCTCTTCCAGGTCGCCGTCGGATGCGAAGCACCAGATGGTGTGGTCGAAGAGGCTCTCGCCCTCGGCGGCGTCGGGGTCGAACATGCCTCGCTCACGGCGGGCAGCCATCGCCATGCCGACCGCGTTGCCGACGCCCTGGCCCAGCGGCCCGGTCGTCGTCTCGACGCCCTTGGTGTGGTGGACCTCGGGGTGGCCCGGGGTCAGGGAGCCCCAGGTGCGCAGCGCCTGCAGGTCCGCCAGCTCCAGGCCGTACCCCGAGAGGTAGAGCTGTACGTAGAGGGTGAGGCTCGAGTGGCCCATCGACAGCACGAAGCGGTCGCGACCCACCCAGTGCGGGTCGCTGGGATCGTGCGTGAGCCACTTCTGGAAGAGCAGGTACGCGGTCGGCGCCATGCTCATCGCCGTGCCCGGGTGGCCGTTGCCGACCTTCTGGACGGAGTCCATGGCCAGGACGCGGGCGGTGTCGATTGCCCGGCGGTCGAGGTCGCCGAAGCCGTCCGGCAGGGTGGGCCGCGGCTGGGCGGGATTGCCCGTGGGGGCGTCGCTGGCGGCTTCGGCCGGGGCTTCGGCCCCGGTGCTCTGCGTTCCCATGTGGTCGGTGCTCCCTCGTCTAGGCCATGCTGTTCGGCCGGGCGCTGCACCCGGGTCGTTCCACCCTCGGGCCGGGTGCGCACTGAAGTCGTCGCCGGCGCCTCTACCCGCTGCATGCGCGGCATCAACGGGATCAAGCCTAGTCATCCGGCCTCGCGCTGCGCCCGCCGTGGGGGAGGGGGCGCGGGCTACAGTGGCGCCCGTTCCCGTTCCCGGCTCGAAGGGGCCTTGTGCTGTCCGAATCGCCGGCGAAGGCCACCTCGTGACCGCGTTGTCCGAGCGCGCCGCCGCCCCTGCCCGCCGGCTGCCCTCGGCGGTGCGCGCCCGAGTCGGCGCGTACCTCGCTCTGACCAAGCCGCGGATCATCGAACTGCTGCTGGTGACGACTGTGCCGGCGATGATGCTGGCCGCGCGCGGATGGCCCACTTGGAGCCTGCTGCTGTCGACGCTGGTCGGCGGCACGCTCGCCGCGGGCGCGGCCAACGTCTTCAACTGTTACTACGACCGCGACATCGACAAGCTGATGCACCGCACCCAGCGGCGGCCGCTGGTCACGGGGCAGGTGAGCCCCCGGGGCGCGCTGGTCTTCGGGAGCGTCCTGACCGTCGTCTCGATCGTCGTGCTCGCCGTCACCACGACCGCCCTCGCCGCGGCGCTCGCCGCCGGCGCGATCTTCTACTACGCGGTCCTCTACACCGTGGTGCTCAAGCGGCACACCCGGCACAGCACCCTGTTCGGTGGCGTGCCCGGCGCGGCGCCGGTGCTCATCGGCTGGGCCGCCGTCACCGGTTCGCTGGACTGGCCGGCGATCGTCTTCTTCGGCGTCGTGTTCTGCTGGCAGCTCCCGCACTTCTGGGCGCTGGCCATGCGCTTCCGCGACGACTACGCGCGGGCCGACGTCCCGATGCTCCCGGTCGTCGCGAGCCCCCGGTCGGTGGGACGGCAGACCGTCGCCTGGACGTGGCTGACCGTCGCGGTGTCCCTGAGCCTCTGGCCGGTGGGCGCCGACTACGGGATCGGCTGGATCTACACGGCGGCCGCGGCGGGCTTGGGCCTGTGGTTCGTGGTCGAGGCGCACCGGCTGCTGCACCGCATCCGGCGGGACGCCGACATGAAGCCCATGCAGCTGTTCCACGTCTCGATCTCGTACCTGGCGCTGTTGTCGGTCGCGATCATCGTCGACAGCCTGATCTGAAACCGTGGGCGGAAAGAGCTGATCGCCGGTCGAGAAGTGTCCGGGGATTTCTGCGCGGTGCGGCCCGCAGCACCCCGGGTCGCCGTGGCAACGGCTCGCGGCCCCGCGTGACAGTCGTCGCCCCCCGTCCGGTGCCGTCGGGTCTGCTGGGACGACGTCGTTATCCGGCGACGGGGAACTGGGCGGCTTACCCATTTCGAGGAGCCGGCGTTCACGGCCCCTGTTGGACCCCCCACAACCTGCATACTGGATACAGACGCCGACGAACGACGAGGACAAAGAATGCCGAAGGCCAAACAGGAGCGGCTGGACGAGCTCCAAGAGGTCGCCAGGGACATCCGCGGGTCGTTCCACACCGTGGAGGGAATGACCGAGTCGTTCATTCGCCAAGCCATCCTGCGCGGGGTCTTCCGTCCGGGGGAGCGGTTGCCCCAGGACGAGATCGCCGCCGCGCTGGGCGTGAGCCGGATGCCGGTCCGCGCCAGCCTCCGACCGCTGGAGGCCGAAGGGCTCCTCGACATCCGTCCCCATCGCGGCGCGATCGTCGCTGCGCTCCGCCGGGAGGAGATCGCCGAGCTCTACGAGATGCGGATCCTGCTGGAGGCCTACCTGCTCGAGCGGGCGATCGCGCGCCTCACGGACGCTGACCTGGAACGGCTCGACGTTCTGGCTGCCCGGCTGGAGGGCACCGAGGAACTGGCCGAGCGTTTCACTGCGCGCCGGACGTTCTATCACGAGCTCTATGCGGTGGCGGGCAGGCCGCGCGCGGAAGCGCTCGTCGAACAGCTTCGGGACTCCGTGGGTCGCTACCTGCTCCTCCAGCGCGTGGACGAGGGCGCCACCGGGCACTTCGGGCTCCTCGGTTTCGTCCGGAAGAGGGACGCTCCCGGTGGTCGGGCATGGCTCGAAAACCATCTGCGCCGGGTCAGCGACAAGCTCCAGCACCTGGTTCCGGACGCGGACGAGCTGCCTGCCTGACGGCACGGCACGCGGGGCGGACGCCGGAGCGGAAGTCGTTGACGACATGGTTAATGGATATATTATCCGGGCCATGGTCCCTGGGCAACGACTCGAGCACGATCTCCTCGGCGACCGGCATGTTCCGGTGTCCGCCTACTACGGGGTGCACACCCTTCGCGCCGCCGAGAACTTTCCCATCAGTGGCACCCCCATCTCGACGTATCCCGATCTGATCGTCGCCCTCGCCTGCGTCAAGCAGGCGGCGGCTCAGGCGAACCTCGAGCTGGGTCTTCTCGACGAAGCCACGGCTGGCGCCATCACCTTGGCCTGTGAAGAGATTCGGTCGGGCAAGTTCCACCGCGAGTTCATCGTGGACGTGTTCCAGGGTGGGGCCGGCACCTCCACCAACATGAACGCGAACGAGGTCATCGCCAACCGGGCACTGGAACACCTGGGCCGTCCGCGGGGCGACTACGCCGTGGTGCATCCGCTGGACCATGTCAACAAGGGGCAGAGCACCAACGACGTCTACCCGACCGCCGCCAAGCTTGCGCTCCGGTTCGCCATCGAGCGGCTGCTCGAGGCGATGGAGGTGCTCGGGCAGGCCTTCGCCGCGAAGAGCCTCGAATTCGCCGACATCGTGAAGATGGGCCGGACGCAGCTCCAGGACGCCGTTCCGATGACGCTGGGACAGGAGTTCGGCACGTACAGCGTCATGCTGGAGGAGGACCGGGAGCGGCTCGCAGAGGCCGAGGCGCTGATCCTCGAGGTCAATCTGGGGGGCACCGCGATCGGCACGGGCTTGAACGCACCGGCCGGCTACTCGGCGCTGGTGTGCCGCCGTCTGGCCGAGATCACCGGGATCCCTGTGGTCCCAGCCGTGAACCTCGTCGAGGCGACCCAGGACGTCGGCGCATTCGTCCAGCTCTCGGGGGTGCTCAAGCGGATCGCGGTGAAGTTGTCGAAGGTGTGCAACGATCTGCGGCTGCTCTCCTCCGGCCCCCGCGCGGGTTTCAACGAGATCAATCTCCCGCCCGTGCAGGCCGGCTCCAGCATCATGCCGGGCAAGGTCAATCCGGTGATCCCGGAGGTGGTCAACCAGGTGGCCTTCGAGGTCATCGGCAACGACGTCGCCATCACTCTCGCGGCCGAGGGCGGGCAGCTGCAGCTCAACGCGTTCGAGCCGCTGATCGTGCACAGCCTTTTCGAAGGGCTCACCCACCTCCGTGCCGCCTGCGAGGTGCTCGCGCGCCGCTGCGTCCGCGGGATCACCGCGAACACCGAGGTGCTCCGATCCTCGGTCGAACGGTCCATCGGCCTGGTGACCGCGCTGAACCCCCTCATCGGCTATGCCGCCGCCGCTCGTGTCGCGGACGAGGCGCTCGCCACCGGCCGAAGCGTGTACGACGTCGTGACCGAGTGGGGACTGGTGGAAGCGGCCGTGCTCGACCGCTTGCTTCGGCCCGAGGGGATGGTGGCGCCGCCGGTCGCTGCGATCAGTTCCACGCCCGGAACCATGCCGTCCCGACGTGAGCTCTGAGGACGTCGACGGGGTGACCGCTGGACAGGTATCGACGGCAGCCTGGTCGGGGACCTGGGTCCTGACGCTGCCGCTCAAGAGGTTGCAGCGGGCGAAGTCCCGGGTCCTCCTGCCTCCCGATCTGCGCGGGTCGCTGGCCTTGGCCATGGCCCTGGACACGGCGGAAGCCGTGCTGGGATGCCCGGCCGTCTCCGCCGTGCGTGTCGTCTGCGCCGACGACATCGCTGCTCAGGCGTTCGACCGGCTCGGTTGTCAGGTGGTGCGCGACCCGGAGGACGGCGGCCTCAACGAGGTCCTCGCTGCAGAGTGCTCACACGTCCGTGCGGTGTCGCCGGGGTCGGGCTTCGCCAGTCTCATGGCGGACGTACCTGCGTTGCGGTCGGCCGACCTCTCCGAGGCGCTGGCCCGCGCTGGGCGGCACCCCCGGTCCTTCGTCGCGGACGCCTCCGGTGGAGGAACGACCCTGCTCGCGGCGCTCCCGGGTGCGCCCTACGTGCCGGCGTATGGACCGGCCTCCTCGGAGGCGCACCGCCTCGGCGGGTCGACCCCCCTGCAACTGCGCCGAGGCACGTCGCTTCGTCGGGACGTCGATACGCTCGGCGATCTCGCCAGGGCGTCGGCCGACGGTGTGGGCCCGCATACGTCCCGGCTCCTCGGAGAGGTTCTCGCCACGGTCGGGCCCTCCTCGAGAGACATGGCTGGATGACCAACCAGCTCGGCCATCCGGCCAGATGTGGCGCGCTCAACGGCCGACGGCCGGACGGCGTACTTGCCCGTCCAGTCGTCAGCCGAATAGGGTGTCCGTATCAAGTATCCAGGTAACGCGACGAGCGGCCCTGGGTCGCCTTGGAGATGGGAGATCCCGTGCCTCGCAGCGAGTTCCGCCGGGAACTGATCTTGCCGTCCTCGCCCGAACAGGCGTGGACGAGCCTCACTGATGTGCCGCTCCTCGTTAGCTGGGTGAGCGTCGTCGAGGACGCGTCGGAGATCGAGCCCCTCGGTCGTTACTCCGCCGTGCTGATGGACCGGCTCGGTCCGTTCAAGCTTCGGGCAGACCTCGACATCGTCGTCACGGATCTGGTCCCGGGCAGCTCCATCACCTTCAAGGCCTCGGGCGAGGACCGACAGGTCGGGTCCCGCCTGGTCATCGAGGCCACGATGGAGATCGAGCCGCGGGATCCCGACGGTTCGCTTGCCCGGTTCTCCGGCGCCTACGAGGTGACGGGCCGGGCCGCCAGCATGGGAAGTGGCACGATCAACAAGAAGGCCGACAAGATCATGGCCGAGTTCTTCGCCGCCGCCGAGTCGGCCCTCGGGAAGGCAGTCTGATGCTGCCTCCCTTCCGCCTGGCCCGTCCGAAAACCCTCGACGAGGCGCTGGATGCCATCGGTGAGGACCAGGTCCCGTACTGCGGTGGCACCGAATTGCTGCTCGCGATGGGTGCCGGCCTGCATCGCCCGGACGTGCTGGTCGACGTCAAGCGGTTGCCTGAGCTGGCCGGCATCCGGCTCGACGGCAACGATCTCGTCATCGGCGCCACCGAGCGCCATGATCGCGTCGCCGAGCACCCGCTGGTCCGCGAGCACGTGCCGATGCTGGCCGCGGTGGAGCGGGCGGTGGGCAACGCCCGGGTTCGTAACCAGGGCTCCATCGGCGGCAACCTCTGCTTCGCCGAACCCAAGTCGGACGTCGGCACCGCTCTGATCGCGTTCCAGGCGGTCGCCACCCTGGTCTCGCCGGGTGGACGGCGTGCGCTGTCGGTGGAGGAGTTCATCGCCGGCCCGTACTACTCCGCCAAGGAGCCCGACGAGTTGCTCGTCGATGTCCGCATCCCGCTCGGGGGCCCCGAGGTCCGAGCGGAGTACGTGAAGTACCAGATCATGGAGCGGCCGACGCTCGGCGTCGCCATCGCGCACGAGCCGGAGACCGGCGCATGCCGTGTCGTCGTCGGTGCGGTGGGAGAGGTTCCCGCGGTCTGGACCTTCGCCGCGCCTGACGAGATCGACGCTGACACGATCGCGAGCGAAGTTGACCCGACTCCGGACCTCACCGGGTCCGAGAGGTACAAGCGGCACGTGACCGGCGTGTACGTCCGTCGCGCGGTCGACGCACTCATGAGCAGGGGGAGCTGAACCCATGGCAGAGCCGAGGACCGAGTTCGCGATCAGTGTCGAGGTGAACGGGACCACGGTCGAGCGCACCGTGGAGTCGCGCTCGCTGTTGATCGACTTCCTCCGGAGTGACCTCGCACTGACCGGCACGAAGGTGAGCTGCGAGCTCCAGGTGTGCGGGGTGTGCACCGTGCTGGTCGACGGGCGGCCGGTGAGCTCCTGCACCTACCTCACGGTCGACGCGGACGGTCGTTCGGTGACCACGGTGGAGAGCCTCTCCTCCGGTGGGAAGTTGCACCCGCTGCAGGAGGCATTCGTCGACTGCCACGCGCTGCAGTGCGGGTTCTGTACGCCCGGCTTCCTCATGATGGCCAAGGGCCTGCTCGACGCCAACCCCGGTGCCGAGCGCGAAGAGATCGTCGAACATCTCGAGGGCAACATCTGCCGCTGCACCGGCTACCGGCCGATCGTGGAGGCTGTGGAGTCCGTCGCGAGGCAGCAACGTGCGGAGGCGAAGTGACTGAGTTCAGCACCGTCGGCACCTCGGTCCGCCGGCGGGATCTCGTCGAGAAGGTGACCGGATCCGCGGAGTACACGGTCGACGTGACGATGCCCGGCATGCTGCATGCCAAGGTGGTCCGGTCCGACCGCGCGCACGCGCGGATCCTGTCGATCGATGCCACGGAGGCGCTGGCCGCGCCCGACGTCGTGGCGGTGGTCACCGCCGCCGACCTGGAGCCGTTGTTCCCGCGGTTCGGCCACATCATCGCCGACCACTTCATCCTGGCGCCGGACAAGGTCCGGTACTTCGGCGAGCCGGTGGCGATCGTCCTTGCGGAGACGCTGGGCGCCGCGTCTGACGCGATGCGCCTGGTGCGGGTGGAGTACGAGGATCTGCCCTCGGTCATGACGGCAGCCGCCGCTCTCGCCGAGGGGGCTCCCCTGGTGCACGAGCAGGCCTACGACGCCACCGGGGACGACAGCTTCAAGAGCCTCACCGGCAAGAAGCACACCATGGAGTTCCCGGAGGCGGAGGGCGCCCGCACCAACGTCGCGCACGAGGTCGACCTGGAGTGGGGCGACGTGGACGCCGCCAGGGCGGGTGCGCACCTGGTCGTGGAGAGCACCGTGCACTACCCGATGCTCTACGCCTACGGGATGGAGCCGTACAACGCTGTCGCGTCCTACGTCGACGGCGCGCTCTCGGTGGTGAGCAGCGCCCAGCACCCGTACATGGTCCGCGACGACCTGGCGCGCATCTTCGACCTGCCGCTGTCCAGGGTGCGTGTCTCCACGCCCTACATCGGCGGCGGCTATGGCTCGAAGTCCTACACCAAGGTCGAGCCCCTCGCGTCGGTCGCGTCATGGATGGTGGGCCGGCCGGTCAAGCTCGTGCTGTCGGTGGAAGAAGCCATCTACACGACACGGGTGGACACCGCCGACATCCACGTGCGGAGCAGCTTCGACGCGGAGGGGCACATCCTGGCGCGCGAGATCGACATCGTCATGGACTCGGGGGCCTACGCCGACAACAGCCCTCTGGTGCTGGCCAAGTGCGTGAACCGGTCCTTCGGCCCGTACCGGGTCCCGAACCTTCGTGTTCGTGGACGGTCGCTCTACACCAACACGGCGCCGGCCTCGTCCTACCGCGGTTTCGGCGCCCCGCAGGGAAACTTCGCCGCCGAGACGAATCTGGACCAGGCCGCGGAGCAGTTGGGGCTGGACGGCGCGGAGATCCGTCGGCGAAACCTGGTACGGCACGGCGAGGCCATCCTGCCGGGCAAGCGCGGGATCGACGCGGACCTGCTGGCAGACCTGGAGATCGCAGCGTCGTCCCTCGAGCGCGACCGCAAGGACACTCCCTACTACGGGATGGGGGTCAGCTGCTCAGCCTCCGATGCCGGGGCGTATCCCATCTCGACCGCGCAGGTACGCATCCAGTTCGACGGTTCCGTCATCGTCTTCAGCGGATCGACCGAGATGGGGCAGGGCAGCCAATCGCTGCTGTCGCAGGTTGCGGCCGAGGAGCTGGGCGTCGACCTCGGTGTCGTCTCCGTCGTCCAGTCCGACACGTCCGTCACGCCCTACGAGCGCACGACCGGGGCCAGTCGCACGTCCACGCTGGTCGGTTTGGCGCTGCAGCGGGCGTGCGCCGACGCGCGAACGAGGATCCGCGACATGGCCGCCGAGATCTGGAGCTGCACTCCTGACGAGGTCATCGACCTGCCGGGCGCAGTCCAGGGACCCGAGGGCGCCAAGCTGGCCTACGGAGAGGTTGTCCGTAAGTGGTTCGGCGGCACCGCCGGGGAGGTCACGGGGATCGGCCTCCTGCGCCGGGAGGGCGTGACCCAGGAGATGCCACCGTTCTGGGAGACCGGCATGGTCGGCGTTGCGGTGGAGGTGGACCCCGAGACGGGGGTGGTGACGGTGGATCAGCTCGTGACCGTCGCCGACATCGGGTTCGCCATCAACCCGCAGGCGGTCGAGGGCCAGGATCTCGGCGCGGCGACGCAGGGTCTCGGCGGCGCGCTGTACGAGGAACTCGTCTACGACGGGCCGCAGCTGGCCAACGCGAACATGGTCGACTACCGCGTGCCTCGGGTGACCGACATGCCGCGCAAGATCGACCTGGTGCTGGCCGAACGCCGCGACGGCATCGGCCCGTACGGCGCCAAGGGTGCGGGGGAGGGGCAGCTCAACCCCATCGGCGGGGCGGTGGCTGCCGCCGTTGCGCGAGCCGTCGGTCGGTGGCCGAACCGGCTGCCGCTCACACCCGAGCGGGTGTGGCGGCTGCTGAACGACCTGGAGGACTCCGACCCGCCAGCGTGATCGCCGGCCGCTCGCCGGGCCGGCTGGTCCGGCGAGCGGAGGTGTCCGGAACAAGGTCGTTGCCGCGCCAGCTGGCGGCACGCCTCCAAGCAGGCTGCACGGCAGCCGTGGTGCGGCGCGCCCCGGTGTCCGTTGCGACGGATGCGCAAGCCGCGCGCCGGAGGTGGCACGGTGCTGCCCTCGGCGGCGCCGCTCGGGCTCGGAACGCGCACATCGTGCGAACACATGCGGAAAATGGGCCTTGACCTGTTACCTGGATGTGTATTGGATAAGTGATACAGCCCGCCCGGACGATGCACGTCGACCGCTAGATCAGGAGTCCGCTTACATGACCCAGGTGTCCTTCGGAGTGCGAGTGCCGAACTCCGGCCCACTCGCCTCGGTCGACAACATCGTCCGCGCCGCCACTGAGGCGGAGGCGCTCGGTTTCGATTCGATCTTCGTGCACGACCATGTCGTGTGGAGCTCGGCCATGCACCGGCACCACATCTCCTCGGGTGCCCATGAAGCCTTGATGGACGACCAGACCGCGGACTTCTACGAGTCCCTCACGACCATGGGTTACCTGGCCGCGGTCACCCAGCGCGTACTCATCGGCGTGGCCTGCCTCGTCATGCCGACCCGCAACCCGATCTACGCCGCCAAGCAGCTGGCCACTCTGGACCACCTGTCCGGTGGACGGGTCCTCGCGGGTGTAGGGCTGGGCTCCAAGGCGACCTTGGAGTCCGACGAGTTCGATGTGTTCGGCGTCCCGTTCAACAAGCGGGGCCGCATCACGGACGAGTATCTCGAGGCCATGAGGGCGATCTGGGAGCAGCCGCTCGCCTCCTACACCGGGGAGTTCGTCTCCTTCAAGGACGCGGAGATCTTCCCGAAGCCCATCCAGCAGCCAGGCCCGCCGCTGTGGGTGGGCGGATGGACCGATCACGCCGCTCGCCGCACCGGCCGGCTCGGCGACGCCTGGGTGCCCGGCTGGCTCTCACCGACCGAGATGGCGCGCGGCGCCGAGGTCGTACGGCAGAGCGCGACCGAGCACGGGCGCGACCCGGAAGCGATCACCATCGCGGTGGAGAAGCTGACCGTCATCGCCCGTGATCGCGACGAGGCAATGGCCCGTGCCATCCCGACGGTCCAGGCGAGCAGCAAGACCTACGAGCGGGACGTGGACGAGATCGCGTTCGCGCTGGACCGGCACATCTTCGGCTCGGTGGAGGACGTGAAGCGGCGAGTGGGGGAGTTCGTCGACGCCGGAGTGTCGCACTTCGAGCTGAAGTTGATCTACCCCACGATGGACGAGCTCTCCAGGCAGATGGAGTTGTGGGCGGAGGAGATACTCCCGCTGTACCGGTGAAGGGAGTTCCCACCCCATCCGCCGGGTCAACCGGCCCGGACCCAGGCAGGCGCGGCGTATGCCACGCCGTGGTGTCGCATCGGCACCGACCGCACCTCGTACGCGCACCTCGCACCGGTATCTCGTACGCGTAGCTCGCACGGGTACCTCGCACACGTACCTCGCACACGTACCTCGCACACGTACCTCGCACACGTACCTCCCCGCATCTCACCCCTGCATGATTAAGGACGCGACATGTTCGTGACAGCACCAGTCCGTAGGCCCGCCAGCCGGAGGGGAAAGGCCGCCGCGATCGCGCTCGGCCTCGCCCTGCCCGTGATCCTGTCCGCCTGTGGTAAGGACGACACGGGTACCGAGACGGCGGCGAAGAGCTGGACCCCCGAGAAGGACATCGAGTGGGTCGTCCCCTACACCCCCGGTGGCGGCTTCGACACGTACTCCCGCGGCATCGCCGAGACGATGCAGCAGGTGGCCATGCCGGACGGCGTGAACGTCGTCGTGCGCAACACGCCCCCGCTGCCGCAGGGGATCACGACCATGTACACGGCGAAGCCCGACGGATACTCGATCGGCATCCTCCCGATGCCTGCTGCCTCCGCGCTGGAGATCCAGGACCCGGAGCTCGCCCGCTGGGAGACGGACAAGTTCACCGTCCTCGGCAGCGTCGACGAGAACGCCTATGTCGTCTATGTGCCGAGCGACTCGCCCTTTGAGACGATCGAGGACCTCATCGCGGCCCAGGGTCTGAAGACCGTCACGGTCGAAGAGGGCTCCTCCTCGGCGCTCGCCGGGCAGGCCACGATCGCCGCCTTGGAGCTCGACGCGAAGGTGACGTACGGACTGGAGGGCTCGGCGGAGGTGGTCACCGCGATGCTGCGCGGCGACGCCGACTTCATCATCTACGGCTCGAGTGACCTCGTCGGCTTCGTCGAGTCCGGGGACATCCGGCCGTTGCTCTTCCTCGGTACCGAGGACCAGCGTCCCGAGGAGCTGACCTGGCTGGCGGACACGCCGGGCGCCGAGGAGGCCGGCTACCCCGACCTCGCCGGTGCTGTGACCGAGCTGCGCCTGATCGTGGGCCCGCCGGACATGCCCGAGGACGTTGCCACGTGGCTGCGCGAAGCCATCTACTCCACGATGACCAGCGACGAGTTCCAGGCATGGGCAACGAAGGCCGAGCGGCCGATCGTCCCGCGTGACTGGGAGGACGCCACCACGTCGGCACAGGAACAGATTGCGGCGATGAAGATCCTGGTCCCCTCGCTGTCCAACTGATCCCTCTCCGGACCGCCTGACACACAGACCAGGGAGCAGTTTCCCGTGGACTTCTTTACCGGCCTTGGCCCGGCAATCGATGCGATGCAGAGCTGGACGTTTGTACTCGCGTTCGTGCTGGGTTGCCTTAACGGGATGCTTACGGGCCTGCTCCCTGGCCTGGGGGGATCTGTGGGCATCGCCCTGATGATCCCGTTCACCTATGGGATGGACACTCACTCGGCGATGGCGTTGTTCGTCGCCGCGCTGGCTGGCCAGTCGTTCTGCGGCTCGGTCACGGCCATCCTGCTCAACGTTCCCGGCGCGTCGCCGAGTGCGGCCACCACCCTTGACGGGTATCCACTGGCGCGGCAGGGACGGGGGGGTTTCGCGCTCGGCATCTCGGCGGCCGCCTCGTCCCTGGGATCGCTGATCGGCACCATCTGCCTGATCGCGCTGATCCCGCTGGTCCGTCCGATCGTCTTGGCGTTCTCCTTTCCGGAGTTCACCATGCTCGGCCTTCTCGGCCTGACGATCATCGCGATGGCGTCGCGAGGGTCGCTGCTCAAGGGCATCGTCGCGGGGCTCGTCGGAGTCCTGTTGTCCTTCATCGGCTTCGCTCCGATCGGCGGCGACGTCCGGTACGCCTTCAACGAGCCGTCGCTGTTCGCCGGGCTGGACGTGGTGATCGTCCTGGTCGGCATGTTCTCGGTGACCGAAGCGCTGCAGTTGTTGCGCACCAACCAGAGCGTCGCGCAGGACATCTCCCAAGCCCGGTTCGGACGCCGGCAGGTCTGGGAGGGCGTGGTCTACACGGTCAAGCAGCCCTGGCTCCTCATCCGGAGCTCTCTGCTCGGCGCCGGCGTGGGGCTGGTGCCGGCGGTCGGCGGCACGGTCGCGGCCTTCCTGGCCTACTTCCAGGCCGCCAAGACGGTGAAGAACCCGTACTTCGGTCGGGGTGACCCCCGCGGTGTCCTGGCTCCGGAAGCGTCGAACGATGCGAAGGACTCGGGCTCGGCCCTGCCCAGCCTGGCGTTCGGTATCCCTGGCAGCTCCGACTGGGCCGTCGTCATGGGCGCGATGGTCATCCACGGCATCACGCCCGGGCCCAACTTGATCCGCGAGAGCCCGGACATCATCTGGATCGCGATCATCATCCTCATCGCGGCGAGCTTCTTCACCTCCTCGATGGGCCTGATCTTCGGTCCGCAGCTGCTCCACATCACGCGGGTCCGTCCCGGGATCCTCGCGCCGATCGTGCTCGTGCTGGCCGTCGTCGGCGCCTTCGCGCTGAACTTCAGCATCACCGACGTCATCGTCTCGATCGTCTTCGGCCTCGTGGCGTACGCGATGCGATCGATCAACATGCCCTTGATCCCGGTGATCCTGGGGTTCATCCTCGGCCCGCTCGTAGAGCGGTCGTTCCTGCAGACGATCTCGTCCTACGGTGGCCCGAGCGGGTTCGTCACCCGGCCTATCGCGCTCGTCCTGCTGATCCTGATCGTGCTGGTGCTCGTGTTCGAGTTCCGCTCCTCCCGGCGTTCCAGGACCCGTGAGCCCGAGGCTCTCGAGCGGGGGGTGCACTCCGCCACGCGTCCGACGTCGCTGGTGGTCATGAGCGGCTTCGGTCTGCTCGCGACCGTCGCGATCGTCCTCGCGACCGACTTCACCTTCGAGGGGGCTCAGTTCCCCCTGATGACCGCGGGTCTCCTGCTGCTCCTCGTCGTCGTCTACCTGGCGATCGCCTTGGTGCCGTCGCTGCGCCGCCGGTTCGGTGGCGTGATCTCGGACGGCGGCTCCATGGAGGAGCTGACGACCCAGATGCAGCACGAGGCGGTCGACCTCGTCGAGAACCAGCCGGGCAGCCCGCCCGTTATCCCCGGCTCCGCCGATACAGAGGCGTCACCCGCCGCCACAGGTCCCGCGCACGCCGCGACCGTCCTCGCGCAGGTGGAAGAAGATGCCCCTGCGGATCCGGAGGACCGCCGCCGGCTCCTCGTCAGCCTCGGCCTCGTCCTCGCGATGTTGCTGGGATCGGTCCTGGTGGGGGTGGCGCTGACCGTGCCGGTCCTGCTGGTCCTGTTCCTGCGGCTGGTGACCCGCGAGTCGTGGCGCACGACGGTGCTGACGGCCGTTCTCACGTCGGCAGCGTTCTACCTGGTCTTCGTGCAGGTCCTCGGGGTTCCGGTAGAGGGTGGCTCGCTGCTCCAGTTCTGACCGTGCCCGGCTCGGCCACAGCCGGCCGTGCCCGCGCCTGGACTCGTTAACGGAAGGACGGGGATGACCGAGCACCGGGGATCGGAGTCAGGCGGTCGGTCACCCTCCTCACCGGGGCGGATCGTGGCCGTCGCCTGCCTCTCGGCGGCCGTAGTGACCGCAGGCATCCAGGGCGTCGCGCCCGCGATCCCGGCGATTCAGCAGGAGTTCGACCTCGCGCCCGCCCAGGTGGCGCTGATCACCAGCGTCTACTTGTTCCCGTCGATGTTCTCCGCCCTCGCGGGTGGGGCGCTCGCCGACAGGATCGGCATCCGGCCGGTGTTTGCCGGCGCCTTGGCGCTGTACGGCCTCGGGGCCGTCGTCCTGCTCTTCGATCCCAGCCTGGCGGTCCTCCTGGGCGTGCGGTTCGTCCAGGGCGCCGCCTTCGGTGCGGTGCTGTCGATGTCGGTGGGAATCATCGGGAACGTCGCCGCCTCGGGCCCGGCGGCGGCGCGCGCGCAGAGCCGGCGAATCATCGCGATGTCCGCCGCTGAGGGGGTGTTCCCCGTCGCGGCGGGCGCGCTGCTCGCGGTTTCCTGGTTCGCGCCGTTCGCCCTGCAGGTGCTTGCCCTCCCCATGGCGGCGTTCTGCTGGGCCGTCCTGCCCTCGGTCCGGCCGCCGCGCACGAAGGGCGGCGGCGCGATGCGCACGGTGCTGGGCACCCCGGCCTTCGCCGGGGTGCAGCTGTTGGGGGCTCTCCGATTCGTCTTCAAGTTCGCCATCTTCACCTACTTCCCGCTCCTCGCCGTCGACCACTTGGGCCTCTCGACCACGGTGCTGGGTGTGGTGCTCGGCGTCGCATCGGTGATCAGCGTCGTGACCGCTTATGTCAGCGAGCGGCTGGCACACCGCTGGTCCTCCGCCCAGCTGATCGGCGGTTGCCTGCTCGCCCTCGTAGCGAGCTGTTTCGCTATGGCGTTCGCGACTGCTCCGGTCGTCGCCGTTATCGGCCTGCTGGTCTACGGGATTCAGGACGGCGTGTACGGGGTGGCGCACAACGTTCTCGTCACCGAGCTGGCGCCACCCGGCGCCCGTGCGACGTACGTAGGGGTGACCGGCACGGTCCGCAACATCGGTAAGTTCACCGCACCACTGCTGTTCGGTGCGGCGACCCTCGTTCTCACGGTTGCGCACAGCTTCTTGGTGCTGGCGGCGATCGGGCTGACCTCGATGGCTGCCACCCGCCCGGTGATCCGGGCGGAGCGCGAGGCTTTGAAGGCAGCGAAGGCGGCGGAGGCGGCGGAGGCGGCGGAGGCGCAGAACGAGGCGGACACGATCGCCGGATCCGGGACGACGATCACGACGGAGCCGCCAGGCGCGCGCAGGCGAGATGGGTGAGGTCCCCGCCGGTCGTCCTCATCCCGGTGAACGTGCAGATCGTGGGCAAGGCGGACAGAGTCGCCCGCCGCACGACCGCGCGTGCCCCATTGGCCTGGGGGAGTGGCGGCCATGGTGCTGACCTGATCTGGCCGGCCCTCGCCGCGAGTGACCGCGGATCCGAGGGCCCGCCTGCGCGACTGCCAATGACGACGAGCGTGCGGAGAAGCCAATGGAAATGACCAGACGCCAGCGGCTGCTGGCCTATTCGACGGGGGCCTACGGCCTCAGCATCAACGCCATCACGTTCTTCCTCGTGCCGCTGCGCGCGGACGAGCTCGGCGCCGGGATCGGCGTGATCGGGCTGCTGGTGGGAACCAAGGCGCTCGTCGAGACGGTGACGTCGGTACCGCTCGGCTCGTTCATGGACCGCACCGGTCCGCGCCGCTCCCTACTGCTGGGCACGGCCGCCACGGCGGTGGTGGCACTGGGTTTCATGGTCACCACTTCCATCGGCGTGCTCTTCCTGATGCAGGTGATCCTCGGTCTGGCCCGTCCGCTCGGCTGGGTCGGCGGCCAGTCCTACGCCGCCGGCATGCGCGGCGGTAAGGACAGCAAGTACGACACCGGAAAGTTCAGCTTTGCTGCCAACCTCGGGCAGATCGTCGCCCCGTTGGCGGCCGGCATCATCGCCGACGTGTACGGCGCGCGGATGGGCTTCCTCGTCATCGTGGTCTGGGGCGTCGTCTTCTTCGTGGTCAGCCTGATGCTGCCCGACCTGGCCCGGAACTCGGGCGGACGGGGCTCCGGCGCGGGCTTCGGCGCGGCCTGGGCGATGATGAAGCTGCCCCGGGTACAGGCCGTCATGTTCTTGACCTTCAGCCGGCTCTGGATCCCCGCGGTGTGGGCGTCGTTCTATCCGCTCTACCTGGTGACCTCCGGCACGTCGGAAACGGTCGCAGGAATCGTCGTCTCGGCGATGGCGGTCGCCGCCGCCATCACGTCACCGTTCACCGGGCGCATCGCCAGTTTCGGCACGCCGATCGTCGTCACGGCCGTGTCACTGGCCGTGTCCCTGGTGGGGGTGGCCATCTCGCCGGTGACCGACGAAGGTCTGTGGCCCCTGCTGGCGGCTGCCCTGGTGGGCTTCGGGCAGGGCGTGAGTCTGCCCATGCTCATCACGCTGATGAGTGAGGCGGCGCCGAAGGATCAGCGCAGCCTCGCGTTGAGCCTCCGGGCGGGCGTCAATCAGGCGTCATCGACGATCGCGCCCGTGGTGATCGGCCCACTGATGGCCGTTGCCGGGGCAATGGCGGGGTTCCCGGTCGCGGCCCTGATCGGCGTCGGGTTCCTCGTGGCGGCTCTCGCGGTCGGGCGCGGCACTGCCGTACCCGAGAGCGCGGCCGACACCGAGAGCGGCCGCGCCGGCTGACCCGGCCCGCGACGCATGAAGGCCCGGACCGCGGTAGCGGTCCGGGCCTTCATGCTGAGGCGCGGAGTAGGGAGGTTCTCGGCCCTCAGGACACGTAGCTGTCCCAGACGGCGCCGCAGTCACGGCACTCCACCAGCCGGGTCGTGCGGCCGTGAGCATCCGGCGTCTCGGCGCGCTGTACCTCGAATGCGTCGGTCGAGCCGCACTCCTGGCACTCCTCACCGCGAACCGGCTCCTCGGTTGCGCCGGTGAACCGCGTCGGGCCCCCTCCCCGCCCCGGCGGCGCGTCCAAGACGTAGGACACGCCGAAGACGAGTACGCCGCCCTCCGTGCGTTCGAGCATCCCCACGAGTTCGCCGTCGGTGGCTGGGTCGAGGTCGCCGTCCCGGATGGTGACCACGACGTGCGGCGTGTCGCCGAACGTCGTGCTCATCTTCTCGCGGGTCAGCTCGACGACATCCCCCTGGGCGTTGTCCAGGACGTGCCGGTGCAGCGGCTGGCAGGCCGTGTCGGTCGGGTTGGCGTCCGGGGGAAGCGCCGCGTAGACCAGCGATCGAAGGCTGCCTGCGGGCTCCCGGTCATGCTCAGTGGTCATGCGTGATGAAGCCCTCCGGTCCGAACCGCACGCCCTCCTCCGGGTTGACGGAGTAGTAGGAGTACGGCGAGAAGCTCTTGGCCGCGATCTCCTTCTCGACTTCCTCCATCGGCATGTGGACGCCGGCCTCGACCTTGCGGTCCAGTCCGAGCCAGTCGAGCATGCGCTTGTTCGTGATGCCCATGTAGAGGACGTTGTCGTCGCCCGAGTTCACGTGGGTGTGCCACTGCATGGTCGGGATGAAGAGGAAGTCGCCCTGTTCCCAGGGGATCTTCTCGCCGTGCACCTCGCTGTGGCCGGTGCCCTTCATGATGTAGATAGCGGCCTCGTTGTGGTGCTTGTGCAGGCGCGTCTGCTGCCCCGGCTTCAGCTCGGAGATGTGCAGCTGGATCGAGCGCAGTGGCAGGTCGATGTCGCGGGCGGGGTGTCGCCGGTCCGAGTCGGAGTACAGGTCCAGGTGCGGCTGGCGGTGAATGAGCTTCGTCGCCTCGAGTGGCCGCACCTCCTCCTCGTGGTAGTGGAGCTTGCCCTTGCGCCGGGGGCCGTTCGGGTCGCCGCCCGGCTGGTGCGGGTCGCCGTGGTCGTGCCCGTGGTCGTGCCCGTGGTCGTCGCTCGTCATGGACCGCTCCCTCGATTTCGTGTGCGCGCAGGCTGCGTCGGGCAACCTGACCGGCGGGGAGCACGCACGTCGGTGCGCCCGTCCGGGCCAGTCAAGGAAACCCTGAAGGAGCCTTTCAGCGGTGTCAAGATAATGGATACACTTCGCGCGTGGCGCGGGGAGAGGTGCTCGGCACCAGAACCGAGGAGATCGCGCCAGGGGCCTGGTCGCTGCTGAGGCAGCGGGATTTCGCCCTGTACTGGTGGGCCGGCATGGTTTCCGGCCCCGGAACCTGGCTGCACAACGTCACCGCGTCAGTGCTCATGCTGCAGATGACCGGTTCCCCGTTCATGGTCGGCCTGGTCAACTTCGCCACGTTCATCCCGATCCTGCTGTTCAGCCTGCCGGCGGGCTCGCTGGGGGACCGGTTCGACAAGCGGCGGGTGGTGGCCTGGTCCCAGGCGGCCGCACTCCTCGTCGCGACGGGACTCGCACTGCTCAGCGGCCTCGGAATGATCACCCCCTGGCCGCTGATCGGCGCTTGCTTCCTGCTCGGCACCGCGGCCGCCGTCGCCAAGCCGTCCATGACGGCGCTGCTCCCCGCCCTCGTGCCCCGGTCGGCCGTCGCGCGGGCTACGGCGGTCAACGTCACCCAGTTCCAGTTCGGTCAGATCGCCGGTCCCGCGCTGGCGTCGCTGATCCTCATCGTGGGGAGCCCGACGTGGGCGTTCGCGATCAACGCCGCGACGTTCCTCGGGCCGATCGCCGCGATGCCGTTCATCCGTCCGCGGGAAGACGAGGGTCATGGCCGCAAAGCGGGCGGCGGTTCCGTCCGCGAGGGCCTGCGGTTCATCCGGCGTAGCGGTGCGATGCCGGCGATCCTGCTCTCCGTCGTGCTGTGCAACGCGGCCGTCGAGGCGTTGCGCACGCTCTCGCCCACGCTGGCCGACCAGTTCGAGCGGCCCGAGGCTGCCGGCATCGTGATCATGGGCTACAGCGTGGGCGCGATGCTGGGGCTCGTGTCGTACGGCCGCATAGAGGATCTGTTGCCCCGCCGCCTGATGCTCGTGACAGCCTTCGGGCTGCAGGCCGTGGGCGTTGCCTGCGTGGCGCTGGCGCCGTCCCTGGCGATCACGGTGGTCGCCGCCGCGCCCATCGGCATCGGCTTCTCGCTGAGCGTGCCGCTGCTCAGCGCGTCCCTGCAGGAGTTGGCGCCGGACGAGTTCCGCACTCGGGTGATGTCGACCTTCTCCATGGCTCACCTGGGGCTGCGGCCGTTGTTCGCGCTCGGCGCCGGCGCGCTCGCCAGCGGCTTCGGCGTCCACTGGGCCCTGGCGGTCTTCGCGCTCGTCGCCGTGCTGGCGGGCGGGTTCGTCCGCTACCGGCGCGTGGGCTATGAGTGACCGCGCCGGCGAATCACAGGCGAGCGCCCATTGACCAGGGACGGCGCAGCTCCATAGCTTGTATCAGAAATCCAACAATCGGAGGGGTGGGCGACGTTGTGGCCGACCGTGTGTGGGACCGCTTCCTGACCGAGCAGGACAAGGCGCACCTGGCGCTCTCGCCCCCCAAGGGTCGGTATGGCTTCGGGCGTCGCGCCGCTGTGCTCTCCGTCGACAACTACCGCAAAGCGGTGGGGGACGAGCCCGAGCCGTTGCTCGAAGCAGTGCGCACATGGCCCGGCAGTACCGGGCTGGCGGGGTGGAAGGCGCTGGGGCACATCGAGACGTTGTTCAAGGCAGCTCGCGACGCCTCGATCCCGATCGTGCACGTGACGGCCCTCGGCCAGGAGGAGTCCGGGATGCCCGGCTGGGGCGCCCGGCTGGGGGGCCGGCACGCCCCGCCCACCCGCACCCTCGAGGAGCAGGATCGCCATCGCCGGCGGCTGGACATCGTGGAGCAGGCCGCGCCGCTGCCTGGCGAGGTCGTGCTGCGCAAGACGGCGCCGAGCGCATTCTTCGGCACCCCGCTCGCTGCTCACCTCATCGGCGCCGGCATCGACACTCTCATCGTCTGTGGGGAGAGCGTGAGCGGCTGCGTGCGGGCCACCGTGGTCGACGGGTGCAGCCTTCGGTTGCACATCATCGTGGTGGAGGAGTGCGTCTACGACCGGCACGAGGCCTCGCGCGCGATGAACCTGTTCGACATGGACCAGAAGTACGCGGATGTGTTGTCGCTCGCGGAGGTGACCGCATGGCTGGAGACCTCCTCGCGGGCGGCCCTCGCAGCGGAAGGCTGACCACCCCACCGCGCCGGCCGACGTCCTCCTCGGCCTTCAACGCTCCGGGGTAACGATCACGGGGGGGCTGTCAGCCCCTTCCTGGTCGGTTCGACGGGACGCATCGTTGTCGACGAGGCCATGAAGAGCCGGCTGCTCGCGTTCGGGTGTTCTGCCTGATGCAGCGCGGCGGGATGTCGATGGTGGGACTTCTGGTACACGGTGTCGCGCTCCTATCGATCTCCCCAGCACGGGCAAGACGACGCTCGTGCACGCCTTCGTCGGGGTGGATCTCGGCGTAGGTCAGTCGGGTGTGGTCGTCGATGGCGCAGTGCACGTACTCGTAGCCGACCCGCCGGCCGGCGTTCTGCTCGGTCTTGGTGCGCCGCTGCTGCCAGGAGTCCCGCCCGTGGATCCGCCAGCCGCCGCCGTCGCGGAGGCGCCGAGCTTCTTGACGTCGACGTGCACCAGCTCGCCGGGTCGGGCGCGTTCGTAGCGGCGCACCGGCTGACCGGTCGGGCGGTCCAGCCTGAGCGCCCGGTGCACGGTTGGGGGGTTCACATCCAGGATGCCGGCGATGCGGGCCGGGCCCAGCCGCCGGTACCGGCGCAGCGCCACGACCGCCGCCTCGGTCAACGGATCAGTTCGGCGCGGGCTGGTGCGCGGTCGGCTGGAGCGGTCGGCCAGTCCGGCGATTCCTTTGGTGCGGTAGCGGGCCAGTCACTTGGCGGCCGTTGCGCGGCTGATCCCCATCTTGGCGGCCACGTGCGCCGCGGTGCGGCCGGCCAGGACCTGTCCGACCAGCTCGCGTGGGCGGGCACACCCCAGGTAGCCAACTCGTGTCGGTGAGTGGGGATCGACGTCGCGTGGTGCTCACGGCCGACGCCGCGCACCTGTACG
Organism: Blastococcus sp.; assembly: GCA_025965715.1. Lineage (GTDB taxonomy): Bacteria > Actinomycetota > Actinomycetes > Mycobacteriales > Geodermatophilaceae > Blastococcus_B. The sequence goes on along the minus strand of JAOPWJ010000136.1, from coordinate 22,437 downwards.
CCAACCTTACGAACGGTGTGCCCTTCCCGGTCCTGCACGATGTGCCCTCGAGCTGCGTCGCGTTCGAGACGATCGGCGAGATGGATGACGAACGGACGGACATTATTCCTGGGCACGACGGAGAAGTGCGGCGTCGGTTCCCGACGGTTGAAGGAACGCCGGAGGGCAGCGTGCTTTCGCTGCTCTGACATCCCTGTCCCCGTCCCCGTCCACCCGAGAGGAGCGGGCTGACCGACGACGTGCCGCCGGTCTGTCAGTGTTCCGATGGGCTCCCGTGCAGCGCCGTCCAGACGGCCTCGGCGGTCAGCGGCAGGACCATGAGCCGCACGCCGATCGCCCGCTCCACCGCGTTGGCGATCGCTGGTGGGACACCGAGATTCCCGAACTCGCCCACTGGCTTCGCACCGAACGGGCCGAGCCCCTGGCCGGACGCGATGGTGACTATCTCCAGCGGAGGCATGTCCGGCGCAGTGGGCAGCTTGTAGTCGCCGAGGCTGCCGGCCAGCACCTGGCCCTCCTCGACCAAGAGCTCCTCCATCAGCGCCGCACCCAGGCCGAAGGCGAAGCCGCCCTCCAGTTGGCCGCGGTGCGCAATCGGGTTGATGACCGTCCCGGAGTCGGCCACGAGCACCGCCCGCTCGACGCGGATCTCGCCGGTGAGCTCGTCGACCGTCACCTCCACCGCGCAGGCGCCGAAGGCGGGGTTGTCCTCGCCGCGCGGCGCCTCCACCACGCACGCCACCTCGACCGGGAATTCGGTCGCGGTCGCGAGCCGCCCGCGCAGCTCGGTCGCGGCGACGTTCGTGGCGTCGCCCAGCACGCGGGTCACCCGGCTGGCGCCGGCGCCGGCGTCGTACAGCGCGTCGGCGGTGGACCGCTGCACAACCTCGATCCGGTCCTCGGCGACTCCCAGGGCGGCCGCGGCAACGCGCGCGATCATCGTCACCGTGCCGGAGCCCTGGTCGGCGGAGCCGGTGACCACCTCGAAGCGGTCCGGGCCGAGGGCACGGACGACGACACCACCCTTGCCCGTGCCGCCCTGGCGCCGGTACAGGGCCAAGCCGGTTCCCCTCCCGCGGCCCGCCGGCCGGGGCAGCACGGCAGCCGCCCGGTCCAGGACCTCGGCCGCCAGAGGGCACCGTGGCGGCAGGTTGCGACGGCGCAGGTCCACCGGGTCCAGGCCCAGCTCGCCGGCGATGAGGTCGACGTGCGACTCGCCGGCGAACACCGCCTGCACTTCCCCCGGCGCCCGCATATGGCCGCCGGGCAACGCGTTCGTGTAGATCGTGCGCACGCGATGCCGCATCGCCGGCACGTCGTAGGCCGACATCGTGTCGAAGCCGCCATGCAGAATCAGGTCCGCGTTCGCCTTGGCCCCGGCGAAGGCGCCGCCGTCGAAGACGACGTCGGCCGAGTGGGCGACGAACGTGCCGTCCCGCCGCACGCCGGTGCGCAGCACGAGCTCGGCGGCGTGCCGCGGTGCGGTCGCACTCAGCTCCTCGACGTAAGACATCACCGACCGCACCGGCCTACCGGTCTTGCGTGCGAGGTAGAAGCAGACGAACTCGTCGACGGAGAACCCCTTGCCGCCGAAGTCGCCACCGATGAACCGGTTGTGGACGACGATCCGGTCCTCGGGGTGCCCGGTCGCGGCGGCCAGCTGCTGGCGCAGCCCGAACGGTGCCTTGTTCGTCGAGACGACGTGGCAGATCTCGCCCTCGAACCAGACGATCGCGCCGTGCGGCTCGATGAAGCCCTGATGCTGCCGCGGCGTCCGGAAGGTGTGTTCGACGACGAGGTCGGCCGCCGCGAAGGCTTCCTCCAGTTCCGCTTCGGAGCACCCGTGCACCAGCTCGCCCTGAACGTTGGGGTGCCCCACCGGCGTGCGGGCGCCCTTGATGGTGCCGTAGCTGGCCGCGTCGGGGTGCAGCACGGCGGCGCCGTCGGTCAGCGCCTCCCGCGGGTCGAACACCGCAGGCAGATCGTCGTAGTCGACCTCGATCAGCCGCACCGCCTCCTCCGCGGCCTCCCGCGTCTCCGCCGCGACCGCGGCGACCCGCTGGCCGATGAACAGGACGCGGTCCCGGGCGAGCACCGGCATGTCGCGCAGGTGTCTGCCGAAGAGCACGTGGCCCACGTCGTGGCCGGTCAGGACCGCGACCACACCGGGCAACTCCTCGGCGGCCGAGGTGTCGATGGAGGTGATGCGTGCGTGGGCTACCGGACTACCGAGGCAGGCTGCATAGAGCATTCCGGCCGGGTGGTGGTCGCCGGTGTAGCGGGCGGCACCGGTCACCTTGAGCGCGCCCTCGTGCCGCACCTCCGGACGAGCGAACATCGCGACGTCTTCGGCGGCGTGAGCCGGCATGGGCGTCTGGTCAAGGGTCATCCCGCGTCCTCCGTGCCCAGCCGCCGCAGCAGCCGCGTGGTGCACACCCGAGCCATCTCGCGCTTGTAGCCGCTGGACCCGCGAGCGTCGCTGATCGGATCGAGCGCCTCACGGACGAGCGCGGCGGCCTCCGCCAGCGCCGTCGCCTCGCCCGGAATCGTGCCGACGAGGGCCCGCTCGGCGGCCGTGCAGCGGAGGGGCGTCGAGCCCCCTCCCGCCACGGCGATGCGGGCGGCGGTCACCCGGCCCTCCTCGGCGGTGAGCCCCACTGCGACGGCGACGGTCGAGTAGTCGTCCTTCGTCCGCGGCAGAAACTTGAGGTAGCCGGCGCGAAACCCCCGGGCAGGCGGGGGGACGACGATCGAGTGCAGGATCTCCTCCGGCTGCACCACGGTCTCGAAGAAGCCCAGGAACAACTCGGCCACCGGAACGGAGCGATCCCCGTTCGGACCCGTGATGCGCGCCAGCGCGTCGTGCACCATCAGCATCGGCGGCAGGTCCTGGTTCGGATCGGCGTGCACCAGGCTGCCGCCCACCGTCGCTTGGTTGCGGATGCGCACCGTGGCCACGTGACCGCACGCCTCGGCCAGCCCAGGAGCACGCCCGCGGACCAGCGGCGAGGTCTCCACGTGCCGGATCGTCGTCGTCGCGCCCAACTGCAGTCCGCCGTCCGGTGTCGCATCCAGTCCGCCGAGCTCGCCCACGTCGGCAAGGGCGATGACGTGCGCCGGCTCGGCCAGCCCGAGTCTGGCCAGGTTCATCAGCGACGTGCCGCCGGCGAGCAGCTCGGCGTCCTCCCCGAGCTCGGCCATCAAGGCCGCCGTCTCGGCGACCGTGGTCGGCCGGTGGTAGTCGAAGAGCAGCATCAGGCCGGTTCCTTTGCCGCGTCGCCTGTGGCCGACGTGCCGGCGGCGCTGAGGACGGCCCGGACGATGGAGTAGTAGCCGGTGCAGCGGCAGAGGTTGCCCGTCATGTACTCGCGCACCTCGTCCGCTGTGGGCGAGGGATTCTCGGCGAGCAGCGCGGTGGCGGCCACCACCTGTCCCGGCGTGCAGATGCCGCACTGGAAGCCGCTGCACTCGAGGAAGGCGCGCTGGACGCGGGAGAGCTCGCCGTCCGGTCCGGCGAGGCCCTCGACGGTCGTTACCTCCCGCCCGGCCACCATGCCGACAGGGACGAGGCAGGCCGACATCAGCCGCCCGTCGACGAGGATGCTGCAGGCGCCGCAGACGCCGACGCTGCAGCCCTCCTTCGTGCCTGTCAGCTCGAGGTCGTCGCGCAACACGTCGAGAAGTGGGCGTGCCGGCGGTGTCCGCAGGGAGCGGGCCTGACCGTTGACCGTGACCTGGATCGCATCCCGGACTGGCCTGGGCGTGGCTGAAGCCATGATGTCCGCTCCGCTCCCGACGCCCTCGATGTCGAGACGTCGATGGGCGCAGGCTAGCCGGATACATCATCAAGGAGCCACCCCTCGGCTTCGCAGGCTCCGGCTCCCCACATCACGGGCGGGTCACAGTATGTGGGGTAAAACACGTTCCGCTATTGACGGACGAGATGCTCCGTACTTAGGTCCCGGATACATCATCCAATCCCCGCGGCGCACGTAGGTGGCGCCAGGTCCGGCCCCGGAATTCACAGAGGCACTGTCCGGGCCCCCGCTTGGCGCCTCCTGCTCCGGCCAGACCGTCTCAGACAGCACGTCGAGGAGCGCACATCGTGATCCGAAGGAACATGACCCGCCGGTTGTCCCGGCCCCTGCTGGTGTCCTTCGGGGCGGCGACGCTCGTCCTCGCGGCCTGTAGCTCGCCGGCGGGCACGGGCGACAGCGACAACTCGGCGGCCGGCGGAGGTGACATCTGCAAGGGCAGCGACGCTGTGAAGCTGGTGGACAGCCTCGCCAGCCTCTCACCGGAGGACCGCGAGAAGAAGCTGCTCGACGCGGCGATCGAGGCCGGCGGAACGCTGGACCTCTACACCGAGATCAACGACCCCGAGACCATCGTCGATCCGTTCATGGAGAAGTACGGGGACCTCGAGGTCAACGTCTACCGCGCCGGCAGCGAGTCGATCCGCCAGCGCGTCCTCGAGGAGACCGACGCCAACTTCTCCGGTGCCGACCTGATCGAGATGGACTCCCTCGAGATGGCCGTTCTCGACCAGGAAGGACTGCTCGCCCCGGTGTCCTCGCCCTGGGTCGACCAGATCACTGAGGCCGCTGTCTTCGACGACTTCATCGGCGACCGGCTCAGCTACATCGTCCCGGGCTGGAACACCAGCAAGCTGGACGCGGCGGACGTGCCGAAGTCGCTGGAGGACTTCGCCAACGTCGACGGCCTGGCCATGGAGGGCAGCGACGTCTTCTGGTTCGCCGGTCAGGTGATGCACATGGAGACGGAAGGCAAGTCGCGCGAGGAAGCCGTCCAGGTTTTCAAGGACATCGCCGCCAACGCCGCCATCACCGACGGACACACCACCACGGCCGAGCTCGTCGTCGCCGGTCAGTACTCGATCGCGGTGAACAACTACGTCCACCGCATGCTCGAGCAGCAGGCGGAGGACGCGCCGATCGAGTGGCGGCCGGTCAACATCCCGGTCATCGCGGAGGTCACCGGCACCGCGCTGCACTGTCTCTCGGACAACCCGGCCGGAGCACTGCTCCTGCAGGACTTCCTGCTGTCGCCGGAGGAGGGGGAGGGTCAGCAGATCCTCGTCGACCAGAACCGCACGCCGGCCGTGACCGCGCTCGCCCAGGAGTCGTTCGGCGGTGAGCAGATCGAGCCGATCCCGGTCGACGTCATCGACGTCGCCAAGCACTACTCCGAGTGGACGGACCTGTGGGACGAGGTCATCCGGAGCGGCAGCAACTGATGACCGCGCTACTCGCGGCCCCGGGGGAGGTCACTCCCGACCTCCCCCGGGGGGAGCGCCGCCGCCGGCGGCCCTCGGTGACCTTCGTCGTCGCCGCGGTCTGCCTGCTCGTCCTCGGCTACCTGGTGCTCTCGCCGCTCGTCTACCTCGTGTGGCGCGGGCTCACCACGGGCGAGGGCCTCAGTCTCGCCAACATCGGGGCCGCGTACCGCGTGAGCGGCTCGGCCGAGATGGTGGGGAACTCCTTCGCCTTCGCCTTCGGCTCGGCGGCGGTGAGCACGATCACCGGCACGGCACTGGCATTCTTCTGCACCCGCACGAACGCGCCGCTGAAGCCACTGCTCTACGCCGCGTCGCTCATTCCGTTGATCGTGCCGGGCATTCTCTTCACGATCTCCTGGGTGTTCCTGCTCAGCGACGACATCGGCCTGATCAACCACTTCCTCCGCGCGGTCGGCCTGGACTTCCTGGTGGTCGACGCGTTCTCGCTCCCGGGCATGATCCTCATCGACGGGATGCATCAGGCGCCCCTGGTGTTCCTGCTGATGTTCGCCGCCTTCCGAGCCACCGACCCGGCGCTGGAGGAGTCCTCGCTCATGAGCGGGGCGACCCTGCCGCAGACCCTGCGCCGGGTCACCCTTCCGCTGGTGCGCCCGGCCCTGGCCGGCGCGGTCCTGATCAGCGTGGTCCGCGGACTGGAATCGTTCGAGACGCCGGCCGTGCTCGGCATCCCCGCGAACACCTGGGTGTTCACCTCCCGGATATTCCAGGCTCTGGGCTCCTACCCGGTGAAGTACGACATCGCGTCGATCTACTCGATCACCCTGCTACTGCTCACCGTGGCCGGCCTGCTGTTCGTGCAGCGGATCAACCGGCGCGCGGAGCGCTACCAGACGATTTCCGGCAAGGGCTTCCGGCCGCGGCCGATGGACCTGGGCGCCTGGCGCTGGCCGGTCTCCATCCTGTTCGGCGTGTACTTCCTGGTCGTCGTGCTGTTGCCGCTGCTGATGCTCGTGTGGATGTCCTTGCTGCCCTTCTACCAGGTGCCGAGCGTCAAGGCGCTGGGCAGCGTGTCGTTGGAGAACTACACCCGCATCTTCAGCAAGCCGGGCGTCAAGTCGGCGATCCAGAACTCGACGATCCTCGCTCTCGGCAGCGCCACTGCGGTGATGTTGTTCATGAGCGTTGTCGCCTGGCTCACCCTCAAGTCGAAGATCCCCGGACGGAGATTCTTCGACACGATCGCCAGCGTTCCGCTGGCGTTGCCGGGGCTGGTGCTGGGCGTCGCGCTGATCTTCATCTACCTGCGCTCGCCGCTGCCCATCTACGGCACCCTGGCAATCCTGTTCATCGCCTACATCACGCGCTACATGCCCTACGGCATGCGCTATGCGAGCTCCTCCCTGGCCCAGGTCAGCACGGAGCTCGAGGATTCCGCCCGGATGTCCGGGGCGGGGTGGTTCGACTCGTTCCGCCGAGTAGTGATGCCGTTGATGATGCCCGGCATCCTCGCCGGCTGGGTCTACGTCATGATCGTGTCCATCCGCGAGCTGTCCAGCTCGATCCTGCTCTATTCGAGCAATACCCGCGTGCTCTCCGTGGTGATTTGGGAGCTCTGGGCGAATGGCGAGACAGGCGTACTCGCCGCGCTCGGAGTCGGGATGGTGGTCGCGCTCATGCTGCTCGTCGCCGTCGTCTACAAGCTCGGCGGCCGCGTCGGCGTCCGGGACGCCTGACCGATGCCGGCGAAAAAGGAGTCCACTCATGTTGCAGGTCCGTGATCTGTGCAAAACCTTCCAGGACCACGAGTCGAAGGCGGGGCGCGTCTACGCCGTCGACCACGTGAGCTTCACGGTCGAGGAGGGAAAGTTCTTCACCCTGCTGGGGCCGAGTGGCTGCGGCAAGACGACGACGTTGCGCTGCATCGCCGGCCTCGAACACCCCGACGGCGGTGACATCGTCGTCGCCGACCGCGTGCTGTACTCCGGCAAGCAGAAGGTCGTGGTCAGCCCGAACGACCGCAACCTCGGCATGGTGTTCCAGAGTTACGCGATCTGGCCGCACATGAACGTCTTCGACAACGTCGCCTTCCCGCTCCGTGTGGGCAAGCGCCGCCGGACGCCGAAGGCGCAGGTGCGCGAACGGGTGGAGCGCGCGCTGAACGTGGTCGAGCTCGGTCACCTGGCGGGCAGGTTCGCCACCAAGCTCTCCGGCGGTCAGCAGCAGCGGTTGGCACTGGCGCGCGCGTTGGTCATCGAGCCGTCGCTGCTCTTGCTGGACGAGCCGCTGTCCAACCTCGACGCCAAGCTCCGGGAGTCGCTGCGCTTCGAGCTCAAGCGCCTGCAGCGGGAGCAGGGCATCACGACCGTCTACGTCACGCACGACCAGTCCGAGGCGCTGTCCATGTCGAACAGCGTCGCGGTCATGCAGGAGGGCCGGATCAGCCAGATCGGCGACCCGTTCTCCATCTACCTGAACCCCGAGAACCCGTTCGTCGCCGACTTCGTCGGCTCCACCAACTTCATCGAAGGCGTGGTCGTCGGCCGGCAGGACGACGGATGGGTGGTGCGGACGCCGAACGGCCCGATCGTGGTCTCCGCGGTCATGGGCGTCCAGGAGAACGACCGGTGCATGGTCAGCATCCGCCCGGAGCACATCGAGGTGTTGGGGGACGGCAGCGACAGCGGCACCAACTGCTTCTCGGGTGAGGTTGCGGCGCGGTTGTTCACCGGCGAGTCCATGGTCTATCGGATCACGCTGCCCCACGGCGAGCTCAACTGTCGGACCTCGGCGGAGTTGCGCTTCGCCTCGGGCAAGCCCGTGACGGTCCACCTGCCGGTGAAGCACGCCATCGCCCTGTCGCCCAAGGACGCGCCGGTCCGGGCGCCGGAAGAGGCCGCAGTGGGGTGAGCCGCCCCGTAGGAGGGATGGCAGCGGAGGAGACGAGCCGGTCGGCGACCGGGCTAGCGAGGCGGTGAGGCGTGCCGGCAGTCATGCAGCGGCTGGTGCACCGGATGTTCCGGTCACTGACGCAGCGCAACTACCGGCGCTACTTCATCGGTCACACGTCCTCGGTCGTCGGCACCTGGATGCAGCGCATCGGCCAGGACTGGCTGGTGCTCGAGCTGTCCGACAGCGCGGTGGCGCTCGGAATCTCGCTGCTCTGCCAATTCCTGCCCGTCCTGCTGCTCGGGGTGTGGGGCGGCGTCATCGTGGACCGGGTCGACACCCGGCGCCTGCTCATCGCGACGCAGACGGCACAGGCCGTCCTGGCCGCGGTGCTCGCCGTCGTCACGCTGACCGACGCGGTGACCCTGCCGGTGGTGTACGCGCTCGCCCTCGGCCTGGGGGTCGTGACCGTGTTCGACAGCCCGGCCCGGCAGTCATTCGTGGCCGAACTCGTCGATACCGACGACATCGTGAATGCTCAATCGCTCAACAGCACGATCAACAACCTCGGCCGGCTGGCGGGTCCGGCGCTCGCCGGGCTGCTGATCGTGCTGACCGGCGTCGGCGTCACGTTCGTGATCAACGCCGTGTCGTTCGTGGCGGTGCTGATCAGCCTCGTCGGCATGGACGTCGCCGCCCTCCGGCCGAGGGTCCTCACCGTGCGCGGTCCGGGACAGGGTCGGGAGGGCCTGCGCTATGTCTGGCGGGACCCCGTGCTGCGGGCGACCGTTCTGCTCGTCGCCGTCATCTCCGTATTCGGGCAGAACTTCCGCGTGGTCTTCCCCATTCTGGCCACGGACGTCTTCCACGGGGACGCCAACACCTACGGGTGGCTCACCGCCGCGCTGGGCGTGGGGGCGGTGGCGGGCGCGCTGGCCAGCGCCGCCTCGACGGTCGTGACGCCTTCGCGGATGCTCTGGACGGCCGGCGGGTTCGCGGTGAGCAACGCGGCGGTCGCGGTGACCCCCAACCTCCCGCTGGCCCTGGCCGCCGTCGCCCTGCTCGGCGTGGTCAACATCCAGGTCAACACGCTTACCCGGACGATCCTGCAGTTGCGGTCCGACCCGGGCATGCAGGGCCGGGTCATGGCCATCCACGGGATGGTGTTCCTCGGCGGGACGCCGATCGGGGGGCCGCTGGCCGGGGTGCTCTGCGAGCTATGGGGGGCGCGCACGGCGATGGCGCTGGCGGCGGGGGTGTGCCTGCTCGGCACCGTGGCGGTGTGGCCGGTCCTGCATCGCCGATCGGTCGCGACCGGCAGTCCGGACGAGGGCCTGGTGGGCAGCTCGGAGGAGGAGGTGCGCGGAGTTGCCCGCGCCGACGACGAGAAGGGAGAGCGGACGTGAGCCTTGTGCGCGTCGGAGAACTGGATATGGCCTACCGGGTGCAGGGGCGGGGGTCGGCGGTGCTGCTGGTCGCCGGTACCGGCTATCCCGGCGGCACGTGGTACCCCGAGCTCGTGGACCGATTGGCCGAACGGCACATGGTGATCACCTACGACCACCGCGGCACCGGGACGACGAGGGGGCCGGTGGGGGAGTTCTCCACCCGCACGCTGGCGCGCGACGCGCTCGGCCTGCTGGCGGCTCTGGGGGTGCCGGAGGCGCACGTCGTCGGCCACTCGATGGGCGGGAGGGTCGCCCAGTGGATGGCCCTGGACGAGCCGGACCGAGTCTGCAGCCTCGTGCTCGCGGCGAGCGGGCCCGGGGCCCGTCCTGGCACCCGGGGTCATACGCTCGGCGTGCCGGTGGCCACCGCGGCCGGCATGGTCGAACACGGCTACCAGGGTTACGTACGACGGGTGCAGCGGCAGACCTTCTTCACGGAGCGCTTCGCCGCGACCCGCCCCGAGGTGGTGGAGTGGCTGGCCTGCGCGTTCTGGGCGGACCGTCCCTCGGTGCCGGACTACCTCCAGCACGTCGCCGCCCGGCAGCAGCACAACACCGTCGAGCGGCTCGCGGAGATCCGCCAGCCGACCCTGGTCCTGGTCGGTGACCGTGACACCCACCGCCGGGGAACCGGGTCGCACCTCGATCAGTCGCAGTACCTAGCCGAGGAGCTGCCCCACGCCGAGCTCGTGGTGCTCCCGGGGGTCACGCACGGGTACTTCTGGGAGGCGCCGGAAGTCTCCGCGCAGGTCATGCTCGACTGGCTGGCCGCCCGCTGACCTGCCCCTCGGCGCTCCGGCTGGGTCCCGCCGCCAAGCATTGACGGCGTCGTTGTATTCAGTATGTTTCATCTCCAGGAGGTACCGCAGGGGCCGGCTGGCATCCAGATGTCGGCCAGACTCTCTCGACGAAGCGAGGACCATGCGGCGACAGCGCACCACGCGACGAGTTCTTAGCGGGTTGTCGGCGGCAGCGGCGGTCGGCGTGCTGGCCGCCTGCGGTGGTGGGCTGGGCGACGAGTCGTCGGACCCGGCGGCGGTCGGCGGGGGTGCGGATCCGGGGGCCTTCTTCGAGGGCAAGACGATCACGATCGTGGTCCCGTACAACCCGGGCGGCGGTTTCGACAGCTTCGTCCGGCTGCTCCAGCCATACCTCGAGGAGGAACTGGGCACCACCACGGTCAACGTCGAGAACAGGCCGGGTGGTGGCGGACTCATCGGCGCCAACGAGGTCTTCCAGGCCGATCCGGACGGCTTGACCATCGGGCTGATCAACTACCCCGGCGCCGTGTTCGCCGAGCAGACGGGGGCCGAAGGGGTGGAGTTCGAGAACAGCGAGTGGACCTTCCTCGACCGGCTCGGGGCGATCAACCCGATCGTCTACACCGGCAAGGGCTCGGGTTACCCCGACTTCCAGAGCATGATCGACGCGGACGAGCCGGTCCGGTTCGGCATCGGCGGGGTGGGCTCCGACGCCTACTACGCCACGCTGGTGCTGTCGAAGGTGCTGGACTTCCCGGCCGAGATCATCGCCGGCTACCCGGGGGGCGGCGAGGCCGACGCCGCGTTGCTCGTGGGCGAGGTCGACGCCAGCGTCGGCTCGGCCGACGCGACCCTGTCGCGAATCGGCGGGACGGGCGCGCACGTCAACGCGCTCATCGGTACCGAGCCCGACGACCGCATCCCCGACGTCCCCCTGATCACCGACTTCGGCGACGCGGACCAGCAGGAGGTACTCACCGGCCTCGCCTCCATCTACGACCTCGAGCGCACCCTCGTCGCCCCGCCGGGGATGGACGAGGATCGGGCCGAGTTCCTCGCCGACGCCATCTACGCCGCGGCGACCAGCGGCGGCTACCAGGACGACATGACGGCGGCCGAACTCACCGCAAGCCCGCTCGAGCGCAGCGAGGTCCTGGCGCGGGTCGAGCAGGTGAACGCGTCGGTCGACAAGCTGACGCCCTACCTGCAGGGGGCCGGGTGAGGTAGCCCGCTCGCCGGCGGGGGTCCCCCGTCGCCGCCCGGGCCGGCCGCTCCGCCGTCGCCCCACCTCGTCCCAGGGAGATGCCATGGAAGAAACGTCCTCGTCCGACTCCTCCGGGGCGTACCACGGCTCCGACCTGGTCGTCGACATCCTGCAGGCGCAGGCGATCCCGTTTCTCGCGATCAACCCAGGCGCGTCCTTCCGCGGCCTGCACGACTCGATCGTCAACTACGGCGGCAACAAGCCCGAGATCATCCTGGTCCCGCACGAGAAGGTCGCGGTCGGCATTGCGCACGGTTACGCCAAGGCGACCGGACGCGCCATGGGCGTCGTCCTCCACGACCTGGTCGGGCTGTTGCACGGCACGATGGGCGTCTACTACGCCCACGTCGACCGGGCGCCGATGGTGATCCTCGGGGGAGCCGGTCCGATGGACCAGGCGCGTCGCCGTCCGTGGATCGACTGGGTGCACACCGCGAACGTGCAGAACACTGCCGTCCGCGAATACACCAAGTGGGACGACCATCCCTTCTCGGTCGCGGCCATGCCGGACTCCCTGCACCGCGGGTACCGCATCGCCACGTCCCACCCCCAGGGGCCCGTCTACATCGCGCTCGATGCCGACCTGCAGGAACAGGTGATCGAGGGGCCACGCCCGTCGCCCGTCACGGGCGACGCGCCGCCGATCCGCCTCGGACCGGACCCGACCGCCCTGCGGGCGGTGGCCGAAGCCCTCTGCCGGGCCGAGCGACCGGTGCTCGTCGCCGGTTACCTCGGGCGTGATCCGGCCACCTGGCCCCTACTCGTGCAGCTCGCCGAGCTGCTCGGCGCCGGGGTGGTCGACACGAACATGCGGCACAACTTCCCGAGCAGCCACCCGCTGAACATCACCGGCGCGCCGGAGGAGGTGACGGCCGCTGACGCGCTCCTCCTGTTGGACATCAAGGACGTCGGCCAACACACGCACCTGATGACGAAGGAGGTTCGCGGCGACCAACCGCACGTTGCCCCCGGGGCGATGGTCCTCGAGATCGGCTTCGGCGACCTTGGCATCCCGGCATGGTCGGCCCATTACGGGAGCGCCTTCCGGGCGGACATCCGGGTGCCGGCCGACGCCACGCTCGCGCTGCCGCTACTCCTCGAGGAGTGCACCCGGCTCGTGGCCGGGGACGGGCGCGACGACTCGCGGGCCGAGCGGCGGAGCCGGCTGGCGGACGGTCTCCGCAGCCGGCGAGACGGGTGGCGAGCCACCGCCGAGCGTCACGTCGAGGGAGAACCGATGTCGACCGCACGGCTCGTGCTCGAGGTCGGCCACGCGCTCGAGGGGCACGACTGGGTGCTGACGGCCGGCACGGGCAACGGCTGGGCTCCCAAGCTGTGGGACTTCGACCGGCCGTACCGCCATGTCGGGCGCAGCCTCGGCACCGCGACCCAGATCGGCATCTCGCTCGGGGTGGCACTGGCGCACCGTGGCAGCGGTCGGCTGGTCGTGGACCTGCAGCCGGACGGCGACCTGATGTTCGACGCCGGCGCGCTGTGGGTCGCGGCCCACCACCGGATCCCGATGCTGGCCGTCATGGTGAACAACCGCGCCTACAACAACGACTGGAGCCACCAGAAGACGATGGCGCGCGAGCGGGGCAACCCGGTGGAGAACGCCGCGATCGGCATCACGATCGAGGACCCGGCGCCGGACTTCGGCGGCCTGGCACGGTCCATGGGATGGCACGGGGTCGGGCCGGTCCACCGGCCAGAGGACATCGGCCCCGCTGTCGCCGAAGCGATCAAGGTCATCGCCGACACGGGGCAACCGGCGCTCGTCGACGTCGTCTGTCAGGCCGACCGGTAGCGCCGACTCCGCCTCTCTCCGGCGCCCGGAACTTGATGAGCAAAGCTAAGGATATTGCGCGTCGAGGGCATTGACCCGGCCTTTGTATCAAGTATCCTGCTTCCGCCGCGAAGAGTCGCCGGACGGCTGGGGCCGTCCAGTCTCTCCTGTGGTGCACGGTCGCCAGATCCCGCGCAGAGGAAGAAGGAAGCCCCATGACCGAAGTCGCAAAGAGGACGCCCGAGCTCGCGAACATCGAGAAGCGCGAGCAGCCGCTCAGTACGGCCTACAACAGCGAGATGGGCCCGCGTGAGGTCTGGAACAAGAAGAACCCGCCGCACGAGGCGGTCCTGGTCAAGAACCTGAAGACCACGGAGCTGACGCCCCGCGAGTTCCGGAACACCAAGGCGCGGTTCTACCGTCTGGGCCACGACATCCGCCTGCAGCCGCACGTCAGCGAGCTGCCGCCCCAGGGTGCGTCGGTCAACCACCGGCACACCACCGAGGCCGTGATCTACATCGTCTCCGGTGTCGGGCACTCGGTCATCAGCTGGGACGGGATCAACGAGGAGCGCATCGACTGGGAAGAGGGCGACATGTTCTCGTTCCCGGTCTGGATGTGGCACCAGCACTTCAACGACAGCGACACCGAGTCCTGCCGTTACCTGGCCATCCAGGACACCTTCGCGATCAAGGCGCTCGGGCTGCACGCAATCGAGCGATTCCCCGAGAACAAGCAGGCCTGAGACGTTGCCGGGCACGACCCCACTCATGACTATGAAGCGAGGACCTATGCGTGCCCAGCACGTCAAGCGGCAAGCCACGACCGCGGTTGCCGCCGCGGCGGCGAGCGTTCTGCTCGCCGCCTGCGGCGGCTCGGGTGGCCTGGGTGACGAGCCCGCCGCCGGTGGCAGCAGTGCGGCGGGCGGCGACCCGTGCGCGTCACTCGACGGTGAGACGCTCACGGTGGTTGTGCCCTACAACCCCGGCGGCGGCTTCGACCAGTTCATCCGGCTGCTCCAGCCGCACCTCGAGAAGGAGCTCGACGGCGTCGAGGTCACCGTGGAGAACAAGCCCGGCGGTGGCGGTCTCATCGGCGCCAACGAGGTCTACCAGAGTGATCCCTCCGACTACACCATCGGCCTGATCAACTTCCCCGGGACGACGTTCGCGGAGCTCACCGGGCAAGAGGGCGCCACGTTCGACAACACGAAGTGGACCTTCCTCGGCAGGCTCGGCGCACTGCCGCCGCTGGTGTACACCGGTCCGGATTCGCAGTACAAGGACTTCGACTCGATCGTCAACGCCGAGGAGCCGGTGAAGTTCGGCATCGGCGGCGTCGGCTCGGACGCTTACTACGTGGCGGTTGCACTGGCCAACGTCTTCGAGTTCCCCAACAAGATCATCGGTGGCTACCCCGGAAGTGGTGAGGCGGACGCCGCACTCCTGGTCGGGGAGGTCGACGCGTCGATCAACTCCGGCGGTTCCGGTGTGGAGATCGTGAAGGGTTCCAACGCCAATCCGATCGTGGCCATCAGCAACGAACCGCTGCCGGATCTGCCCGACACACCGGTGATCACGGACTTCGGCGAGGGCGACCAGGCCGCGGTGTTGACGGCTCTGGCGTCGGTGTACGACCTGGAGCGCGTGGTGGTCGGGCCGCCGGGAATGGATGAGGGTGTCACCAACTGTTTGGCGGACGCGATTAATACCGCGGCCAACGACAGCGGTTACGCCTCGGACATGGAAGAGGCCGGCTATCCGGTGAACCCGCTGCCGCGGGAGGAGACGGTCAGTCTCGTCAAGGAGGTCAGCGGCTCCGCGGACGCGCTGCGGGGTGTCCTGAAGGAAGGCTGATCGACGGTGTGGGGCCCCGGGCAACCGGGGCCCCACACCTTGACCAAGTGGCCGGCGCGCCGCCGTTCGGGGCTGAGCCGTAAATCGTGAGGGAGTTCCTGGATGGGCCACTCGGTACTCGACGGGCTGCTGCTGGTTCTGCAGCCGGAGTCATTGCTCTACCTGACCATCGGTATGGCCATTGGCCTCGTGATCGGCTTCCTGCCCGGGCTCGGGGGCCTCGCCACACTGGCGCTGCTGACCCCCTTGATCATCGGCATGGAGCCGGCGCCGGGCTTGTCCTTCATCCTCGGGGCCTACGGTGCCGTTTCGTTCGGTGGTTCCATCACTGCCATCCTCTTCGGGGTTCCGGGGACGGGCGAGCAGGTCGTCACCACGTTCGACGGCTACCCGATGGCTCGCAAGGGCCAGGCCGGCCGGGCGCTGGGGGTCTCCGCGGCGGCCAGTGCTTTTGGTGGGCTGTTCGGCGTCATCGTCCTGGTCCTCACGATCCCGATCGCTCTGCAGATCATGACCTACATCCGATCCCCCGAGGTCTTCGTGCTCGGCGTCCTGGGGATCCTGGTCATGTCCGTCTCCGACGCGGACACCCGCCTCAAGGGCGTCATCTCGGGTGGACTCGGCCTCATGCTCTCCTTCATCGGGCTGGACCCGGTAACGGGGATCAGTCGCCTGACCTTCGGCAACCTCGAGCTGACCAGCGGTCTCGGTGTCACGGCGATGACGATGGGCCTCTTCGCTCTCGCCGAGATGTTTGCGATCTACACGCGGGGCGTTGCCATCGCAGGCAACATGCCCGCCTCCCGTTCCACCGCCAAGGGCTCGCGGGTTCTCGACGGCGTCATGGACGGAATCCGGAACTGGAGGATGATCCTCCAGGGCGGCACAATCGGCGCGATCGCCGGAGTGGTGCCCGGTGTGGGTGGGACGCTGGGCATGTTCGGCGCCTACGCCCTGGCGAAGAAGACCTCCAAGGATCCCGATTCCTTCGGGAAGGGCAACCCGGTGGGGGTGCTGGCGCCGGAGTCGGCGAACAATGCCAAGGAGGGCGGCTCGTTCGTCCCGACCTTGGCGTTCGGTGTGCCTGGGTCCTCCGGTATGGCACTGGTCATCGTGATCTTGTTGATCATGGGATTCACGCCTGGCCCCGACATGATCAACAACCACCTGGACATCGTCTTCCTCATCGCCTGGGTGATGGCTCTGAGCAACATCCTGTGCAGTGTGATGGGCATTGCGCTGGCTCCGGTGTTGTCGAAGCTGGCGTTTCTGCGACCACAGCTGCTCGCGCCGGCATTGATCGCGGTCTCGCTGATCGGCAGCTTCATCGACTCGCGCCTGCCGCTGAGCATCATCATCGCGCTCGTCTTCGGATTCGTCGGCTATGTCTTCAAGGCGACCGGATACTCCAGCGCCGGCCTCATCCTGGGGTTCATCCTCGGGCCCATCATCGATCAGAACCTGGGCTTGTCGCTGCAGGTGTTCGGTGCCGGCTTCCTCCTACGCCCCATTCCCATCGGGGTGGGCGCGCTCGTCGTGCTCGTCCTGGCGTGGCCGTTGGTCAAACGGCTCCTACCGAACCGGCGCAAGCCCCCTGGCGGTGGCGCTGAGCCCACCGCCGTCCCGACGGCAGCTGTGGAGACACGATGACTGAGGGCCGCTTCCAGTTAGGGCTGTCCGCGGTGCTTCTCGTCGGGACTGCCTGGTACATCCTCCAGATGGTGTCCTATCCCTCCCACGCCGGACGGGTCCCCACGATCGTCGCACTGGTCATGGGCGGGGCGCTGCTGCTCCAGATGGTCGGGCAGGTGCGTTCGTTCCGAGCGTCTGCGGCCCCCTCGGGCCCGGGCGGGGTGCCCACGGCGGCCGAGGGTCTGGCGAGCAGCGACGACCCGCTGGCCTACGCGGAGGAGCGTGTTCAGCAAGTGGAGGAGGCCACGTCAGGCTTCGGGGTCCTGCTTGCCCTCGATTCGGTCCGCAGGCGTCGATTCATCGAGATCGCACTGTTCAGCATCCTGTTCTACGTCGGTGCCCTGATGGTCGGTTTCGTTCTGACGACCGGCATCCTGATCTCCGCGTTCCTGCTGGTAGCTCGTGAGCGGCTGCTCGTCGCCCTGGCCGCCGGCCTGCTCGCCGCCGGGGCGGTCTACCTCCTGGTCGTCATCGTCATCGAGATGCCGGCGCTCGACGGCTACCTCTTTTGAACATCCACGCCCCCTGCTCTCGAGGAGAGATATGCCCCGCCTGACCGTTGGCGAGCTCGCACCGGACTTCGAACTCCCGACTGGGGACGGCGGGAGCGTCTCGCTGTCCGCCCTTCGCGGGGAGTCGGTCGTCGTGTACTTCTACCCTGCCGCGATGACTCCCGGATGCACCACAGAGGCCTGCGACTTCCGGGACTCGCTCTCCGCATTGCAGGGAGCCGGTTACCGCGTCGTCGGCATCTCCCCGGATCCGGTGGACCGGCTGGCCGACTTCGCCGCCCAGGAGGGGCTGAACTTTCCCCTGGCCTCCGATCAGGACCGCGCCGTGCTGTCGGCCTGGGGCGCCTACGGCGAGAAGGTCAAGGATGGGAAGACCGTCATGGGGGTCATCCGATCCACCGTCGTCGTGGACGGCGAGGGCCGCGTGTCGCACGTCGACTACGACGTCAAGCCGACGGGCCACGTAGCCGCGCTGCGCGAGAGGCTCGGTGTGGCCTGAACGGAGGGCTACGCCTCGTTGCCTTGGATAATTGATACACAGTCGTCATACTGCTGAGGGCGGAGGCGCCCAGCGACTCGGGGAGGAGGCCAGCATGAGCGTGCACGCCGGTTACGCCGCCATGTGCGAGCAGTTCCACCCCACGGAGCTCGTGCAGCTGGCCGCGTACGCCGAGAGCCGGGGGTTCACCGGCGTGATGGCCGCCGACCACTTCCAGCCATGGGTGCCCGCGCAGGGACAGGCGGCGTACGTGTGGAACGTCCTGACCGCGCTCGGCGAGCGCACTCGGGGGGACATCGGGCCCGGTGTCGTCTGTCCGTCGTTCAAGGTGCACCCGGCGCTGGTCGCGCAGGCATCGGCGACCCTCGCCGCCATGTACCCGGGACGGCACTGGCTCGGCCTGGGCTCCGGCGAGGCGCTCAACGAGCACATCGTCGGGGCGTACTGGCCGGAGGCCCCCGAGCGGCTCGGTCGCATGTGGGAGGCGATCGAGGTCATCAAGAAGCTGTTCAGCGGCAAGGAGGTCAAGCACCGCGGCGAGGCCTTCACGCTCGAGAAGACGCGGTTGTGGACGCTGGACGAGCGCCCGCCCATCTACGTCGCGACCGCCGGCCCGGTCACTGCCCGGCGGGCGGGCCGCGAGGTGGACGGGATGATCACCCCCGGGGCGCCGGTGCCCAAGATCGAGACCCTGCTCGGCCGTTTCGCCGAGGGTGCGCGCGAGGCCGGCAAGGATTCCGAGCGCATGCCCAAGATCCTGCAGCTGCACCTGTCATGGGCGGCCACGGACACCGAGGCCCGGGCCAACGCACTGACCGAGTGGCCCAACGGTGGGATGCGATTCCCGAAGAGCGACATCCGCTCTCCCCACGACTTCGAGCAGATGGCCAGGCTCGTCCGCATGGAGGACTTCGAGGGACGGATGGTCATCTCCTCGGACCCGGACGTCCACCGTGCCCACATCCAGACCTTCCTCGACGCTGGTGTCGACCGCGTGTATCTGCACAATGTCGGGCGCAACCAGCGCGAGTGGATCGACGTGTTCGCGCGGGAGGTGCTCCCCAAGCTCACGCGCTGACCAACCCAACCGCCCCCGCCGCCGCGCGGGTGCGGAACCGCAGGACAGGAGATTGATTGCATGCGCAGCACGGAAGTCACATTTTTCAGCGAGGGCGACGAGATCGCCGCGATATGGCGGACGCCGGACACGGGGGAGGGCCCCTTCCGGGCCATCGTCCAAGGGCCGGGATGGCTGGGCCTGAAGGACGCCAAGCTCTACGTCCGTTACCACCAGGCGCTCACCGATGCCGGTTTCGCGGTCCTGATCTTCGATTACCGCGGGTTCGGTGACTCGGGCGGGGACCGGGGCGTGCTCTCACCGAATCGCCAGCTGCAGGACCTGGTCAACGCGGTCACGTACCTGACCACGCGTGAGGACGTCGACGCCGACTCCATCGGCGTGTTCGGGACGGGTGGAACCGGTGGCGGCAACGCGGTCCTCCTCGCCGCGGTCGACCCCCGCGTGAAGGCGGCCGTGAGCCAGGTGCCCGTGGCCGACGGCACCGACTGGCTGCACCGCATGCGCCAGGAGCACGAGTGGCTGGCGTTCCTCAAGGACCTGGACGAGGACCGCAAGCAGCGCGTCACCACCGGCAAGGGCCGTCAGGTCCACCCGCGCGAAGAGATCATGGTGCCGACGCCCGAGCGCCGGGCCACCACGATCAAGGCCGACGTCGACGACAAGATCCCGACGGCCATCTCGCTCTCGGCGGCGGAGGAAATTCTCGCCTACAAGCCGATCGAGGCCGCCCGGGTTCTGACCACGCCGCTGATGGTCATCGGGGTCGAGGGCGACGCCACGACTCCGACCGACCACGCCGAGGCGCTGTACGCGGCGGCGCGTGGTCCCAAGTCCCTGATCATGCAACGCCACACGACGCACTACGCGGCTTACGACCGGTACTGGGAGCAGACCACCCCGCGGATCGTCGAGTGGCTGGACACCTACGTGCGACCCGCCGACGTGGTCGTCACCTCAGCCCGTGCCGGCGCCGCCGGCGACCTCATCGAGAACCTGGAGATCCGTTCATGAGCACCGACCTGCGGCTGAGCGGCGGCACGGTCTACACCCCGTCCGGCCCCGTGCGCGCCGATCTACTCGTCACCGGGGGGAAGATCAGCGGCATCGTCGACCCGGCGCTGTCCGTCGAGGCGGCCACGACCGTCGACGTCACCGGCAAGGTGGTGCTGCCCGGTTTCGTCGACGTCCACGTGCACACCCGGGAGCCGGGGTTCGAGCACAAGGAGGACATCCACAGCACGTCGCTTCAGGCGGCTGCGGGCGGCGTCACCACGATCTTCGGGATGCCGAACCTCAACCCGGCCACGACGAACGTCGAGACGCTGACCGATGTCTTCGAGCGTTACTCGAAGACGTCGATCGTGGATTGGAACCACAATCCGGCGCCCACCCAGTTCGACGACATCCAGAAGATGGCCGGCATGGGTATCAACGCCTACAAGATCTACATGGTGGTCGACACCGGGCGGACCTACCCCCACCCCGCCGGCACCGGCATGCACGACCACGGCGAACTGCTCAAGATGATGGATGAGATCGCCAAGACCGGTAAGCGGTTCATCGTCCACCCGCACGACCAGGCGCTGATGGACTACATCGAAGGGGAGGTCCTTGCCCGAGGCGAGAACACCCCCGAGGGCTACGCCTCCGCCTACGCGTCGCGCAACGGTGTCATCTGGGACACCGCCATCGACGTCGTGCTGCGGCTCGCCGAGGCGGCCAACTGCCCCGTGCACCTGGCCCACATGCAGACCGCCCGTTCCATCGACGCGGTCCGCCGGGCGAAGGCTCGCGGCGTGGACGTGACCTGCGAGGTCAACCACTGGGGCCCGTACCTCTCCAAGTGGGAGCACGTTCAGACCCTCGGCCCCTACGCGTTGTCCTACTGGGTGCCCGACGAGGGGCGCGAGGCGATCTGGCAGGGGATGCGCGACGGGGCCATCGATATGTGCTCCTCCGACCACGCTCCCCACACCAGGGAAGAGAAGGAGATCGGCTGGACGCAGATGTGGAGTTCGCACACCGGCACCCCCGGCATCCAGTACTACTACCCCCTGCTCCTCGACTCCGTGAACAAGGGCGAGCTGACCCTTGAGCGAGTGGTCGACCTGGTTGCGACCAACCCGGCGCGCGCCTTCGGCCTCGAGGGCGTCAAGGGCGCCCTGCAGGTCGGGGCGGATGCCGACATCGTCGTCGCCGACCTGAACGCCCCCTGGACGATCACGAACGACGGCGTCCTCTCCAAGATCGGCTGGACACCGTACGACGGTCGCGAGATCAGCGCGGCCATCGACCGGACCTACGTGCGCGGCACCGAGGTCTACGCCGACGGCAAGGTCGTCGGCACTCCCGGACACGGTCGGTTGGCGACCGCTCCTCACAAGGAAGGCATCTAATATGAAGTTTGGACTGCTGCTCCCGCATTTCGGTGAGCACGCCAGCGCGAAAAACCTGCTGGAGGGCTCCAAGCGCGCCGAGGAGCTGGGATTCGACTCCGTCTGGGTGCGCGACCACCTGGTCTTCGAGCCACACGGCGAGATGGAGAAGCCCAACCGCGCGTTCTACGACGCCCTCACGACCCTGACCGCGATCGGCGCCGTCACGGAGCGGATCCAGCTGGGAACCGGTTCGCTGATCCCCTTCCGCCACCCGCTGGTGACCGCGCTGATGGCGGGCACGATGTCGCAGCTCCTCGGGCCCGACCGGCTGATCCTGGGCTTCGGCGCCGGCACCTTCGACCACGAGTTCGAGGCGATCGGCTGGGGCCACTACGACCGAGTCGAGATGGTCCGGTCGAACGCGGCGATCCTCCGCCGGGTGTTCACGGAGAATGACGTCACCTACTCCGACGACATCTTCTCCTTCCACGACGTGACCGTGGAGCCCAAGCCGCTCGGGGGCCGTATCCCGTTCTGGTACTGCGGCGCCACCCCCCGCTCGGCCCGGCTCGCGGTGGAGTTCTGCGATGGCTGGATGCCCGGACGGATCTCGTTGGGAACGATGGCCAAGCGCATCGACACGATGAAGGATCTGGCGGCCGAGCAGGGCAAGCCGATGCCGACGATCGCCGTCATCCCGCCGACGAGCATCGAGCGGACCCGCGAGGAGGCCCTCAAGCACGTCAACATCCCGGGTCTTCTGGCGTGGGCCAACAAGGCGAAGTTCGCGGTCAAGCCGCCGTCGGGCACGTTCGAGACGGTCGAGGACCTCGAGGGCCAGCTGATCGTCGGTAGCCCGGACGAGGCCGTGGAGGAGATCCGGAAGTTCGAGGCGGTCGGCGTCGAGCACCTCGTGTTCGACTTCCGGTTCAAGTTCGACAAGTGGTTCGAGCAGATCGAGCTGCTCGGCACTGAGGTCCTGCCGAAGCTCCGCTGATGCGCGGCGCGCAGCG
>JAOPWJ010000127.1 GCA_025965715.1 Blastococcus sp. | reverse complement strand
CCCTTCGCCGGCGACCTGCCGTGGGCGCACCTCGACGTCGCGGGACCGGCCCGGGTGGGCTCCGACGACGGCGAGCTGGTGAAGGGCGGCACCGGGTTCGGTACCCGGACCCTCCTGCGGTGGCTGGAGGCGGGGGCGCCGGTCGATCCGACGCCGGCGGTGCTGGACTGAGCCGGCGCGCCCGTCATTCGCCGGTCGTTCCGTCGATGGCCTCCCGCAGCAGGTCCGCGTGGCCGGCATGCCGCGCGGTCTCCTCGATCATGTGCAGCATCACCCAGCGCAGGTCCCAGTGCCGGCCCGTGTGGCGGGACGTACCGACCGAGAGCTGGTCGAGGCTGTCGGCCTGCGCCACCACCTCGCGGCTGCGCGCGCAGGCGTCCTCGTAGCGGCGCCGTAGCTCCTCGGGCGCCAGCTCGGTCGCCGTGCGGAACTCCCGGTCCGGGTCGGCGTCCCAGTCGATCCCCACCCAGAGGTCGTTCTCCGGCAGACCGGCGAACCGGTGCGGGAACCAGGAGTCCTCCACCAGGGCGAGGTGGTTGAGCAGCCCGGCGAGGGTGAGGGACGACGACGGCAGGCGCCGCGCCAGCTGCTCTGCGGACAGGCCCTCCGTCTTCAGGAGCACCGTGGCCCGCTGGTAGTCGAGGCACCCGGTCAGCTGCTCGAACTCGGGCCCGGAGTTCGGCGGATCGGTACGCATCTCCGAGACCCTGGCATTCCGGCGGCCAGGCCGCCAGGGTGACCGCCACCCATCTCCGAAGGGGGCGCCACCCGCCGAGCCTGACGAAGCCGCCGGCGTTGTGGAAGCTCGTGCGGGCGGGGAGCCTGCGAGCCCTGGTCGGTGCCGATCGTGGACCGGCTGCGCCACATCGCCGGGCTGCTCGCCGGGCGGTGTGCTCGTCGTCGTCACGACCGTCGCCACGCCGCCGTTCTTCCGCCGGCGCTTCGGCCTCCCGCCGCGGGCGCGGCAGGCCGGATGCGGCTGTCGACCGCTGAGGTCCCCACCGGTCAGCTGGGGGAGGCCGGCGTCCGCCCGCAGCCTCCGAGGCCGATCGCCCGGGAGCGCCGGGCCTCAGCCTGGCTGCCACGGCCGCCTGCCGGCCTCCCCGCCGTGGTCAGGCGGGGCCGACGAGCCCGGCGACGATCTCGGCCGAGAGGGCGACCAGCGGCAGCCCGCCGCCCGGGTGGGCTGAGCCGCCGACGAGGAAGAGGCCGGGCACGGGGGAGACGTTGCCCGGCCGCAGGAACGCCGCACGGACCCCGTTGCTGGACGTCCCGTAGATGGAGCCCCCCACGCTGCCTGTGTCCCGGGCGAGGTCGGCCGGCGACCGGGCGACCGACCACTTCAGCCGGTGGCGCACATCGAGGCCCCGCCGGGCCATGACGTCGAGCAGCTGGGCGGAGTAGCGGTCGGCCAGGCCCGGCTCGTCCCAGTCCACCCCGCCGTCGGGGCGGTGCGGGGGCGCATTGACGAGAACGAACCACGACTCGCTGTCGTCGTCCGGGCGCAGCACCGGGTCGTCCGGAGCGCTGATGTAGACGGTGGGGTCGGGCACGGGGCACGGGGCGCCGCGGTGGCGGCCGGTGCCGAAGACGGCATCGAACTCCGCGTCGTAGTCGTCGGGGAACAGCACGGTGTGATGCGCCAGCCCCGGCGTCCGACCGCGCAGCGCCAGCAGCAGGACGAACCCGGACAGCGACGGCGTCGCCCGGCGCAGGCCCGCGCGCACACGCGCCGTCCGGCGGTCCGGCGGCAGCAGGTCGCCGTAGACCGCGGCGGCGTCCGCGCCGGAGACGACCACGTCGGCGGCCACCACCTCGCCGTCGGCCAGTTCCACCCCCGCGGCCCGGCCGCCCTCGAGGAGCACCCGCCGCACCGCGGAGCCGGTGCGCACGACGGCGCCCCGGTCGGCGGCCCGTTCGGCCACCGCGCGGCCCAGGCGGTGCAACCCGCCGCGCACGTACCAGGAGCCGAAGGCCTGTTCCACGTACGGAACGGTCGCGAGGACGGCGGGAGCCCTGCGCGGATCGGACCCGGAGTAGGTGGCGTAGCGGTCGAGCAGCACCCGCAGTTCCGGGCGGCGCAGGCAGCGCTCGCCGAGGCCCCGCAGCGTTCGCCACGGAGCGATCGTCGCCACGTCGGCGGGACGGCGGGACAGCCGCGCCAACGTGGCGGCGCCGTCCAGCGGGGTGCGGAGGAACGGCTCCTCGCTGATCCGCCACATCGAGGCGGCGCGGCGCATCAGATCGGTCCACTCCCGGCCGGCTCCGGCGCCCAGGGCGTCGTCCAGGGCGCCCGGAACGCCCTCCGGCGTCCCCGGCATCGACAGGCGGCGGCCGTCGGCGAAGCGGTAGTGCACCGCGGGGTCGAGCCGCACGAGGTCGACCACGTCCTCCAGCGGCGCTCCCGTCGCGGCGAAGAGGTCGCGGTGGACCTGCGGCCAGGTCAGCAGGCTCGGCCCGGTGTCGAAGGAATGCCCGTCCCTGGAGAACCAGCCGAGCTTGCCGCCGACAGCGGCCGCCTGCTCCAGCACGGTCACGTCGTGGCCGAGGGTCGCCAGCCGGGCGGCGGTCGCCAGACCCCCGAGGCCCGCGCCCACGACCGCCACCCGAGCCACTCGCCCACGGTAGCCAGGGGGAGTCGTCCGTGCGGGTGAAGATCGTTTCGCGCCGAGCGAGCCGGGGGTAGCGGTCGGCTGACGGAGCAGCCCGTCGAGTCGATGCGGGGAGGAAGGGAGAGCCACGTGTCGGTGATGTCCGGACGCCGGAGCGTCGTCGCCGCGGGTGCGCTCGCGCTGCTCGTGACCGGTTGCTCCAGCACGGAGGAGCCCGAGGTCGAGCAGGTGGCCACCACGTTCGAGGACCCGACGGGGGACGCGCGCGAGCGCTGTGGCCTGCTCGTGCCGACCGCCCTCGAGCAGCTGGAGCAGGATGCCGGGGCGGCGTGCGAGGACGCGATCGGCGACCTGCCGCTGGAGGGCGGGGACGTCGCGCGGGTGGAGGTGTGGGGCGGGGACGCGCAGGTCCGGCTGGACGGTGACACCGTCTTCCTGACGAAGACGTCGACCGGCTGGCGGGTCGCGGCAGCACTGTGCAGCCCCCGCCCGGAGGGGCCCTACGACTGCGGGGTGGAGGGGTCGTGAAGAACGTCCGGCTCGTGTTCGCCGCCTACCTGGCGACGATCGTGCTCGGGATCGGCTACGTCACCGCCCTGGGACTGATGGGCCGATGACCGCCCGGAGCCGCGGCTTCCTCCGCGACAACAGCCTCAGCCTGGTCTTCGGCGGCCTGTTCCTCGTCACCCTCGTCGGGCAGGCCCTGGCGGGCCTGGCCGACTACAACGCCGACCAGGTCGCGCAGGGCCTCGCGACCGTCTCCCTCGGGGAGTTCGTCACCTCCTCGACGTTCGGCGTCGACGTCATGGAGAACTGGCAGTCGGAGTACCTGCAGTTCTTCCTGTTCATCTACCTCACCGTCTGGCTGATCCAGGTCGGTTCCACCGAGTCCAAGCCCGTGGGGGACGAGGGCAAGGAGGGCGACAAGCAGCAGAAGGTCGGCCGCTACGCCGACCGCAACTCGCCGGCCTGGGCGAAGGTGGGCGGCTGGCGGACGGCCCTCTACTCCCGGTCGCTGGGCACCCTCATGGGCAGCCTCTTCCTGCTGACCTGGGCGGCCTCGTCCATCGCCGGCTGGGCGGCCTACAACAGCCGGCAGCTGGCCGACCGGGAGGACCCGGTGAGCTGGGCCGGCTATCTCGGTGAGGCGGACTTCTGGAACCGGTCCTTCCAGAACTGGCAGTCGGAGTTCCTGGCCGTCGGGTCCATGGCTGTGTTCTCGGTGTACCTGCGCCACCGCGGGTCGCCGGAGTCCAAGGCGGTAGGGGAGTCGCACGCGACGACCGGGTCCAGCGGCTAGAAGGCGTAGCGGATGCGCAGCCATGGAGCGTGCGCGGCGATCAGCGCGGTGATCCGCTCGACCCCGGCACGCTTGACGTCGTTGCGGTACCGCACGTTCTCCTGCCCGTTCCGGCTGCGCTTGGGCTGCTGGAGGTCCGGCCGCCAGATCAGGTCCTCGGCCTTCGGGTGCCAGCCGAGGTTGACCTCGTGCAGGTCGCGGTTGTGCGTCAGCAGGATCACCTCCGCCGCCGCCTGCGCCTTGGCGGCGGGGGAGAGCACGTCGTCCAGGTGCCGGAGGAGGGTGGTCCAGTCGGCCTCCCAGCCCTCACGCAGCACGACGGGAGAGAAGTTCAGGTGCACCTCGTAGCCGGCCGCGACGAAGTCGTCGACGGCGGCGATCCGCTCGTCGATCCGGCTGGTCCGAACGTCGAGCACCCGGGCGTCGGCATCGGGCATGAGTGAGAACCGGATCCGCGTACGGCCCCGCGGGTCGAGATCGAGCAATCGCGGGTTGACGTACTTGGTGGCGAAGGAGGCCTTGGCGGTGGGCAGTCCGCGGAACAACGCGACCAGGTCTGCCACGTTGTCGCTCACCAGTGCGTCGACCGAGCAGTCGCTGTTCTCACCGATGTCGTAGACCCAGCTGGCCGGATCGCACTCGTCCGGCTGGGTCTTCGGGCCCTGCCGAGCGACGTGCCGGCGGAGGTAGCCGGTGATCTGCTCGATGTTGGTGAAGACGGTGATCGGATTCGCGTAGCCCTTCCGGCGCGGGACGTAGCAGTAGGCGCAGGCCATGGCGCAGCCGTTGGCGGTCGAGGGGGCGATCCAGTTCGCCGAGCGGTCGTTCGGCCGTGCCGACAGCGACTTCTTCACGCCCAGCACCAGCGTCTCGGCCTTCACCCGTACCCAGCGCTCGATGTTGCCGGCGTTGCCGTGCAGGTCGGGAATCTGCCAGTGCGACAGGACCTCGACCAGCTCGGCGTCCGGAAAGCGGGCGAGCACCTCCCGGCCACGGGGCAGCTCCAACGCGGCGGGCTCGGCGTAGATCCGCCGCACGGAGAGCAGCCCGTCACGGACAGCCGGAACGGACGAGGAGAGCGGCGCCGGGTCGGCATCGAAGAGCGTGAGCGGCTGGAGTGCTCCCATGCCGGGTGCAGCGCCGGGCACTGAACGGTCATTCCGGATACCCACGGTGTCGCCCGACCGTTTCGACCGAGCACCCGCGGGCACTGCCGACCTGCAGCGATTCGGCGCGGGCGCGCCGGGCGACGAGGCGATCGGGAGCCCCATGAAGGCAGTGACCTGGCACGGCAAGCGCGACGTCCGCGTCGAGGAGGTGGCCGATCCGTTCGTGCAGTCGCCGACCGACGCGGTCATCCGCGTGACGACGTCGAACATCTGCGGCTCCGACCTGCACCTGTACGAGCCGCTGGCACCGTTCATGGGCGTCGGCAACATCCTCGGGCACGAGGCCATGGGCCAGGTGGTGGAGGTGGGGTCGGAGACGGGCGACCTGAAGGTCGGCGACCGGGTCGCGATCCCGTTCCAGATCTCCTGCGGGCATTGCTGGATGTGTCAGCGGCAGCTCTACACCCAGTGCGAGACGACGCAGGTGCGCGACCAGGGCATGGGCGCGGCGCTGTTCGGGTTCTCCAAGCTCTACGGGGAGGTGCCCGGCGGCCAGGCCGAGTACCTGCGGGTGCCACAGGCGCAGTTCACCCACATCCCGCTGCCGGACGGTCCGCCGGACGACAGGTTCGCCTACCTGTCCGACATCCTCCCGACGGCGTGGCAGGGCGTGGAGTACGCAGCGGTGCCCGAGGGCGGGACGCTCGTCGTCCTCGGACTCGGCCCGATCGGTGACTTCGCCTGCCGGATCGGCCAGCACCGGGGCTACCGCGTGATCGGCGTGGACCTGGTGCCGGAGCGGCTGGAGCGGGTGCGGGCCCGGGGCATCGAGGTCGTCGACCTCAGTGAGCACGAGGACGACCTCCGCGACGCGATCCGGGACATGACCGGGGGCCGCGGGCCGGACTCGGTGCTCGACGCCGTCGGCATGGAGGCGCACGGCTCGCCGGCCACCACGTTCATCCAGAAGGCCGCCGGGCTGCTGCCCCGTGCGATCGCCGCGCCGATCATGGAGACGGCCGGTGTGGATCGGCTCAACGCCCTGTACTCGGCCATCGACATCGTGCGGCGGGGCGGCACGATCTCGCTCTCGGGTGTCTACGGCGGCATGGCCGACCCCATCCCGATGCTGACCCTGTTCGACAAGCAGATCCAGCTGCGCATGGGCCAGTGCAACATCAAGCGCTGGATCCCCGACCTCATGCCGCTGCTGACCGACGCCGATCCGCTCGGCTGCGACACCTTCGCCACGCACCGGGTGCCCTTGTCGGAAGCTCCCGCGATGTACCGCTCCTTCCAGGAGAAGGCCGACGGCGTCGTGAAGGTGCAGCTGAAGCCCGAGGCGTGAGGACGGCGGGTCGCCGGTGCGAGACTGCGCCGGTGACCCGTTCCGGCCCGCCCACGATCGACCTCAACGCCGACCTGGGGGAGGGGTTCGGCATCTGGCGGCTCGGCGACGACGAGGCGCTGCTCGGCGTGGTGACCAGCGCGAACGTCGCCTGCGGCTTCCACGCCGGTGACCCCGTGACCATGCGCCGGGTCTGCACCGCTGCGGTCGCCGCCGGGGTGGCCGTCGGCGCGCAGGTCTCCTACCGCGACCTCGCCGGCTTCGGGCGTCGGTTCATCGACGTGCCGGCGGACGAGCTCACGGCCGACGTCCTCTACCAGCTGGCGGCACTCGACGGCATCGCACGGTCGGCGGGGGGTGGGGTCGGCTACGTCAAGCCGCACGGCGCGCTCTACAACGCCGTCGTCACCCACGAGCAGCAGGCGCGCGCGGTGGTCGAGGCGGTGGGTGCCTACGACGCGTCCCTGCCCGTTCTCGGCCTGCCCGGATCGGCGCTGCTGCGGATCGCCGGCGACGCGGGGCTGGCCACGGTCGCCGAGGGGTTCGCCGACCGTGCCTACACCGCCGCGGGGAGACTGCTGCCGCGCTCGGAGCCCGGCGCCGTGATCCACGGGGAGGCAGCCGTGGTCGAACGGGCGGTCCGGATGGTTACCGACGGCGTCGTGCTCGCCGTGGACGGGACACCGGTCGCCGTTGCGGTGGCGTCGGTGTGCGTGCACGGCGACACCCCGGGCGCCGTGCAGCTTGCTCGTGCGGTGCGGGGCGCCCTCGAGACAGCCGGCGTCACGGTGAGCGCGTTCGCCGGCTGAGACCGGCCCCGGGCGGTCAGTCGCCGGGGCGCGTGAGCTCGACCGGGAGCAGCGCCCCGGAGAGGAGCTCTGCTGCGACGTCGTCGACCGACGAGCCGTTGCCGTAGGCCCAGGCCCGGAGGAGGTCCAACGCGGTCGCGACGGTCACCTCCAGGTCGACGCTCACCTTTCCCATCGCCTCCCACACCGCGGCGCGGCGCTGCGGGGTCGGGCCGCGGAGCCACTGCGGCCCCTCGTCCGACGACCACGTCGACCACACCGCTGCCTCGCTCAGTGCCGAGGTCACCAGCTCCCCGACCGCGAGCGCCTCGAACACATCGAGGCGGGGGACGTCGTCGGACGTCGTGAAGTAGAGGTCGATCGCCCCGGCGCCGGCCAAGCCCGGCTGCAGGGGCAGGGCCACGATGGCCCGGTACGGGGAGGCGCGGAACAACAGCTCGGCGAACATCGGCCACCGTGCCCGCAGGTCCGGTTCCACCGCGAACACCGGCTGGCGGGTCGCGGAAGCGGTCATGCAGGGCCCGGCCCCCACGGTGAACTGCAGCCGCTCGGCGGTCTCCGCCGTGTCCGAACTGCCGCCCAGCGGGATGCGCTGCTGCGCGGCATCGACCAGGCTCAAGCCGGCGCCGTCCACGCCCAGTGTCCGCGCCACCGCCCGCGCCAGTCGAACGGGCAACAGCTCGGGCGCGGCGAGTTCCGGCTCGGCGACGTCGTCGAGCGCGGCGTCGAAGCGCCGGGAGATGGTCACAACTGATTGTCCGCCTCCGGGGCAACCGGAACCTCGCGCCGCACGTCCGGCCGCCGCCGGTCAGACGAGGAACTGCTCCGCGCGGCCGGTGCGCCACTCCACGAGCACGATGCTGGCGTCGTCCTGCAACTGGCCGGCCTGGTGATCCATGACGTCGCGCATCAGCCGGCGCAGGGTCTCCGGTGGGGCATCCCCGGCGGCCTCGGCCCGGATGACGAAGTCGGCGAGCCGCTCCTCGCCGAAGAACTCTCCCCCCGGTGAGCGGGCTTCCACGATGCCGTCGGTGTAGAGCAGCACCCGGTCCCCGCTGCTCAGGGGGACCTCGCACATCTCTGCCGGACCCCGCTGGAGCCCCAGCGGCAGGGACGACCGGCACGGGGGCGGGACGACGAGAGCCCCCTCGCGCACGATCAGTGGCGCCGGGTGGCCGGCGTTGACCCACCGGAGCACGCCGGTGTCCAGGTCGAGGCGTGCCAGGACGGCGGTGGCGAACCGGCTGCCCGGGAACTGGTCGGCCACGACCCGGTCCATGTGCGCGGAGATCTCGGGCAGCGACCGCTCGTGCCGCCGCGCGTTGCGATAGGCCGCCACCGCGGCGGCGGAGAGCAGGGCGGCCGGCAGTCCGTGGCCGACTGCGTCCAGCACCAGGAGCTCGGCGGTGCGACCGTTGACCGCGTAGTCGAAGGTGTCCCCGCCGATCTCGTAGGACGGCTCGAGGGCGCCGGTGATGACGATCGGCTCGCTGGCGAAGGTCAGGGGCGGCAGGAGGCCCCACTGCATCTCGGCGGCCACCGTCATCGGCCGACTGCGACGCAGGCGGGCGAAGACGTCGCTGTAGAGGTCTCGGGTCACGGTCAGCTCCGCGACGAGCGAGGCGAAGTTCCGCGCGTCGTTCTCCAGGTCGTCGGACACCTGACCGCCGAAGGCGAGCTCCAGGACGCCGGCGCGCTCGGCGCCGTCGAGCAGCGGAACCCAGAGGCGCGACATCCCCTCCTGCTCGGGGGCGCGCACGACGGCCACGCTGCGGAAGGCCTGACCGCCGGCCGACCCGTCGATCGGCAGGTTCCCGCGGGCCGGAACGCTCTCGCCGGACACCGGGACCAGCGCGTGCTGCTCGTAGTCGGTCAGGAAGACGACGGCCTCCCGAGCACCCATCGACCGGGCGTGCTCGGCGACGACCGTGCCCAGTTGGTCGGCCGGAAGGTGGTGCGAGGCGCGCAGCAGGGACCGCAGCGCCGCGTCGATGCCGGCCGGATCCCCAGGGCTCATGAGGACCGACCTTTCCACCATGATCGCCCGCAGTCGACAGGCGAACGGCGATGTGCCCTGTTCAGAGGCATGGACAACCGTCGATCATGAGGCAGTGGAACACGGCGAGCGGCCAGCCGGGGTCGACCGCGTGCACCGGTACGGCGACCGGGCACTGCTCGTCGAGGTAGCCGACCTGCACACCGTCGCGGCCCTGTACTCGGCCCTCCGGCGCTCACCCCTGCCCGGTCAGGTGGACCTGGTTCCGGCGGCGCGCACCGTGCTGGTCGTCCTCGACCGCCCGCCTTCGGAGCTCGATGCCGCCCGCTTGCGCGGTGTGGTGCCGGAAGACGCCGGAGCGCGGGACCGCCCCCGGGCGGTGGAGCTGGCGGTCGTCTTCGACGGACCCGACCTCGCCGAGGTGGCCGCACTGACCGGTCGGTCGCGGGCGGCGGTGGTCGAGGTGCTGACGGGCGCCGAGCTCACGGTGGCATTCGGAGGCTTCGCGCCCGGCTTCGGCTATCTGGCCGGGTTGCCCGCAGACCTCTCCGTACCCCGCCGCGCGACCCCGCGGACGCGCGTGCGGGCCGGATCGGTCGGATTGGCCGGGCCGTTCGCCGGGATCTATCCCCGGGCCTCGCCCGGCGGCTGGCAGCTCGTGGGCCGCACCGACGCCGTCCTGTTCGACGTCGACCGCGATCCACCGGCACTGCTGACGCCGGGAGCCCGGGTGCGGTTCCGCGAGGTGGTCTGAATGCTCACGGTTCTCGCGCCCGGTCCGCTGGCGACGGTCCAGGACCACGGCCGCCGCGGCTGGGCCTCGATCGGGGTCACGACCTCCGGCGCCGCCGACCGGGCCGCGCACGACCTGGCCAACCGGCTGGTGGGCAACCACCCGGCGGCCGCCACCGTGGAGGCCACCGCCGGCGGCCTGCGCCTGAGCGCCGGACGGACGCTCCTGGTCGCCGTCACGGGCGCGCCGGTGCCGGTGACGGTCGACGGCCGGGCGGCCCCCTTCGCCGCTCCGCTGACCCTGCGCCCAGGGGCGGTCCTCTCCCTCGGCCTGCCCCCGGTCGGGCTGCGGAGCTACCTCGCCGTCCGGGGCGGAGTGGACGTGCCGCCGGTGCTGGGCTCACGGAGCACCGACACCCTGTCCGGCCTGGGGCCGGCCCCGCTCGCGGCCGGCACCCTGCTGGCCGTGGGGTCGCTTGCGGCCGAGGAGCCCGTGGTCGACGTCGCGCCGGTGCGGCCACCGTCGTCCCGCCCGGTGCTGCGGGTGCTGACGGGTCCCCGCCGCGACTGGCTGACCGCCGCGGCATGGTCGGCGCTGACGACGGGGGAGTGGACGGTCACCGCCGACAGCGATCGGGTCGGGCTCCGGCTGGCCGGACCCCGGCTGGACCGGGCGCGCAACGGTGAGCTGCCCAGCGAGGGACTGGTTCCGGGCGCCGTCCAGGTGCCGCCCGACGGTGCGCCGGTGCTCTTCCTCGCCGACCATCCGGTGACCGGGGGCTATCCCGTGCTGGCCGTCGTGACGACGGCCGACCTCTCGGCGGCCGCGCAGCTGCGCCCGGGCGACGTGGTCGCGTTCCGCCCCGCTGAGCTCAGTCGCGGACGGGCAGCACCGCCGGCCCGTCCGGGCCGCTGATCACCCGGGCCCGAGCCCCGTAGTGCGTGCGCAACGCGGCCGCCGTCAGGACCTCGGCCGGGGCGCCCTCGGCCGCGACGCGGCCGCCGGAGAGGAGTGCCAACCGGTCGGCGTACTGCCCGGCCAGCGTGAGGTCGTGCAGGGTGCTGAGCACGGTGAGCCCGTCCTCCCGGCGGAGGTCGTCGACGAGATCGAGCACCTGCTGCGCGTGTCCGAGGTCGAGGGCGGCGGTCGGCTCATCGAGCAGCAGGACCCGGGGCTGCTGGGCCAGGGCGCGGGCGAGCACGGCGCGCTGCTGTTCGCCGCCGGACAAGGTACCCAGGCGACGGTCGGCCAGGCCGTCGATCTCCAGGCGCTCCATCACGTCCCTGACGACCCGCCGGTCCACCGCGCGCGGGGCGGCGAGCAGGGCGTGGTGCGGCGTCCGTCCGAGCGTCACGTAGTCGCGGGTGGAGACCGCCTCGGGGAGCACGGGGGACTGCGGTGCGTAGGCCACCTGGCGCGCCCGCGCGCGGCGCGGCAGCCCGCTCGTCGGCACGCCGTCGATGCGGACGAGTCCGTCGTGGTCGTGCAGGCCGAGCACGCAGCGCAGCAGGGTGGACTTCCCCGAGCCGTTGGGCCCGATGACGGCCAGCCAGCCGCCGGGCTCGACGGTCAGCCGGACGCCGTCCAGCACGCGAGTGCGGCCGTAGGTCGCGCCCAGGTCGATGATCTCGACCCGGGCACCGCTGGTGGACGTCCGCGTCATCGCCGTCGAGCCCCCACCCAGAGCAGGCCGGCGAAGAAGGGCGCGCCGATGAAGGCGGTCACCACGCCGATCGGCAGCTCGGCCGGGGCCAGCACGACCCGGGCGAGGAGGTCGGCGAGGACGAGGAAGGCGCCGCCGACGAGCAGCGAGGCGGGCAGCACGAGGTGGTAGGAGCTGCCGATCAATCGCCGGGCGACGTGCGGCACCACCAGGCCGACGAACCCGATCAGCCCGCTGACGGCCACGGCGCTGGCGGTGGCGAGCGAGGCCGCGACGATCACCAGCAGCCGCACCCGACCGGGGTTGATGCCCAGCGAGAGGGCCTCGTCGTCGCCGACCGCGAGCACGTCGAGCGCCCGACCGCACAGCAGGAGGACGAGTACCGCCGCGCTCAGATAGGGCAGCACCAGACCGACGTCGGACCACTGGGAGCGGCCGAGCTGGCCCAGCAGCCAGCCGTACACCTCCCGGAGGTCCTCGGTGTTTCGCTGTTGGACCAGCGTCTGCGCCGCGGCGAGGAACGAGGCGACGGCCACGCCCGCCAGCAGCAGCGTCGCGCTCTGCGAGCCGCCGGCCGCGGTGCCCAGTGCCAACGCGCACCCGACGCCGAGGAGTGCGCCGGCGAAGGCCGCGAGCGGAATGATGCCGAAGGGCCCCAGCTGCTGGGCCGGCGAGTAGGCGATGACGAGTGTCGCGCCCAGGCCTGCCCCCGCGGCGGCGCCGAGCAGGTACGGGTCGACCAGCGGGTTGCGGAAGACGCCCTGGAACGCCGCGCCGGAGACCGACAGCGCGGCTCCCACCAGCACGGCGAGCAGCACGCGGGGCAGCCGCAACTGCAGCAGCACCGCCGCACCCGTCGGGTCCAGGCCCCCGGGCACGTGGCCCAGGCCGAGTCCGTCCAGCGCTCGGTCGAGCAGGGTGAGGACGACGGCGGCCGGCGGCAGCGGGAACGCGCCGATGCCGACCGCGGACAGCGCGGCGGCGACCAGGGCCAGGAAGGCGCCGCCCAGCACCAGCGCGGGGCGACGTCTGGACCGGGTGGACGACGGCACGGTCGGGGTGTGCCCCGGCCGTGCCGCGCCCCTGGTCCCGGCCATCGGAGGAGTCCGGTCAGCCCTGCAGCGTCTCGGCGACGGACTCGGCGAGGTCCGCGATCCGCGGTCCCCACCGCGAGGCGACGTCGTCGCCGGCCTCCAGGACCCGGCCCTCCTGGACGGCGGGGACCGTGTCGAAGGCCGGCCGCTCGGCGAGCGTCGCCGTGGTCTGCGCGCAGCACACGGTGTCCGCCAGCACGATGAGGTCCGGCCCGTGGCCGACGACGTACTCGGCGGACAGCTGCGGGTACCCGCCGGCGGCGTCCGCCGCGCTGTCGGCGATGTTCTCCAGGCCGAACAGCTCGTAGACGCTGCCGATGAAGGTCGAGCTGCCGGCGGAGTAGTAGGTCGGGTCGAGCTCGTGGTAGACGCTCATGCCCCGCGCACCGTCGCCGACCGACGCCACCGCGGCCTCGATGCGGTCCTGCATGTCGGTCACCACCGTGTGGGCGTCGTCGGCGTGGCCGGTCGCCTTCCCGAGGGTCTCCAGCTGCGCGTAGCTGTCCTCGAGGGTGGCTGCCGCCCCGAGCTGCAAGGTGGGCACGTCGAGGGTTCCGAGCGCGTCGACGACGCCGTTCATGTCGTCGCTCAGTACGACCAGATCCGGCTCGTACTTCGCGATGGCCTCGGCGTTCGGAGTGAACGCGGAGAGGTCGGTGACCGGCGCGTCCGTCGGGTAGTTCGACGTGCTGTCGACGGCCTCCACCTGGGTGCCGGCGCCGATCGCGAACAGCATCTCGGTGGCCGTCGCCGACAGCGAGACGATCTGCTCCGGCTGCGCGTCGAGGGTGAGCGTCCCGTTGTCACCTGTCACGGTGACCGGCCACGAGGCCTCCTCGGTCGCGGCGGCTCCGGCGGGGGTGGTGCCGGACTCGTCGGAGGAACCACCGCAGCCGGCGAGAACCAGCACGGCGGGTAGCAGCAGCGCGGCGAGTCGGGTGGAGCGGACCACGGGAAAGCCTCCTGAGGAGGCGGCAGGCATCGCCCACGAGCCGGCGCGCGACGGCGCCACTCCATGCGCGACCCTTACCGCGAGGGTCGGTGACATGACGCGCACGCAGGCGATCTGGCTGAGGGCAACGCAGTGCCCATCACAGTTGCGGGACAGCGCCGGGTTCTCACCGGCTTCGCTGCGGGTGCGCCGCCGACTGGGTCGGCGGCCGAAATGTAGCAGTGCGCGGTGTCAGGGCTGGGCCAGGACGGCGGAGTAGACCTCGACCGTCTGCCGCGCGATCGCGGGCCAGCCGAACTCCGTGAGCACCCGCTCGCGCCCCGCCGCGCCCATGGCGGCGGCCCGGGCCGGGTCGATCAGGAGCTCGCTGATCCGCGCGGCCAGGCCCTGCTCGAAGGCGGCGGGGTTCTCCGGGTCGTAGTGCACCAGCAGGCCGGTGCGGCCGTCGTCGACCACCTCGGGAATGCCTCCGACGTCACTCGCGACGACCGCGGTCTCGCAGGCGGCGGCCTCGAGGTTGACGATTCCCAGGGGCTCGTAGACCGACGGGACGACGAACACGGTGGCGCCGGTGATCAGTGGCACGAGCTGCTCGCGGGGAAGCATCGCCTCGATCCAGACGACGCCCTTGCGCCGGGCCTGCAGCGCGGTCACCGCGTCGGCGACCTGCTGGCGTTCCGCCGGGGTGTCCGCGGCCCCCGCGCACAGCACCAGGCCGGCCTCGGGCGGTAGCTGCTCGGCGGCGGCGAGCAGGTGTGGAACGCCCTTCTGCCGGGTGATCCGGCCGACGAACAGGGCGTAGGGCCGGTCGGGGTCGACGCCGAGCCCGCGCACGGCCTCCGGGTCGTCCACCGGTCGATAGGCCTCGGCGTCGACGCCGTTCCCCACCACGTGCACCCGCGACGGGTCGAGGTCGGGATAGGCGTCGAGTACGTCGGTGCGCATGCCGTGGCTGACCGCGATCACCGCGTCGGCCGCCAGGTACGCCGTTCGCTCGGCCCAGGACGAGAGCCGGTAGCCACCGCCGAGCTGGTCGGCCTTCCAGGGACGGCGCGGCTCGAGGGAGTGCGCGGTGATGACGTGCGGGATGCCGTGCACCAGAGCGGCGAGGAGGCCGGCGGTGTTGGCGTACCAGGTGTGGCTGTGCACCAGGTCGGCGCCGGCGAGGTTCGCCGCCATCTCCACGTCGATGCCGACCGCCTGCAGCGCGCCGTTGGCGTCCGTCAGGCCCTGCGGGACCGCGTATCCCGTGGCCGGATGCCCTGCCGTGCCGGGGGCCCGCGGGCCGCCGAAGCAGTGCACGTCGATGTCGGGGCGCTCCGGCAGCGCCCGGAGCGCGGCGACCAGGTGCTCGACGTGCACTCCGGCGCCGCCGTACACGTCCGGTGGCCACTCCCGCGTCACGATCCCGATGTGCACGCGGTCACCCTAAGGGCGTACGGCCGGGAGGGCAGGTGCGGCGGACAGCCCGTCTAGCCGCTACGTTGCGTCACATGCGTGGCGGTCCTCGGGTTCTCGGCATCGTACTGGCTGGCGGCGAGGGGAAGAGGCTCGCGCCCCTGACCGCGGACCGGGCGAAGCCGGCCGTGCCGTTCGGCGGCAACTACCGGCTG
The DNA here is from genome assembly GCA_025965715.1 of Blastococcus sp. GTDB lineage: Bacteria > Actinomycetota > Actinomycetes > Mycobacteriales > Geodermatophilaceae > Blastococcus_B. Next base: position 6,292 of record JAOPWJ010000127.1, on the reverse strand, counting down.
ATCGACTTCGTGCTGTCGAACCTGGTGAACGCCGAGATCCGGCAGATCGCCGTCCTCACGCAGTACAAGAGCCACAGCCTCGACCGGCACATCACGCAGACCTGGCGGATGTCGCAGCTGCTCGGCAACTACATCACCCCCGTGCCGGCCCAGCAGCGGCTCGGCCCACGCTGGTACACGGGCAGCGCCGACGCGATCTTCCAGAGCCTGAACCTCATATACGACGAGCGGCCCGACATCGTCGTCGTCTTCGGGGCCGATCACGTCTACCGCATGGACCCCGGCCAGATGGTCGACCAGCACCTGCAGACCGGTGCCGGGGTGACCATCGCCGGTCTGCGCGTGCCGCGCAGGGAAGCGACGGAGTTCGGCGTCATCGACGCCACCGCCGAGGGCAAGGTGCGCGGATTCCTGGAGAAGCCGGCCGACCCACCGGGGCTGCCGGATTCTCCGGAGGAGAGCTTCGCCTCGATGGGGAACTACGTGTTCACCACCGACGCGCTGCTCGAGGCGCTGCGCACGGACGCGGCGGTCGAGTCCTCCGTCCACGACATGGGCGGCTCGATCATGCCGATGCTCGCCGACGCGGGGGAGGCGTGGGTCTACGACTTCTCCACCAACATCGTCCCCGGGGCGAGCGAGCGGGACCACGGTTACTGGCGCGACGTCGGGACGATCGACGCGTACTTCGACGCGCACATGGACCTGGTGTCGGTCACCCCGGTGTTCAACCTCTACAACGACCGCTGGCCGATCTTCACCCTGCCGCCGCAGCTGCCGCCGGCCAAGTTCGTCCTCGGTGGGCGCGCGGAGGAGTCGATGGTCAGCGCCGGCGCCATCATCGGCGGGGGCTCCGTGCACAACTCCGTCGTCTCACCCGGTGTGCGGGTCGAGCGGGGTGCCCGCGTCGAGGACAGCGTGCTGATGGACGGCGTGTACATCGGCGAGGGTGCCTACGTCCGGCGGGCCATCCTCGACAAGAACGTGATCGTTCCGCCGTGGGCACGGATCGGCGTGGACCACGCCGCGGACCGTGAGCGGTACCACGTGAGCGCCGGTGGGGTCACCGTGCTCGGAAAGGGCGCCCGCGCCCTCATCTGAGGCAGCGCACGCCGGCGGGGTCTGGCGTGCGCGGCGCCGGTTCGGACTGGCGACCGGCAACGGCGCGGGCGCCCGGTCCTGGGTGTGGCGGTCCAGCCGGGGGGCGTGAGCCTCTCGCGCGCGCTCGGCGCGGTGGCGCCTGCCGTCGGAACCCGCTGCTGGTACTCGGCGACATCCTTGGTGACGCCGCGGCGATCGCGGGGGTCCTGGGGCGATCGGGGGCGGTCCCGGCCCTTGTGCTCATCCGACGGCGTCCGTCCGCGCTTCCCTGACGGCGGAAGGGACGGCGGAAGGGGCCCGTCTCAGGCGCGCTTGGAGGCGACCAGCAGGCCGGCGCCGATCGGTAGTACCGACGACAGCAGGGTCTCGTCCTCGCGGATGGTGCGGGCGATCTCCCGCCAGGCCACCGTCTGCGGGTCGCGCGCCGTGCGGTCGGCGATCCGCCCTCCTTCCAGGAGCCCGTGCAAGGTCAGCGCCCCCCCGATGCGGACCAGGCCGAGCAGCGCCTCCAGCTGGTCGGCGTACTCCTGCGGTGGTCCGGCGCAGCTCACCATGTCGTAGGCGCCGGGGGAGAGCCGCGGCAGCACTTCGGCGGGGGTGCCGAAGATCAGACGGGCTCGGCCGGCCGGGATACCGGCCTCGGCCAGCGCCCGGCGCGCGGCGCGCAGCTGCTCGGGGTCCCCGTCCAGGGCCGTCAGGACGCCGTCGGCACGCATTCCGCGCAGCAGCCACAACCCGGCGAGGCCGCCGCCGCTGCCGATCGAGACCACCGATCGCGCCTCCACCCCAGACGCGAGGACGGCGAGCGTCGCGCCGACCGCGGGCTCGACCGGCGCCGGCCCCGGCAGGTGGTAGGAGCGTTCCCGGGCGGCCGCCATCTCGGGCGACTCGGTGGCGAAGCGGTCGGCGTACGCGGCGCCTTCGGCGGTGCCGCCTCCCGGCGGCCGATCCTGGGGCCTCATCACCGGCCGAGGGTAGTGGCTGACTCTGTCGGTTCCCGTCGCCCTCGCTGCCGGGCCGGCGCCCGCGCCGCCGTGCGCGGGGAGTGTCCGGCACCCGGACTCTCCGGGACGGGTTGGTCCTTGTGGCCGGAAGGCTCTACGGTGTGACGCGCATCACCGCCGCCGCGTCGCTCACCTCATGGGGGAAGCCATGCCCGCCACTCGCCTCCGTGCCCGTCTGACGATCGCGGCGGTGGCCGCAGTCGGCCTGTCGCTCGTCGCGCCGGTCGGTGCCGCGGTCGCCGCTCCGCCGGGTCCGGGTGAGGAGGCGCGGCCGGCCGGCGGGCAGGGCACCGGCACCGCGTACACCAACCCGGTCAGCCGGCGCTTCGCCGACACCTACGCCGACCCGTCGGTCATCCGCGGCAAGGACGGCTGGTGGTACGCCTACGGCACGACCGACCCGCTGAACGAGGGCGAGACCGAACGGCACATCCTGCCGATGTCCCGTTCCAAGGACCTGGTCAGCTGGGAGTACCTCGGCGACGCGTTCACCGAGGCCACCCTCCCGTCCTGGGCGGACACCGACCGGGGAGCCGCGCTGTGGGCACCCGACATCCGCTTCGTCGACGGCCGGTACCGGCTCTACTACGTCGTCACCGAGACGACCGAGACCGACGAGCCGAACGACAACGCGATCGGCGTGGCCTTCGCCGACTCCCCGACCGGCCCGTGGACCGACTCCGGCGACCCGGTCGTCGGGCCCCGTCGCGGCGAAGGGGGCGAGGAGGGGAACTTCCGCTGGACGTTCGACCCGACCCACGTGGTCGGCCCCGGGAACACCGAATACCTGTTCTACGGCTCCTACTACGGCGGCATCCATGTCACCGAGCTCAGCGACGACGGCACGGAGGCCATCGGGTCGCCCACCCAGGTCGCGATCGACAACAAGTACGAGGGCGCCTACGTCATCCAGCGCGACGGCTGGTGGTACCTGTTCGCCTCGTCGGCCAACTGCTGTGCGGGGCCGACGACGGGTTACAGCGTGCACGTGGGCCGCTCGCGCGACCTGCGCGGACCGTACGTGGACCGCGAGGGGGTACCGCTCAACCAGTCCCGGGCCGGCGGCACGCCGGTGCTGGCCCAGAACGGCAACCGCTGGGTGGGCACCGGGCACAACGCCGTCGTCACGGACCTGGCGGGTCAGGACTGGACGCTGTACCACGCGATCGACCGGGCGGACCCCTACCTGACCGGCACCGAGGGCATCAACGAGCGGCCCATGCTGCTCGACCGCCTCGACTGGATCGGCGGCTGGCCCACCGTGCGCGCCGGGGCCTGGGCATCGGAGGGCCGCCAGCCGGGTCCGATCACCGGCGGTCGTACGGTCACCGACTTCACCCGGCCCGACGGGGACTTCCAGACCGAGCGCACGTGGAGTCGGGTGAGTGACCTCTACGGCGGGACGTCGCTGGTCTCCGTCGGCGGAGGGATGCACACGGTGCTGACGAGGCAGGCGCTGCCGACCGAGGTGCACATCGAGGCGGACTTCCGCACCGACGCCGGGGCGAGCGGCGAACACGGGTTGCAAGCCGCGTCCAGGCCCCGCCAGGGCAGCGGCATCGCGGCGATGATCGACCCGGAGACGCGGCAGCTCGTCGTCCGCACGACCGACCGGGGCCGGGTCACGAGCGCACGAAGCACAGCGCTGCCGGCGAGCTACGACCCCACCGACTGGCACAGCCTCATCCTCGAGGTCCGCAACGGACAGGCGTGGGCCCAACTGACCCACGCCCGCCTCGGTGACCCGCTGGCCGAGGCGACGCTGACCCTGCCGCGGGGTACGAGTCCGTCGGGACTGGCCGGAGCATTCGCCCAGGGGGCGGGTGTCCGGGTGGACAACCTGTCGGCCCTACGGGCCGCTCGGCTGGTCAGCCAGCCGATCCCGGCACCCGGGCCCGGCCGGCTGCTGAGGAACAGCAGCGACGAGTTCAACGGCTCGGCGCCGGCCGCTGGCTGGGAGGAGGTCCGGGACCCGGACGTCACCGTCGCGGGCGGCGAGCTGGTCTGGCCGGTGGAGAGCAAGGACCTCACCGGCCCGGGTGGCAACGCCGGGCTGCTGCTGCGTGATGTGCCCACCGGGAACTGGACGGCCGAGACCAAGCTGACCATCGACCTCGGCACGGACAACGTCCGCAACTTCCAACAGGGCGGCCTGATCGCCTACGTGGACGACGACCTGTTCGCCCGCCTGTCCCACGTGGCGATCTGGAACACCCGCCAGACGGAGTTCGGCAAGGAGATGCCCTACCCCCAGCCCGCTGATCCCGGTCGCACGTCGTACGGCGGAACGATCGTCGGCCCACCGGCGGAGACGACGTGGCTCCGCCTGACCCACCGCATCGACCGGGCGAACGGCGAGCGGGAGCTGCAGGCCTCGACCAGCACCGACGGCCGCACGTGGGTCCGGGGCGGCGTCTGGACGCTGCCGGCCGGCTCCGACGTGCGGATCGGTCTGATCTCGCACGGGCTGCAGACGGGCGACCAGGCGACGTCGAGGTTCGATTACTTCCGCCTGTACGCCGACTGACCGAGGAGAGGGTCGGCCGTGCGGCCGTGCTCCGGTGGCGACGCTGGGGCACGGCCGCTCTCGAGCGCCCGCCTGTGGGTTTCCTGCGAGTCGGTGTGGGCGGGAACACGCGGGCCTGCCCCGTCCGTTGGTGTCGGTGTGCGCCTGAAGCGAGCCGCGTCCGTCCGCCCCGCTGACGCCGGGGAGGTCGCGGCGGCCCCCGTCTGCGATCCTGAGGGCGTGTCCGAAGCCATGGAGCCCGCCGTGTCGCCCTCGGGCACCGCGGTGCCGGAGCTGGTCGCGGAAGCGACCGAGGTCTGGGTGGCGCCGACCTGGGAGCAGGTCGTGCGGGAACACTCGGCACGGGTCTACCGCCTGGCCTACCGGCTCTCGGGCAATGCGCAGGACGCCGAGGACCTCACCCAGGAGACCTTCGTCCGGGTGTTCCGATCGCTGGCGAGCTTCGCGCCCGGCACCTTCGAGGGCTGGCTGCACCGGATCACCACCAACCTCTTCCTCGACATGGTGCGGCGCCGGCAGCGCATCCGCTTCGACGCGCTGCCCGAGGACACTGAGCGGCTGCCCGGCACCGCCCCCAGCCCCGAGCAGGTCTACGCCGACACCCACCTCGACCCGCAGATCCAGGCGGCGCTCGACGCGCTCTCGCCGGAGTTCCGCGTCGCCGTCGTCCTGTGCGACATCGAGGGGCTCACCTACGAGGAGATCTCGGCGACCCTCGGCATCAAGCTCGGCACCGTGCGCAGCCGCATCCACCGGGGCAGGGTGCAGCTGCGCCAGGCCCTGGCACACCTGGCCCCGCGGCGGCCCGCCGCGCCTCTGCTCGCGGAGAGGGGGGGCGGGTGACCATCCCGGAGAGTCACCTCGCTCAGGAGGCCATCGCCGCCCTCGTCGACGGTGAGCTGCCGTCGGGTCCCGCCGGCCGGGCCGCCCGGCACCTCGAGGGGTGCTTCCAGTGCCGGATGGCCGTCGCGGCCCAGCGGGAGGCGAAGGAGGCGCTGCACGGCAGTGCCGACGTGGCCGTCCCCGGTGACCTGATGTCTCGGCTGCGGGCCATTCCCTTCACCACCGACGTCCCGGGCGCGGGCGGCGGGCCGGGCATCCTGAGCGCCGGACGCGACGAGCTCACCGTCACCGGCACCTTCGGGTCGTGGTCGGTCGACCTGCACCCGCAGGAGCAGCCGCAGCAGCCGGGCCACGCCCGCTGGCTCCGCCGTGGGCTGGCCGGCGCGCTCGTCGGCCTCGGCGCCGGCGTGACCGCCCTGGCCCTCAATCTCCCCCCGGACGCGGCCGCCGTGCCGGGTGGCCCGGTCGCCGCCCCCTCGGCCCCGGAGCAGCACACCCAGGTCGTGCCCCCCGTCGTGCGCACCCTCACCGTGGGGTCGTCGTCGACGACCCTCACCGGTACCGGCGGAACGCCCTGAGTACGAACGGCGACGGCGCCGCCGGGGAGGACGAGCCCGCAGGCTGGCATGCCGGGAACCCGGTGGCCGGGAACGGTGCTGCGCCGCCCGGAGCCGCCGCGACCGGCACCCCTGGCGCCGCCGTCACGACTGCCACCCCGGACGCCGTCTTCGCCCGCCCGGAGGGGGCTCCGGGGCCCTTCGACCAGACGCCCGACCGGCTCGGACCGCGGCCGCCCGTGCGCACCCAGCCCTCGCCG
>JAOPWJ010000098.1 GCA_025965715.1 Blastococcus sp. | reverse complement strand
GCCGATCCGGTCGAACCCGCCGAACAGCGAGAAGTTGCCGATCAGCGAGAGGTCGGGGCTGCCCACGACGTCCTTCGGGAGGGTGGGCACCTGCAGCGCCCAGCCGTGCGGGTTCACCGCACCGTCGGCGCCGAAGCGCGGGCCGATGTCGGCGATCGCCTCGACGATGATCGCCAGGACGGTCGAGGCGATGATGCCGATGAGCAGCGCGCCCTTGACCTTGCGGACCACCAGCACCGCGGTGAGCAGGAGTCCGACGCAGAAGACCAGCAGCGGCCAGCCCGCCAGCTGCCCGTTGACGCCGAAGCTGATCGGGACGCCGGTCCCCGGCCGGATCACGCCCGCGTCGGCCAGCCCGATGATGGTGAGGAAGAAGCCGATGCCGACGGCGATCGCCGTCTTCAGCTGTGGCGGGATGGCCTCGAAGACCGCCCTCCGGAAGCCGGTGACGACGAGCACCGTGATCAGCAGGCCCTCGAGGACGATCAGGCCCATGATCTCGGGCCACGACAGCTGGGTGGCCGCGTACGCGGCAACGATGGCGTTGATGCCCAGGCCGGTGGCCACCGCGAACGGGTACCTGCCGACCACGCCCATGAGGATGGTCATCACGCCGGCCACCAGCGCAGTGACCGCGGCGACCGACGCGAACGGCAGCGTGTTCCCGCTGACGTCGGCGCCCGACAGGATGATCGGGTTCAGCACCACGATGTAGGCCATCGTGAAGAAGGTGGTCAGGCCGCCGCGGAGCTCACGGCCGACCGTCGACCGGCGCACGCTCACCTCGAAGTAGCGGTCCAGCCCGTTCTTGGGGTGCACGCGGGGGCCCTGACTGCGGCGCGGGGCGGTGGTGTTGCCCGCGACGACGTCGGCCGGGGTGCCCTCGTCCGCGACGACGGGGGCGGCGGCCGAGGCAGCTCTGCGTGAGGCGCTCGCGCCCTTGGACGAACGGGACTTGCTGGGCATGCGGACACTCCCCGGGCCGGGCCCGACGACCTGGTCCGACGCCGTCGGATCAGCGGCGGCCGGGCGGTACGGGCGGTATCGAGCGGCGACAGCGTGCCACATGATCTTCCCGGAGCACATCCGGCGTCCCCGAATGGTCGTAAGGTCACGCCGTGCAGCGCCCCACGAAACAGGCCCCACCCCCGCTGCAGGTCGACACCGTCCGCGTCGTGCTCGCGGGAACGGGGGGTTGGGCGGGCGCTCTCGTCGTCCTGCTCTTCCTCGGCGACAAGGTGGAGGCGATGTGGACCTGGACGTGCGTGGCGGCCATCGCGCTGGCCTTCCTCGGCCTCGGCATCATGCGGCTGCAAGGGCAAGGCAAGCGACCGGACCGGGCCCCAGGCGACTAGTCCGGTGAGCCGGCCCCGTCCAGGCCACCACCAGCCCCGCGAGGGGTGCCGAGGAGCGGGTCCGCCTAGTCCGAGAGGACGTCGAAGTCCGAGGTGTCGTACCGCGCCGACCGGACGACCTCGGTCAGGTCCTCGGCGACGACCGACGCCTGACTGTGTGCACCGCAGCCGTAGTCGGCGGTGACCACCCGGCCGTCGGCGGGCGCGTAGACGTTGCCGCAGGCCCCTACCGACTGCCGCAGTGACCCGGCCAGGGGCAGGAAGAAGCCGCAGCTGGCACAGGTCGCCGGCGCGTGCCGGGCCATCTGGGAGACCGGGCCGAAGTCGCCGGCCGACCAGCGGGCCACCGCCTCACCGCGTCCCTCGGCCGACAGGACACGCTCGCGGCCCAGCCCGATCTCGAAGGCGACGACGCTGCCCTCGGGATCGTCTGCCGAGTCGTCGTCCACCGTGTAGGTGGGTGCCAGCCGCACGTCGTCCTCGGTGCAGGGGAGCACGTCGCCCACGGAGAGGTCGCCGGGCCGCAGCCGCTCCTGCCAGGGCACCCAGGCGGGCGCCAGCAGCGCCTGGTCACCCGGGAGCAGGACCACCTCGTCGACCGTGACCTCGTCCGCGCCGGGGATGCCGGCGACCGTGACCGCCCAGTGCCAGCCGACGTAGCCGGGCAGCCGGCTCGCGAAGGTGTGGGTCAGCACCGCGCCCAGGTCGCGGGGGTCGACCTCGCCGGTCGTGGGGGTCACGCGCTCGGGCATCGCCCCCAGGTGCTCGCCGACCACGGCCGGGTCACCGGCGGTCTCCACGGCTGCCGCACGGGCCAGCTCCACCGCGTCGGCGAGCGCATCTCCCGCGGACGGGGCGGACCGGAGGGCTGAACGGGAGTCGGACACGGACCCATCATCCCTGACGCCGCCCGCCGGAGGAACCGCCTCCCTGGGACGCGGGCGGCGAGGCGTCCGGTCGGGCCGGTGCGGCACCATGGTGGCGTGTCCGCCTCACGCCGCCCCGACGGCGGGCGACGGCGCCCGCGACCGGCCGCGCGGACCGGACCGGCGGCCCCCCTGGCCCGCGCGGACACGACACCCCTCGACGTCCCCCGCCCGGCGACCCGTCCGTTGCCCACACCCGCCGCCCTGCCTCCCGGCGACGGCAGCCCTCCGACTGCGCCGCCGAAGATCACCGTCACGCGGGTGGCGGTCGCCCGCACCCGACAGCTCACCGCCGGCGCGGCGCGGCGGGTCCGGGCGGCGAGCCGGGCGGACGGCGCCGGCGAGACCGGCCTGACCCAGCTCCTGTGGGTCAATGCGCTGCACATGGCCGGCGACGCGATGATCGCCGTCTCGCTCGCCGGCACGCTCTTCTTCGCCGCCACCACCGACGCTCAGCGCGGCAACGTGGCGCTCTACCTGCTGGTGACGAGGGCTCCCTTCGCCGTCCTGGCGCCGGTCATCGGCCCGGCGCTCGACCGCCTGCAGCGGGGCCGCCGGTGGGCGCTCGCGGTCAGCCTGGCGGGCCGGGCCGTGCTGGCGCTGGTCATGGCCGCCCACTACGACGACCTGTTCCTCTATCCGGCTGCCCTCGGGGTGCTGGTGCTGTCGAAGTCGCACAACGTGCTCCGCGCCGCCGTCGTCCCGCGCGTGCTCCCGGGTGCGATGTCGCTCACCTCCGCGAACGCGCGCATGTCGGTGTTCGGGCTGGCCACCGCGGCGGTGGCCGGCGGCGTCGGCGCCGGCATCGCCTCACTGCTCGGCTTCCACTGGGAACTGCAGGCCACCGCGGTCGTCTTCGCCGTCGCCGGCATCCTCGCGGTGCGGCTGCCGCCGCACGTGGACGTGTCGACCGGCGAACTCCCGGCCGACGTCCTCTCCACCGCGGAGATCCCGGTGGCGGGACGCCGCCGGCGCGTGGTGAGTCCGCACGTCGTCCTGGCGCTGCGCGCCAACGCGGCGCTGCGCGGACTCGGCGGCTTCCTCACCATCTTCACGGCGTTCCTCGTGCAGGCCACCTTCGACGACGGCTGGTCGGCCACCCTGGCACTGGGCACCGTGGCCGCCACCGCGGGCATCGGCAGCTTCGCGGGGACGGCGGCCGGATCGCGCCTGCACTCGGCCGAGCCCGACCGGCTGGTGCTGGTCGCCGCCGCCGCGGCGGCCGGCATCACGGTGCTGGCCGCCGTCTTCTTCAGTTTCGCCATGGCCGCCGTGGTCGCCGGCGTCGCCGCCGTGACCAACGCGCTGGGCAAGGTCGCCCTGGACGCGATCATCCAGCGGGAGGTGCCGGACAATCTCCGGGCGTCGGCGTTCGCCCGGTCCGAGACGTGGCTGCAGATGTCGTGGGTGGCGGGGGGTGCGCTCGGGATCGCCCTGCCCCCGACCGGCTGGCTCGGATTCACCGTCGCCGCGGCGCTCCTGGTGCTCGCGGTCGGCCTGGTGCTGTGGAGCCTGCACCGCGGCCGGACGCCCGCAGCGCCCGCCCCGGTGGCTCCGGAAGCGCCGACCACACCCCTGGGGACTTCGTGGTCGTGAGCCGGCTGCCCGCCGTGCTGCTGCTGCTCGCGCTCGCCGGTTGCGGCGGTGCCGCGGCGGAGGCACCCGCGGAGGTCCGCGTCGTCACCGGGTCCCAGTCCGTCGACGTGCGGCCGAGCCAGTACTGCCTGGACGGCAAGGGGCAGCGCTACACCGACAGCCCGCCCGTCATCGAGGTCTCCCCCGGTGCCCCCATCGCCCTCACCGTGCCCGACGCCGTGGCCGACCGCGGATGGAGCGTCCAGGTGTTCGACGAGAAGCTCCAGGAGGAGCTCGGCGTGGTCGACGTCCCGAAGGGCAACGCCGTGTTCGACAAGATCAGCAGCGACGACGTGGTCCCGCCGGCCTTCTACCTCGTGATCGTCGAGGACAAGGGCGGCGACTGCGGCGAGTTCTCCGCCGCCTGGCCGGTCGGGTTCATCCGGGCCGGCGGTTGAGGCCCCGTCCAGAGGATCACCGCGAGCGTCGGAGCGGTGCGGAGGACGAGGCCGTTCAACCCTCGAGGTCGGCGGCGACCGCGCGCAGCACGGAGGCGACCTTGCGCGACTCCTGGCGGTCGGGGTGCCGGTTGTGGCGCAGGCCCTCACCGATCTCGTCGAGGAGCTTGATCAGGTCCTCGATGATCGGAACCATCTCATCGGGCTTCTTCCGGCTCTGCTCCCGGACCGACGCAGCCACCGACGGCAGCGGGTCGAGGACGCGGACCTGCAGCGCCTGGTCCCCCCGCTTGCCCGCGACGATGCCGAACTCCACCCGCTGACCCGGCTTGAGCTCGGCCGTGCCCGAGGGGAGGGCGTCCTTGTGCACGAAGACGTCCGGGCCGTCCTCGCGCGCGAGGAAGCCGAAACCCTTCTCGGGGTTGAACCACTTGACCTTGCCGGTGGGCACGTTGGATCCCTCGGTTTCCTGCTGCGGATCGGCACGGGGCCGGGACGACTGCCGACAGCTGCATGCCGCCGACGACAGCACAGGTTAGCCGTCGGCCCGCTCAGCGGGCCCCGCCTTTCCGCCCGGGCGCGCTGGCCGCCCTAGCCTGGGCCGATGCCGCCCCCCGAGGACGCATCCGGACATCCGGACTACCGGTTCACCCTGGCCAACGAGCGCACTCTGCTGGCCTGGTTGCGCACGGGTCTCGCGCTCGTCGCCGGCGGGGTCGCGGTCGCCACCTACGCCCCCGACCTCGGCGCTCGCTGGGGCAGCGCCGCCGTGGCCCTCGCGCTGGTGCTCATCGGGCTGGGGGTTGCGCTGGCCGGTTACCGGCGGTGGTCGGCCAACGAGGTGGCGATCCGCGCCGGCCGCCCGCTGCCGGCCAACTGGCTGATGCCGACCGTGACCGCCGCCGTGGCCGCGGTCGTCGTGGTGGTCGCGGTGCTGGTGGGCGTCGAGGTGCTCGGCCGGTGACGCCGGTGGAAACGCAGCCCGAGCGGACGGCGCTGGCCTGGCAGCGCACCGGCCTCGGCGTGCTCGCCGTCGCCGGGCTCATCGCGCACAGCGCGGCCGAGCACGCCGACACGGTGCTCCTCGTCGTCGCCGGTGCCGCGGGGCTGCTCGGCCTCGGGGTGCTCGGGGGCCTGGCGCCGGTCCGCTACCGACAGGTGCGGCGGAGGCGATCCGCGGATGAACCCATGACGGCGCCCGGACTGCTGACCGCGGCCACCGCGGCGGTCGGCCTGACCGCCGCCGCCGCCGCGGCGGCGGTCGTGGTGGTCACCCTGCACTGACCCCGTCCACGACCCCGAGACGGGCCAGCAACTGCAGGAAGACGACGGCGAAGTCGTTGCCCGCCACCTCACGCTGCACGGTCCCCCAGTCGACCTGCTCGCGCAGCGCCCGTGCCACGGGGAGCAGGCGCGCGAAGTCGCAGTAGTGCTCGTCGAGGGCCATGAGCTTGGTGACGAGGACGTCGGTCGCGGTGAGCACCGGCATGAGCACCGACAGGACGGCCAGCGTCTCCGACCGGTCGATCAGGTCCCGCTCCACGGGAGAACCGCAGGTACGCCACAGGACGTCGACGAACGAGCCTCCCCCGACCACCTTGATCAGCCAGTCCTCCGGCGGCTCCTGCACCTGCAGACCCGCATCGGCCAGCACCTTCGCCGCCCGCTGCGCCTCCACCTCAGGCACCAGGAAGTCGGCGTCGTGGTCGGGCTCGGGCGCGCCGCGGACCCACGCGGCATACCCGCCGCACAGGGCGAACGGCACGTCGCCCTGCTTCAACGCGACCGCCGTCCTCTTCAGGAGGTCCCGGATCTCGTCCCGCTCCGATGGCTGCACGGCGGTCGGACTACCCGCGTGGCCCGGTCGATCGAACGTCGGCGGTAGAACCGACGCGGCGAGGGGCACAAGAGGGCCGTGCGGATCGCCACCTTCAACATCCTCCACGGCCGCTCGGTCGAGGACGGCCGTGTCGACGTCGACCGCCTCGCCGCCGCCGTGAAGAGCCTCGACCCCGACGTCCTGGGGCTACAGGAGGTCGATCGCGACCAGCCGCGCTCGCTGGGCGCCGACCTGACCGCCGTCGCCGCGGAGGCCATGGGCGCGGTCGACTCCCAGTTCGTCGCCGCCCTCTCCGGCACCCCCGGCGGCACCTGGATGGCGGCGACCGGCGAGGAGCAACCAGGCTCGGCCAGCTACGGGATCGCCCTGCTCTCCCGCTACCCCGTCGTCTCGTGGCGGGTGGTACGGCTGCCTGCGCTGCGGGCCACCGTTCCCCTGTGGTCGACCTGGACCAATCGCCCGTACCTGGCCCGCGACGAGCCGCGCGTCGCGGTTGCCGCGGTGCTGGAGGGGCCCTTCGGCCAGTTCACCGTGTGCAACACGCACCTGTCGTTCGTGCCGGGCTGGAACGCCCTGCAACTGCGCCGACTGGTGCACTCGCTCAGCGGTACACGCGAGCCGCTCGTGCTGATCGGCGACCTGAACATGCAGACCGGCCAGGCGCTGCGGACCAGCGGCCTGCGGTCGATCGCCGCGGCTGCCACGTTCCCCGCCCCGGATCCCCGCCGGCAGATCGACCACGTGCTGGTTCGCGGGGACCTGCGGTCCAGGGGTCCGGCCGAGGCGGTACGGCTGCCGCTGTCGGACCACCGCGCCCTCGTCGTCCCCTGCGAAGGGCCCTGACCAGGGACGACTCGCGGGCCGGTGGTCTTTCCGCGATCATGGCCGCCATGGCCAGCAACGGTGCAGCCCGGGTGTTCGAGCTCCTCGCGACGCTGATCCGGGTCGTCTGCGCGGTGATCGCCGCGCTGATCCTGGTGCATGCGGCCTTCGTGCTCTTCGAGGCGAATCGGAGCAACACCCTGGTGGAGCTGACCGAGAGCGTGCGCAACACCTTCGGCTGGTTCACCCGCGACCTGTTCACCAAGCCGAACCCGAAGATGGCCGAGGTGATCAACGACGCGCTGGCCGGGGTGCTCTACGTCGTCGTCGGCAGCTTCGCGTCGAAGCTCATCGTGCGTCTCGCTCCGGCGGCCAAGGCCAAGGCCTGAGAAAGGACCCCCTGCCCCCGACCCCTGGCACGCAGGCGACGGGGCCCCGCAGGCAGCTTCAAGCGTTGCGCACCGCGGCGGCCGACTGCAGCCCGAGCTCCGCGACCGACACCTCCCGCATCTCCACCTTGCGCACCTTGCCGGTGACGGTCATCGGGAACTCGGTGACGATCTTGACGTACCGGGGCACCTTGTAGTGGGCCAGCCGGCCGGCGCAGAACTCGCGCAAGGCCTCGGCGGAGAGCGGATCGGCGCCCTCGCGCAACCGGATCCACGCCATCAACTCCTCCCCGAACCGCTCGTCGGGAACGCCGATGACCTGCGCGTCGACGATGTCGGGGTGGGTGTAGAGGAACTCTTCCACCTCACGCGGATAGACGTTCTCGCCGCCGCGGATCACCAGGTCCTTGATCCGGCCGACGATGTTCAGGTAGCCCTCGTCGTCCATGACCGCGAGGTCGCCGGTGTGCATCCAGCGGGCGGCGTCGATGACCTCGGCGGTCTTCTTCGGCTCGTTCCAGTAGCCCAGCATCACCGAATAGCCGCGGGTGCAGAACTCACCCGGCGTTCCCCGCGGGACGGTCAGCCCCGTCTCGGGGTCGATCACCTTGACCTCCAGGTGCGGGTGGACCCGCCCGACGGTCGAGGTGCGCCGGTCCAGGTCGTCGTCGGCGCCGGTCTGGGTCGACACGGGTGACGTCTCGGTCATGCCGTAGCAGATGGTCACCTCGGTCATGCCCATCTCGTTGACCACCCGCTTCATCACCTCCACCGGGCACGGCGAGCCCGCCATGATCCCGGTGCGCAGGCTGGAGAGGTCGTAGTCCGCGAAGTCGGGCAACGCCAGTTCCGCGATGAACATCGTCGGGACGCCGTACAGCGAGGTGCACCCCTCGTCCTGCACTGCCTGCAGGGTGAGGGCGGGGTCGAAGCCCGGCGCAGGGATGACCATCGTCGAGCCGTGCGAGGTGCAGCCGAGATTGCCCATACCCATGCCGAAGCAGTGGTAGTAGGGCACCGGGATGCACACCCGGTCGGCCGGGGTGTAGCCGCACCCCTCCCCCACGAAGAAGCCGTTGTTGAGCAGGTTGTGATGGGTGAGGGTGGCGCCCTTCGGGAAACCGGTCGTGCCCGAGGTGTACTGGATGTTGACGGGGTCGTCGGCCGAGAGCTGCGTCTCGCGCTCGGCCAGCAGGCCGTGGTCCGCCGCCCGGCCGGCCGACATCAGCGACGTCCACTCCGGCTCGCCGAGGAAGAGCACCTCGCGCAGGTCGGGGCAGTCCCCGCGTACCTCCGCGACCATCGCGCGGTAGTCGCTGGTCTTGAACTCCGGCGCCGCGACCAGCACCGAGATGCCCGCCTGCCTCAGCACGTAGGCCAGTTCGTGCGTCCGGTAGGCCGGGTTGATGTTCACCAGGACGGCGCCGAGCTTCGCCGTCGCGTACTGGACGAAGACCCACTCCGCGCAGTTGGGCGACCAGATTCCGACACGCTCGCCCTTGGACACCCCGAGGGCGTCGAGGCCCAGGGCGCAGGCGTCGACCTCGGCGACGAGCTCCGGGTAGGTCCACCGCCGGTCCGTGGCGCACTCGACCAGCGCCTCGTGGTCACCGACCCGCGCCGCCGTCCGATCGAGGTTCGCCCCGATCGTGTCCCCCAGCAGCGCGACCGTCGACGGCCCGTTGCTGTAGGACGGCAGCGCGGGAGAGGTCACCTTCCGTCCACCACCTGGACGCCCGCGCGATTGGGCTTGTCCGTCGGGTGCGCGTAGCGGACCCGATCGGCCGGGAGCGGGAAGCTGTGGTCCTCCCCGAAGGGGGACAGCGCGCCGGCGGCCGCGCTCGTGAACTCCGTGAGTGGCGGCCCCCCGTCGTCCGACTGGCCCCAGGTGGGCTCCACCAGGTGCGCGTTCTTCGCGTTGCGCTTGGACATGTCGCCTCCGTGTGCCGTTCGGTGCACCGCTCGGTGCACGTGTCGGTTCTCATCTTCCCGTGCCGCTGCCTCCTGACGCACGCGACCGGTCCTCCGACCGTGTCGCGCTCACCTGCGGCGGCCGGTCACCCGCGCGCCGTAGAGGGTGCCCAGGCCCTCGGCGGTCATCACCCACTCCCGTGCGCCGACGGGGGCTGCGTGCACCTCCGCCCCGTTCATCGCCTGCACGGCCCGCGTGCGCCAGACCGCGGTGCTGAGCAGCCGCAGCCGCACCGGCTGGTCCCCGGGGTCCAGCTCGTCGTAGCCGGCCGGCTCGAACGCGATGACCGCCGGGCCGGCGACGCGCAGGCGTCCGTTCTGCCACGGCGTCCTGGCCAGCGCCCGCGTCCACCGGTGGGTGCGCACCAGGGCGCCCGCCCCCGCGACGGCGGCGGCGGTGCCGCCCAGGACGAGCACGACGACGACGAGGCCGACGCCGGGGAACCGCCGCCCCGTACTGCCCGCGACGGCCACGGCCGCCACTCCCAGCAGGACGCCGAGGGCGAACGCGACGGCGCCACCCACCAGCCAGCGCAACCCGCCGCCCTGGTGCGCGGCCAGGGCCTCACGGGTCGCCGGGTCGTCGGAGGCGGGGCGCACCCGACCATGCTGTCAGCAGCCCCGGTTGCAGCCACGACGTAGCGTGGACCGGATGCCCACCGATGCCCCCGCGACGCTCGCCGCCTGGCTGCGCACCCGCACCGACGAGCAGCTGAGCGCGCTCCTGGTGGCCCGACCCGACGTCGCCCGGCCCGCCCCCAGCGACGTGGTCGCGCTGGCCAGCCGGCTCGCCGTTCCCGTGTCGGTGGACCGTGCCCTCGACGAGCTGGACGCCACGACGCTGCAGGTGCTCGACGTCGTCCTGCTCGCCCCGACCGACGGGGTCGCGCCGGACGAGCTCATCGCGGCCCTGCCCGACCTGCCCGACGAGGTGCTCGAGGCCGCGATCGAACGCCTGACCACCCGGGCCCTGCTGTGGGGCGACGATGTCCTGCGCGCGCCCGATCCGGTCCGGCGCAGCGTGCGTCATCCGGCCGGGCTCGGCCGTCGGGCTGCCGAACTCCGCCTGCAGCTGCCGGCCGACCTTCCCGCGGCCGTCGCCGAGCTGCCCGCCGACGAGCTGGCGGTCCTCGAGCGGCTGGCCGGCGAACGGCCGGTCGGCCACCTCCCCGACGGTCCCGCGGACGGCGCCCGGACGCCGGCCCGCCGGCTGTTGCAACGCGGTCTGCTGGCCCGCATCGACGCCCTGAACGTGGAGCTGCCACGCGAGATCGGCGTGCTCCTGCGCAGCGACCGGCCCTACGGCCCGCCGCGGCTGCGCCCGGAACCGGCGGTCACCGCCCGCGAGCAGCCGGCGGTGGACCGGCGGGCCGCCGGCGCCGCCCTGGAGAGCGTCGGCCGCGTCGGCGAGCTGCTCGGGATCCTCGAGGAGGAGCCGGCCGGGCTGCTCCGGAGCGGCGGCGTGGGCGTGCGCGACCAGAAGCGGCTGGCGCGTGAGATGCACCTCGGTGAGCCCGACGCGGCCTGGCTGCTGGAGCTGACCTACGCCGCAGGCCTGCTCGACGTCGGCGGACCGCACCGCGACGAGTGGCTGCCCACCCGCAGCTACGACATCTGGCGGGAACAGGACCTCGCCGACCGCTGGGCGGTGCTGGCGGCCGGCTGGCTGGTCGGCGTCCGGTTGCCGTCGCTGGTCGGCCAGCGCGACGCGGCCGGCAAGGCGGTCAACCCGCTGTCCCCCGACCTGGTCCGGCACACCGCCCCGGCGATCCGCCGCTCGGCCCTCGCCGTGCTCGCGGAGTACCCGCCCGGCTCCGGTCTGGCGCCGGACGACCTGGTCGAGCTGCTGCGCTGGCGGACGCCCCGCCGCGCGGACCGCCTGGCCCCCGTGCCCGCGGTCCTGGCCGAGGCCGACCGGCTCGGCGTCCTGGTGGGCGGCGCGCTGTCGACCGCGGGGCGCGGACTGCTGACCTTGGGTGAGGACGGGGCCGCCGACGGCATGCGCGGACTCCTCCCCGAGCCCGTCGACCACGTGCTCGCCCAGCCCGACCTCTCCCTGATCGCCCCCGGCCCGCTGCTCTCCGAGCTCGCCGACACGCTGGCGGTGGTGGCCGACGTCGAGTCCTCCGGTGGGGCCACCGTCTACCGGGTGTCCGAGGGCAGCATCCGGCGGGCGCTGGACTTCGGCTGGTCGGCCTCCGACCTGCACGACTTCTTCACCCGCTCCTCGCGCACCCCGGTGCCGCAGGCGCTCGACTACCTCATCGACGACGTCACCCGGCAGCACGGGCGGCTGCGGGTGGGGGCGATCAAGTCCTACGTCCGTTCCGACGACCACGGCCTGCTCTCCCAGGTGCTCAACGACCGCCGCACCGTGGGCGCGGAGCTGCGCCGGCTCGCCCCCGGCGTGCTCGTGAGCGGCATGGGCGCCGACGAGGTGCTGTCCGTGCTCCGGGAGGGGGGCTACGCCCCGGCCGGCGAGAACCCGGGCGGCGCCGTCCTCACCCGTCCGCCGGCCCGGCCGCGAGCGCTGGCACGGCGCCCCGGCAGCGACCCAGCGCCGGTGGGCCGGACCCTCACGGAGGTCGAGCTGGCGGCGACGCTGCGGGAGATCCGGGCCGGGGACGCCGCCCTGGCCGCCCGGCGTGGCGAGGCCGTGCGACAGGTGCCCGGCGTGACCACCGCGTCGACGCTGGAGCTGCTGTCCCGCGCGGTGCGCGAGGGAGTGCCGATCTGGCTGGGCTACGTCGACGCCCAGGGCAGCGGCAGCCAGCGCGTGGTGCAGCCGGTCTCCCTGGTGGGTGGTTTCCTCCAGGGGTACGACGAGCGGCGCGGGGAGAACCGCACCTTCGCCGTGCACCGGATCACCTCGGTCGCGATCGTCGAGGAGGAAGCCTCAGCCGCCGACAGCGGTTGATCCCGGTACACACGTGCGGCGGGCCCTCGCTCGTCGTTGCCCTGCAGGAAGGCACCGAACCGTTGACTGACGGCCCCCTGATCGTCCAGTCGGACAAGACCCTGCTCCTCGAGGTCGACCATCCGCTGTCCCGCGACTGCCGTGCGGCGATCGCGCCGTTCGCCGAGCTCGAGCGCTCTCCGGAGCACGTGCACACCTACCGCGTCACCCCGCTCGCGCTGTGGAACGCCCGCGCCGCGGGGCACGACGCAGAGCAGGTCGTCGACGCACTGGTGCGCTACTCCCGCTATCCGGTGCCGCACGCCCTCCTGGTCGACATCGCCGACACGATGGACCGGTTCGGCCGGCTGACCCTGGCCAACCACCCGGTGCATGGCCTGACCCTCACCTCGTCGGACCGCGCCGTGCTGGAGGAGGTCGTCCGGTCCAAGCGGGTGGCGCCGATGCTGGGTGCCCGCCTCGACCAGGACTCCGTGATCGTGCACGCCTCGGAGCGCGGCCGACTCAAGCAGGCGCTGCTGAAGATCGGTTGGCCGGCCGAGGACCTCGCCGGCTACGTCGACGGCCAGGCGCACCCGATCGAGCTCGACCAGAGCGACTGGCACCTACGGGACTACCAGCAGCAGGCGGTCGACGGCTTCTGGGCCGGCGGCTCGGGCGTCGTCGTCCTGCCGTGTGGTGCGGGCAAGACGCTGGTGGGCGCGGCGGCGATGGCCGAGGCGAAGGCGACCACGCTGATCCTGGTCACCAACACCGTCGCCGGGCGGCAGTGGAAGCGCGAGCTGATCGCGCGCACCTCGCTCACCGAGGAGGAGATCGGCGAGTACTCGGGTGAGCGCAAGGAGATCCGGCCGGTCACCATCGCGACCTACCAGGTGATCACCACCCGCCGGAAGGG
>JAOPWJ010000131.1 GCA_025965715.1 Blastococcus sp. | reverse complement strand
TTCTGTGCCCGATGGTGTGGTCGTCGGCGTCGGCGACGGCGTCGGCGTGGGCGTGGGCGTGGGCGTGGGCGTGGGCGTGGGGTTGGGCGTGGGAGTGGGCGTGGGCGTGGGGGTGGGCGTGACCGACAGCTCCCCCAGTCAGGAGCGCCTCACCCGGATCGCGGCGATGCTGCGAGAAGCCGAGCAGGCGATGCCCCTGAGCGATGCCCGGAACCGCCGGCAACGTCGACAGCGACGCGAACATCGGATACGGCCCGCCGCCTGACGGGCACCCCACGCTCCCGACGCCGCATTCTCCGGCCTGCGAGGCCGGTTACCCACGGTCGCGCACGTCACGACACGACTCAGTCCGCCCGGCCGGTCGCAACGGTTTCACGTGCAACGAGTGCACGCCGCGAAGTGTCGCCACCCGATGGCATGGTGCCGGCATGACGCTGCTGACGGCGACACGCCAGCGACAGGGTGAACGGGACGGCGGCTTGTGCCATGCCGTCGACGGAGAGCTCGTTCTCGTGGGTGACGTCTTGCGCGACCGACCGCGCGAATCCCGACGGCGGCTGCGGATGTGGGCGCGCCCTCTCCGGGATGGGCTCGCTCGGTGGGACCACGACGGCCCTGGCGCGCCACCACGACCTGTCGGTCGACGACCCAGCGAGGCTCCCGGGCCGTGAACCCGAGAGGCCCAGGACCGCGCGGGTCCTGGGCCTCTCGGGTATGGGGTCCTTCATCAGGCGGCGGCGGCCTTTGACAGCTCGCGGCGGACCTTCTTGCCGCCCGTGGTCATGCGGACGAGCTTCACTATCTGCGCCGGCGCGTTCTTGGGCGTGGTCTCGGCGAGCCAGCCGTTGGGCAGCGACAGCCGGATGACCTTGTGCCAGGCGCTCGCAACCTGCTTGTACAGCGGGGCAGAGTGGTAGGTCAGCCCGTAGCGCTCGAAGATGTCCTGCACCCGCGGGGCGATCTCGGCGTACCGGTTGCTCGGCAGGTCGGGGAACAGGTGGTGCTCCACCTGGTGGCTCAGGTTGCCGGTCATGAGGTGCATCGCCTTGCTGCCAGAGATGTTCGCCGAGCCCAGCATCTGGCGCAGGTACCACTCGCCGCGGGTCTCGCCCTCGATCGACTTCTTCTCGAAGGTCTGGACGCCCTCCGGGAAGTGGCCGCACATGATGACCGAGTGCGACCACAGGTTGCGCACCACGTTGGCGGTGAAGTTGGCCGCGAGGGTCGGCAGGAACGAGGGTCCGGACAACGCCGGGTGGATCAGGTAGTCCTTGGACGCCTGCTTGCGGATCTTCTTCAAGACCTGTGTGGCGGCTTCGCGGAACTCCGGGTTCGAGCGGCGCTTCTTCGTCGCCAGGTTCTTGCCCAGCTCCAGATCGTAGGCAGCGATCCCGTATTCGAAGAAGCAGGCGTTGATGAAGTTCCACACCGGCTGCGCCAGGTAGAGCGGGTGCCACTTCTGGTCCTCGTCGACGCGCATGATGCCGTAGCCGAGGTCGTTGTCCTTGCCGATGACGTTCGTGTACGTGTGGTGCAGCTCGTTGTGCGAGTGCTTCCACTGCGCGGCGGGGCTGGCCATGTCCCACTCCCAGGTCGTGGAGTGGATCTTCGGGTCCCGCATCCAGTCCCACTGGCCGTGCAGGATGTTGTGCCCGATCTCCATGTTCTCGAGAATCTTGGCGACCGAGAGGCCGACCGTCCCGACGACCCAGGCCGGCGGGAACATCGAGACCAGCAGCGCGGCGCGACTGCCCAGCTCGAGCTTGCGCTGGACGTCGATGACCCTGCGGATGTACTTCGCGTCGTCGTCCCCGAGGCTGTCGCGCACCTCCTGCCGGATGGTGTCGAGTTCCTTGCCGATGATCTCGATGTCCTCGGCGGACAGGTGGGCGATCGGGTTCTCGGCCTGCTTCTGGATGACAGTCATAACGCTCCGATCAGGGGTGGGTCAGTGGTCGATGTCGCAGGCGCCGGCGGCGGCGCTCACGCAGGTCTGGATGAGGACGCCGTCCCCAGGGGCGGCGGTGGTGATCTCGCCGTTGCGCAGGTCGCGCACGGCGCCCTCGCGCAGCGGCAGGACGCATCCGAAACAGATGCCCATGCGGCACCCGCTGGGCATGAGGACGCCGGCCTCCTCGGCGGCGTCCAGGATCGGCGTGGCCCCGTCGGCCTCGAGCGTCGTCCCGTTCTTCGTGAACGAGACCCTGCCGCCCTCGCCGGTCACCAGCACCGTCGGACGGAAGCGCTCGGTGTGGAGCCGGTCGGCGAGGCCGGCCGTTGCCCAGTGCGCCTCGAGCCCCTCGAGCATGCCGACCGGCCCGCAGGCCCAGGTGGCGCGCTCGTGCAGGTCCGGCACGAGCGCGGCGATCGCAGCGGCGTCGAGCATTCCCGCGGAGTCGGTGTGCTGCTCCACGAGGCGGATCCGCCCGGCGGCGGCCATCTGACGGAGCTCGGCGCCGAACACGACGTCGTCCGAGGTCGGTGCCGAGTGCACCAGGACGACGTCGGTGAGCTCGTCGTGGTTGCGCAGCATGCCCATGACGGGCGTGATGCCGGAGCCGGCGGTGACGAACAGGACCCTGGTGGGGCGCTCGGCGGGCAGGGTGAACTCACCGACGGCCTGGTCGAGCTGCACGATCGTGCCGGGCGCGGTGCGGTGCACGAGGTGGTTGCTGACCTTGCCGCCCGGGATGGCCTTCACCGTGATCGCGATGCAGCCGTCGGTGCGGCCCAGGTGCGAGGTCAGGGAGTAAGCACGCCACTGGCGGACGCCGTTCACGTCGATGCCGATCCGGATGTACTGCCCCGGGGTGTGTCCCTTCCAACCGCGACCGGGCCGGATCACGATCGTCGCGGCGTCGCGCGTCTCGGGCAGGACCGCCTCGATTCGTCCGCGGAGGTCGGCGCCGGACCGCAGCGGGTCGATCAGATCGAGGTAGTCCGTGGGCAGGAGCGGCGTGGTGACGAACTCGGCGAGCTTCAGCGCGCGGTCCCGCAGAGAGACTCGCGGCCGGGCCGGGGCGCGGCGCGGAACGGTCGTCGTCATATCTAGAGGGTGTCCAGCGCTGCGCGCGGATACCTGTGCCCGCGACGTGAATCGACCGGTAGCTTCTGTCTCCAGCGAACAAAGAAGCGAGGGAGTTGAGGCGCATGGCACGACCGGAGACGGCAATTCCGTCATCGGTGGCCGATTCGATGCGCGGAGAGCTGCCGTCGGTGGCCGAACGGACCGTCGAGGAGATCATCGTCGAGGTCCCCAGCTACGCCGACGCCTTCGCCGGCGACATGGGCCGGGTGATCCGTGGCGCCGTCGAGGTCGCGCTCGGCGGCTTCCTCGAACTGGCCACCGCTATTGGCGGCGCCGACGCGGGCACGCCGATCCGCTCGGCCTTGGAGGGTGCCTACGAGCTGGGCCGCGGTGAGGCCCGGAGCGGCCGTTCGATGGATGCCCTGCTGGCGGCCTACCGGGTCGGTGCCCGGGTCTCGTGGCGACACATGAGCGCGAGTGCCGTGCGGGCCGGCCTGACCGCCGAGCAGTTGGCCCGGTTCGCCGAGTTGGTGTTCGCCTACATCGACCAGCTCTCGGGCGCGAGTGTGGCCGGACACAGCGACGAGCTGGCGACGACCGGGCGCGTGCGGCAGCGTTACCTCGAGCGTCTGGCCCACCATCTCCTCGCCGGAGCGCCGCTGACCGACCTGCTGGCCGCCGCCGAACGAGCCGACTGGACGCCGCCCCGGACGCTGACCGCGGTCGTGCTTCCGGAGGCCCGGGTGCGCGGCGTGCTGGTATCGCTCGACAACCGGACGCTCCGGTCCAGCGAGGACGTACCGGCCCTGGAACCGGCGTCCGAACTGGTCGTGCTGCTCGTGCCCGACGCCGGAGGGCGGTCGCGGCCGGCCCTCCTGCGCTCCCTGGACGGACGCGACGCCGTCGTCGGCCCGGCCCGGCCCTGGGCGGAGGTCCACCGCTCCTACGCGCGCGTGCGCCGGGCGCTGGAGATGGGACTGACCGCGGAGGGCTCGGAGCCGCT
Organism: Blastococcus sp.; assembly: GCA_025965715.1. Classification (GTDB taxonomy): domain Bacteria; phylum Actinomycetota; class Actinomycetes; order Mycobacteriales; family Geodermatophilaceae; genus Blastococcus_B. The sequence continues at coordinate 21,233 of JAOPWJ010000131.1, read as the reverse complement.
CGACACCGACCGGCGCCTCGCCGACCTCGTCCTCCGGGCGGACGGTGACGCGCTCGCGGACCTGCGTGCGCGCGCGCTGGCACCGCTGGAGGACCTCAGCGCGGGAGCCCGCGAGAAGCTGGTCGACACGCTTCGCGCGTGGCTGCTGCACCACGGACGGCGGGAGCAGGTAGCTGCCGAGCTGTTCGTGCATCCCCAGACGGTTCGGTACCGCATGGGGCAGCTGCGAGAGCTCTACGGGGCGCGGCTGGAGGATCCCCGTACCGTCCTGGAACTGACGATCGCCTTGGGCGTGGCTGCGTCGTGACCGTCGATGCCGGAACGGTCGACCTGACCGCTGCCTCCGACTTCCTGGCCGGCGCTGCCCGGGTCCTCGATCGTCGCCGGTTCGATCTGCTCTTCGACCACGGTCCGGTGGAACCGGTTCTCGCGGCCGTCGATGCCTACCGCAATCCTGACGGGGGTTACGGCTGGGGCCTCGAACCGGACCTCCGCTCGAGGACGAGTCAGCCCGGTGGGGCTCTGCACGCCTTCCAGGTGTTCGCGGACGTGGGGCCGGCGAGCACCGACCGTGCTCGGGAGCTCTGCGATTGGCTCGCCGCGGTGTCGCTGCCCGACGGCGGGCTCCCCTTCGCGCTCCGGGTGCCGGACCCGGCGGCGTGCGCGCCGTTCTGGGCGCTGGCCGACGGATCGCGGTCGTCGCTGCAGATCACCGCCATCGTGGCCGCGGCCGGCCACAGATCGGCGGCGAGGGACGTGGCCGTGGCCGGGCACCCATGGCTCGACCGCGCCACGAGGTACTGCCTGGCGGCTGTCCGTGACGTGCACTCGGCGCCGCACGCCATGGAGCTGGCGTTCTCGGCACAGTTGCTCGACGCCGCCGCTGTCCGCATTCCGCAGGCGGCCGGCCTGCTCGACCGGCTGCGCCCCTACATTCCGGCGGACGGGCTGCTGCGCGTGGCGGGCGGCGCAGAGGACGAGTTCATGCGCCCCCTGGACTTCGCTCCGCTGCCCGGCGGTCCCACACGGAGCCTGTTCGGGAGGGACGTGGTGGAGGCGGACCTGCGCCGGCTGGCCGAGGGGCAACAGGCCGATGGTGGCTGGGCGGTCGACTTCGGCAGCTACTCACCCGCGGCGACCCTCGAGTGGCGGGGACACCGCACCGTTGAGGCGCTCGTCCTGCTCCAGGCCAACGGCGCCGTCTGACAAGGGACTCCGACGACCTCCACAGCTGTGCCACAGGAGCGCCGCCGACTCTCGGACACGAGCGGCTCACGAGAAGCCGACGGACGAGAGGAACTACTCGCATGGATGACATGACCGACGACCAGTCCGGCAAGCGCGCGCGCGTGGGGTCACGGCCCTGGGTGCGATCGGCCGCCTTGATCGGGGGCGGGCTGGTGGCCGGCGGCATCCTGGCCGGCACACTCACAGCCAACGCCGCCACCGACGGCGCGGCGGCGGCCACCTCGCCCGCCTCCTACAGCCAGGAGGCCCGCGACGGATCGCCCACGGGCAACGGCGACCCGTCGCAGCCGCAGCGCTCCGACGAGGAGCTGCTCACCGGCGACACGGCCACTCAGGTCACCGACGCGGTGGAGGCCGAGTACCCCGACGCGACCATCCAGCGTGTCGAGACCGATTCCGGGGGGGTGTACGAAGCGCACATCGTGACCGCGGACGGCGACCAGCTCATCGTCCAGGTGGCCGAGGACTTCTCGATCACCGGAACGCAGTCGCACGGCTGATCCACGCACGCCTGGGCTAGCTGCACGGCCGGTCCTCGCGCGGTTGGGCCAGTTGCGCGGTTGGGCCAGTTGCGCGGTTGGGCTAGTTGCGCGGTTGGGCTAGTTGCACGGCTGGTCCTCGCGCGGTTGGGCCAGTTGCACGGCTGGTCCTCGCGCGGCTGGGCCAGTTGCACGGCTGGGTAGTTGCACGGTTGGGCTAGCTGCACGGCTGGTCCTTGCACGGCTGGTCCTTGCACGGCTGGTCCTCGCGCGGCTGGTCTACGCGCGGCCCGTCCCTGACCCGGCGGGCCGCGCGGCGGTCGTTGTCACGCCCGGGGCGGCGGTACGCCGCGGCGACGGCACCGCAGGGGTCAGAAGGGCGGCGGGTCGTCCGCCCCTACAACTCTCGATTGCTCCTCGGCCGGCGCAGCCGGCGGGGAGAGCCCGGGCGGAGTTGTGATCCGTGTGATCCCGCTGGGGGTAGTGACCGACAGCGTGCCGTCGGGCGCCATCACGAAGCGCCAACCGCGGGCATGGGTCTTGAGCCGATGGTGCCGGCGGCACAGGCAGCAGAGATTCGCGCAGTCGGTGTCGCCCCCCTGAGCGTGCGGGACGACATGATCGAGATCCGCCCATGCGGCGGAGTTGTCGCAACCGGGATGCCGGCAGGTTCGGTCGCGGGTGCGTACGAAGCGGTACTGGGCGGGAGCCGGCCGGTAGCGGTCGACGGACGGTGGCCGGTCGAGGACGCTGCAGCCGCACCCCTCGCCGCGGTGATCGGCACATCCGCGGTCGGCGATCCGGCGGAGTTCCGTCGGGGTCGCGACCGCCAACAGCGACCCCGACACCGGTTCAGTCACGGCGACGGTGAAGCTGCCCGCCCTCGGCGCCTGAAGGCCGCCAGGACAGAGCGCGTCGAGTTGACGCAGCAGTTCCCGGACGTGGGCAGCAGTGATCGGCAGCCCGTTGACCTCCGCGACCGGCGCTCGGGCCGGAACCGCTCCGGGAAGGGTCACCTCCGGCGCCGTCGCGGGCTGGCGCAGCGCCTCCACCGGAGCGACGACTACGAGCGAGGCGGTGACGGACGGCCGCGCCGTATCCCAGGGCCGCAGCGTCAGGTCCGCCAGGACCCCGACGCGCAGCTGGCCCAGCGAAACCGGCGCGCCGTCCTCCTTGGCCATCCGCGCATACGCATCCACCGAGTTCCGGACCGCGACCGCCAAGGGGGCAGGCATCACCGCTCTGAGCTCGGCCATGCCGTCATTCAGCGCGTGCACCGTCACGTCGGCGGCCCGCTCGGCCTGTCTGCGACGCCGATCGGCCGCGGCAGCATCGCGCGCCATGAGTTCGCGGCGCGCAGCGTTCCGTAGCTGTGTGACCGACAGCCGCATCGCGTCAGGGAGCAGCGACGCCGCGACGTCGGCCACCACGGCCGGTTCCGACTCGCGCGCGGGCCAGCCTAGTTCCAGGGCCAGAGCCCGGGCCCTCGGCCAGTCGAGACCGCCGTCTGCGAGCGCCGCCCAGGTGGTCGCCAGTCGCTCGACCAGCGTCACCGAGACCTCTGCGAGGGTCGTGGCGGCAGCGCGGGAGCAGCGGAGGACCACGGCCAGCTCGTCGGGGAAGAACTCGCTCGTGCCCGGAAGGAGACCGTCGCCGGGATCCGGTGCCCATGCCGGCGAGGCCGCTCCCACGTCACCGGAGGCTCGGTCGTCGACGTCGGTGCTCGCGCGCGCCATGGCGGCTACCAGTTCCGCCTTGTACGCGGCGAGGGCGCCTTCTGTCCGGATCACGCGCTCGAGTTCGGCCGCCCGCTCGGCCTGGGTGCGCGCGGCCACCGGCATCAGCTCGCCCAGGCGGGCGGGGTGCACCTCGACACCCGGCGGCGGCGGGATCTCCGGCCACGGCATCGGCTCGAGGCAGTCGACCGTCACGCCGACGCCATACGCTCCGCCCTCGAACATGTGATCGAGAATAGGTATGCGCTACGACACTCACCGCCGCTCGGGCTCCCTGTGGAAAACAGTGGGCGCTGTGGACGATCGAGCGGTTCTCGTCTCAGGCGGGGCGCAGGATCGCGACCATGAAATCCGAGTCTGCACTGAACGGGCGCAGGTCCCAGGTGGACAGCAGGAGGTCGGGCTCCCAGCCGGCGGTCGAGGCGTCGGCCAGGAAGTCCTCGAACGAATACCCGCGGCCGGCGCCGAACCCGATCGCGGCCCGCCCGTCGGAAGCGAGGTGGTCCCGCATCCGCCGAAGCACCGTGGTCCGCGTCGAGGGGTCGAGGAAGGTCATCACGTTGCCGGCGCAGACGATGACGTCGAAGGGCTCTCCGACGCCAACTGCGGGCAGGTCCAGTTCGGCCAGGTCGCCGACCAACCAGCGCGGGCCGGGATGGTCTTCCTCCGCGGCTGCGATCAACTCGGGGTCGACGTCCACGCCGACCACGTCGTGTCCCGCCTCGGCGAGGAAGCCGCCGATCCGACCCGGCCCGCAGCCCGCGTCGAGCACGCGGGCACCACGAGGCAGCATCGCGTCGACCAGCCGCGCCTCCCCGACGAGGTCCTTGCCTTGAGCCGCCAGGTTCCGGAAACGCTGGATGTAGGCAGCCGAATGTCCGGGGTCGTGCTGGGTCATCCGCACCCACGCGTTGGGTTCCGTCACATCGCCGTTCTACACGGGTGGCCGCCAGTCGGGTGGGTCGGCGGGGTGCAGGGCGGGATCGTCGGCGGCGAGGGTGCGCACCGGCCCCGGCGCGGTGGTAGGGCCCTCGAACCGGACGGTCACGCGGCTCAGGCCCCGCCCCCATACCCAGCCTGCGCCCAACTCGTCGTGCGCCACATCCTGACCCGGCCACCAGAGGCGCTCCGCCGGCGCCGTGACCACCGGTTGCGCCGGGATGGGTGTCGCCGACGACGGGGCCTCCAGCCGGGGGAGATCGCCTGCTGCACCGTCCACTGGGGTGCGGCCGTCGGGCGCCTCGGCGGTCTCGTCGTCCACGCTGAACAGGTCGCCCTGTGCGTAGACGGACAACCCGGATACGCCGACGCCCAGCAGGCGCAAGCCGCCGGAGGTGCCGGCATCAGCCAGCAGGCGGCGTGCCGTGGTGGCGATGAGCCGGGGGTCGTCGGTGGGCTGAGGGAGGGTCTGTGACCGGGTGAGGGTCGTGAAGTCGTACCGCCGGAGCTTGAGGGTCACCGTGCGGCCGGAGACTGCCGATGTCCGCAGCCGCTGCCCCACCCGCGCCGCCATCGAGTCGATCTCGCGCCCCAGGACGTCGAGGTCGGTGAGGTCGCGTTCGAAGGTCTCCTCATGGGACACCGACTTCACGCCGCGGTCGGGCACGATGGGGCGGTCGTCCTCGGCTCGTGCCAGCGCGTACAGGCTCGCGCCGTGTGCCCGGCCGGTGAGCGCCACGAGGTCGGTCAATGACTTCGCGGCCAGGTCGGCCACGGTCGTCACCCCCACCTGGTGCAGGCGCTCGGCGGTCGCCGGTCCCACGCCGCCCAGTCGCGTCACGGGCAGCGGGTGCAGCATGTCGAGTTCGTTCCCCGGGCGGACGACGACCAGTCCGTCCGGCTTGTCCAGGTCTGAGCCGATCTTGGCTATGAGTTTCGACGTGCCGATGCCGACGGACCCGCTCACCCCGCCGGTGGCTTCAGTGATGCGCTCCTTCAGCGCGTGGCCGAGGGCGGTCACACCGTCAACCGACAGGTCGTGTCCCCCGCCCGCCGCCAGGTCCACGTAGGCCTCGTCGAGCGACGCAGGTTCGACCAACGGGGACAGCTCGCGCAGCAACCCCATGACGACGTCCGACGTGCGCCGGTAGGCGGCGAAGCGGCCCCCCAGGAACGCCGTTCCGGCCGGACACCGGCGCCGGGCCTCAGCGGTCGACATCGCAGACCGTGCCCCGTAGGCGCGTGCCTCGTAGGAAGCCGTCGCCACCACCCCGCGACCACCCACACCGCCGACCACCACGGGCCGCCCGCGCAGCGACGGCTTGTCCCGCTGCTCGACCGCGGCGAAGAACGCATCGAGATCCAGGTGCAGGACGCTCGCCTCCCGTCGCACGTCTGCACCTCCCCGCCGTCCGACCGGACGATCCGGTCGGCCTCATTCCTGCCCATCATCAGGCGCCGCGGGACCGCTGCTCGCGTCAGGGCCGCTCGGGCAGGCCTGCTCGCGTCAGGGCTCCTCGGTCAAGGAGGTGGCGGGCAGCCAATCGGCGTCGAGGAGCTCGGCGATCTCCCGGAGGGACGACGTGTCGGCGCCGGCCGCCGAGCCACTGACGGCCAGTCGCTCCACCATGACGCGGGCCACTTGCTCCTCGACGGTGTCCTCGGCGAAGGCGATCCGCCAGGGGGACGTGCGGCCGTCGCGGTGGGTGCGACCGGTCACCTGACGCGCCTGGATGCCGGAGAACCTGGGCTGGTGGAACAACCCCACGCGGGGCGTCTCGGACGCCGTGGAGCCGTCGGGCAGCAGCTCACCGGCGTGCAGACTGATCGACGCGGTGACCGTGAACACGCACACGGGGGCCTCCCCGCGCTGGAACCGCAGCCGCTCGGCCTCGACGTCGAACCGGTTCCGGCCGTAGATGCCGGCCACGGCGATCCCCCCGTCCAGCAGGGCCTCGCGGATCGGGTCGGCCGCCGTCTCGACGAACTCGACCGACACCGCAACCTGGCGCTCTGCCTCGACCTGCGCCTTCACCCACTCCACCGTCGCCTGCACACGGATCAGCCCGGCCTTCTGCCTGAACCGCAGCAGCGCCGCGCGGCCTCTGGCGCTCTGCCGGCCACGGCGAGCCAGCTGCATCTCCGCCCGGAACTCCGACCACTCGGACTCGTAGGCGGCGCGCTCGGCCGGGGTGAGAGCGACCGGCGTGCCCGTCACCGACACGGCACCCCAGGGAGCCGGCCGGTACAGGGTGGCGGGCGGATCGGCGGCGCCCAGCCACTCCTGGAGCCGGGCCAGGTCGGCCCGCCGCGCGTCGGCGTCCTCGGTCCAGGCCCATCCGTAGCGCCCACGTTCCACGTGGAACTCGTGCGCGGCCAGCCGCGCCGGCAGATCGGCCCACGCACGCAGGGGCTCGCCGGTGCGGACGGCGAACTCGGGCGCCAGATAGGGGAGCTCGAGGGGCGTGTGCGCGGGAGTCGCCGTCGCGGCCAGCACGTAGGGGGCGTCCTTCACCCGCCCCGCGCCCGAGACCGCCTTCCAGTGCTTCCACCGCTGCGTCGTCGTGTGCCGCACCATGTGTGCCTCGTCCGCGACGACGACGTCGAAGCGCAGCTTGCTCACCTTCGCCAGCCGGTCCCATGTCGTGACGCACCACCGGATCCCGCCGTCGCCGAACGCCGCGATCGAGCGGGTCCAGTGCGGAACCGTGATCGCCGCGGGGCGGTCGGCGACCACGAGGACGGTGCGCACCGGCCGCTGCTCGGCCACCGCCTTCACCGCCAGGATCGCCGTGCCGGTCTTGCCCACTCCTGGGTCGTCGCCGAGGAGGAAGACGCGCCCGCCGGCAGCCGCGTGGTCGGCGATGACGTCGGCACCGTCGCACTGCTGCTCCCGCGGCGTCATCGGCCGCGCCATCGGCAGCAGCCGTGGCTTCTCGTTCAGCTCGTCCTCGAGGAAGCGCTCGAACGTGTACGGCGGCGGGTCGTAGGGAGCGAGCCCCGGGGGGAGGTCGGCGCCGATCCAGACGTGGGCCTGCAGCCCGGGGTGCCACTGCGCGCCCGGAGCCGGAGCTCGGAACGGCACGGCCAGCACCCACACCCGCTCACCGGCGCCCGCCACGGGAACGTCGGACGGCGCCGCCGCCGAGCGGCGCTTCGTCGTCGGGCCCGCCGACCGCCGACTCGCCGTGCTGCCGCTGGTCCTCGCCCGGCTGGTCGTCGCCCGGCTGGTCGTCGCCCGGCTGGTCGTGCTGCGGCGCCGTCGTCCGGGCATGCCACCTCCTGTGTCCAGGGCGACGGTAAGGCGGGAGTCCGACGGTTCCGGGGAGGCGGGCGGCGTGTGCGGGGCGCGCGACCGAGCGGAGGGCAGTCATGATCACCCGGTGAGCGAGGACGAACGGCTGGCCGCCCGCACGCTCGGCGACGCCGGCCCCCCGGTCGTGTTCGTGCACGGTCTGTTCGGCCAGGGGAAGAACTGGACGACGATCGCCAGGGCCCTGGCCGACGGCCATCGCGTCACCCTGCTCGACCTGCCCAACCACGGTCACTCGCCCTGGACCGACCGGGTCGACTACCTCGACATGGCGGAGCTGGTCGCCGCCGAACTGGAGCGCCTCGGCGCGCCGGCCACCCTGGTGGGGCACTCGATGGGCGGCAAGGTGGCCATGCAGCTGGCGCTGCGGCGACCCGAGCTGCTGCGCGCGCTCGTGGTGGTCGACATCGCGCCGGTCCCCTACCCCCCGTCGGGCGTCCGGACCGACGAGCCGGACGAGGAGGCCTCACCGTTCGGCGAGTACATCGCCGCCATGCGCGCCATCGACCTGGCCGCTCTCCGGACGAGGCAGGAGGCCGACGAGGCGCTGCGCCCCGCCGTCCCGAGCAGGATGGTGCGCAGCTTCCTGCTGCAGAGCCTCGTCCGTGACGCGGAGGACGGCAGCTGGCGGTGGCGGCTGAACCTGGAACTGCTGGAGCGCGACCTCGGGGAGCTGCGCGACTTCCCGGAGCCGCCGCCAGGGGCCACCTACGAGGGCCCGGTGCTCTGGGTCGCCGGGGCGAACAGCACCTACGTGCTGCCGGAGGACCGGGCCCGGATGGACGCCCTCTTTCCGGCCACCCGCCTGGTCCGGGTCAAGAACGCCGGGCACTGGGTGCACTCCGAGCAACCAGAGGTGTTCCTGGGGACGGTGCGCCGGTTCCTGGACGAGGTCGAACGCGAGGACGCCGGTGCGGAAGGCCGGCCGTGTCGCGCTGAGCCGGGCTGACAGGTCAAGATCAGCCCATGAGCGACGCCCGTGCAGGACAGCCGGCCCAGCCCAGCGACCTGATCGACATCGCCTCGCTCGTCACCGCGTACTACACACTCGAGCCCGACCCTGCCGAGCCGGCCCAGCAGGTGCTCTTCGGCACCTCCGGTCATCGCGGGTCCAGCTTCGACGCGGCCTTCAACGAGGCGCACATCCTCGCGACCACGCAGGCCATCTGCGAGTACCGCGCGGCGCAGGGCTACGACGGCCCGCTCTTCCTCGGCCGCGACACCCACGCCCTGTCGGAGCCGGCCTGGTCCAGCGCACTGGAGGTGCTGGCGGCCAACGACGTTTCCGTGCTCATCGACGCCGGCGGCGGTTACACCCCCACCCCGGCGGTGAGCCACGCCATCCTTGCCGCCAACCGTGGAAGGACCACGGGGCTGGCCGACGGCATCGTCGTCACCCCGTCGCACAACCCGCCGCGCGACGGGGGCTTCAAGTACAACCCGCCCTCGGGTGGGCCCGCCGACACCGACGCCACCGGGTGGATCGCCGGCCGCGCCAACGACCTGCTGAGGGCCGGCCTCAGCGGCATCCGTCGCGTTCCGGTCGACCAGGCCCGGGCTCAGGCGCAGCCCTATGACTTCCTCGGCGCCTACGTCGACGACCTGCCCAGCGTCGTCGACATCGAGGCGATCAGGCGGGCCGGGGTCCGGATCGGCGCGGATCCCCTGGGCGGAGCCAGCGTGGACTACTGGGGCGCCATCGCTGAGCGCCACCGCCTGGACCTCACGGTCGTCAACCCACTGGTCGACCCCACGTGGCGGTTCATGAGCCTCGACTGGGACGGCAAGATCCGCATGGACTGTTCCTCCCCCTCCGCGATGGCGTCCCTCGTCGGCCGAAAGAACGAGTTCCAGATCGCCACCGGCAACGACGCGGACGCCGATCGGCACGGCATCGTGACGCCGGACGCCGGGCTGATGAACCCCAACCATTTCCTGGCCGTCGCGATCGCCTACCTGCTGAGCCACCGGCCCGGGTGGGCGACGGACACCGCGGTCGGCAAGACGCTGGTCTCCAGTTCGCTGATCGACCGGGTCGTGGCCGACCTCGGCCGTCGCCTGATCGAGGTACCGGTGGGCTTCAAGTGGTTCGTTCCCGGCCTGCTCGACGGATCGGTCGGTTTCGGCGGGGAGGAGTCGGCAGGGGCATCGTTCCTCCGGCACGACGGCAGCGTCTGGACGACGGACAAGGACGGCATCCTGCTCGCGCTGCTGGCCAGCGAGATCCAGGCCGTGACGGGCCGGTCGCCCTCGCAACTGCACACCCAGCTGACTGACCACTTCGGGGCTTCCGCCTATGCCCGCGTCGACGCCCCGGCGACCCGCCAGCAGAAGGCGGCCCTCGCCAAGCTCGCGCCGCAGGCGGTCGCCGCCACGGAACTGGCCGGCGAACCCATCACGGCGAAGCTGACGCGGGCGCCGGGCAACGACGCGCCGATCGGCGGGCTGAAGGTGACGACGGAGAACGCCTGGTTCGCCGCCCGTCCCTCGGGCACCGAGGACGTCTACAAGATCTACGCCGAGTCGTTCCGCGGACCCGACCACCTCAAGCAGGTCCAGGAGGAGGCGAAGGCGGTGGTCGACGCGGCCTTGGGCGGCTGAGCGGTCAAGGTCGCGGGTGCCGGCGCCGACGGGTCTTGTCGGCGTACATCGCATCGTCGGCCTCGCGGACGACGCGCTCGTAGACCACGTCGGGCTCCTCCCCGCCGGGGGCCGAGCCGATGCCGATGCTGATGCCGACCGGAACCGCGTGCCCCCGCAGGGCCATCGGCTCGGTGACCGACGTGCGCAGCCGCTCGGCGAGCACCTCGGCGTCGGCCTGCTCGGTGTTCTCGCACACGATGCTGAACTCGTCGCCGCCCAGCCGGGCCGCGGTGTCGCTGGCGCGCAGCACCGACCGCAAGCGATCGGCGAAGGACACCAGCACCGCGTCGCCCATCGGGTGGCCCAGCTCGTCGTTGATCGCCTTGAAACCGTCCAGGTCGATGATCAGGACGCAGGTGGGGGTGTTCTCCCGGTGACCACGGTCGAGGGCATGCCGCAGTCGGTCCTGGAACAGGAACCGGTTGGGCAGACCGGTCAGCTGGTCGTGCAGCGACCGGTGGACCAGCTCCGCCTCCAGCGCCTTCCGCTCGGCGATGTCCTCCACGATCAGGACCAGGTGGGCGGCCTGACCGTCGGCGGACTCCGGGACCTGGGAGGCAGTGACCTGCACGGGCAGTTCCCGGCCGTCGGCGGCCACCAGCCGGGTCTCGAGCCGCATCGGCCGTCCGGCGCTGCGCAGCAGCGCGTGCGCCTTCCGGGCGAGATCCGCCGCATCGGGGGCCACGAGATCGAGCACGGACATCCCGTGCAGGTCCTCGGCCGACCGTCCCACCAACGCGGTCAGGGCGGGGTTGGCGTCGAGCAGGACGCCGTCCGGCGTGGCGAGTGCGACTCCCATCGGCGCGTTGGCGAAGGCGCTGCCGCGGTCGGCAGGGGGCAGGGCGGCCCGCCCCTCGTCGATCACCTCGACCACTTCCCACCTCCGTCGCTGCGCTCATCTTGCGCGACACTGCCGACGTTCGGTGAACAAGACGCTCCGGAACCGTTCCGGGTCGCCTGCCCGGGGGAACCCGAGGGGGGTGCAGGATGCGGTTCGAACCCGGACGAGGGATCCCGAGGAGACGCACGTGAACGAGTTCGACCTGGTGCTGCCCACGTCGGTCGACATTCGTGAGGTCGGCATGCGCGACGGCCTGCAGCTGGAGGAGCCTGTTCCGCTCGAGGGCAAGCTGGCCATGCTCGAAGCCCTCGTCGCCACCGGCGTGCGCCGCATCGAGGCGACGTCGTTCGTCTCACCGAAGGCCGTCCCGGCCCTCGCCGACGCCGACCAGGTCGCTGCCGAGCTCTCGAGGTGGCCACAGGTGCACTGGTCGGCCCTGGTGGCCAACGCCCGCGGGGCCGTGCGGGCGGTCGACGCCGGCGTGGCCGATCTCGAGTACGTCGTCTCGGCCAGCGACGGCCACAGCCGCGCCAACGCCGGCCGGTCGACCGCGCAGGCGGTGGCGGCCGTCGGCGAGATCGCCGGGTTGGCCCACCGCGCCGGCGGTTCGCTCGAGGTCATCATCGCCACGGCCTGGGACTGCCCTTTCGAGGGCCGTACGCCCGTCGGGCGGACGGTGGACGTGGCGCGGGCGGCAGTGACGGCCGGCGCCGACCAGCTGTGTCTCGGCGACACCATCGGCACGACCACGCCCCTGCGCGTGGTCACGCTGATCGACGCCGTCCGCCGGGCCTGCCCCGGGGTGTCGGTGGGTGTGCACTTCCACGACACACGCGGCACCGGTCAGGCCAATGCGCTGACCGCGATCCAGGCCGGCGTCACGCAGCTCGACTCGTCGGTCGGCGGGCTCGGTGGCTGCCCCTTCGCCCCCGGAGCCAGCGGCAACATCGCGACTGAGGAGCTGGTCTACATGCTCGAGGAATCGGGGGTGGCCACCGGCCTGGACCTCGACGCGGTCCTGGAGGCTGCCCGGGCCACCGAGCGCGCGGTCGGCCACGAACTGCCCAGCTCGCTGTTCCGGGCCGGCGGCCGGTCGGTGCCGCGCTGATGGAGACGCCGCGGATCGTGGACCCCGGCGTGATGCGCGAGGTCCTGGGTCACTTCGCGTCCGGGGTCACGGTCGTCACCGCGGTCACCGGCGACGGGCCGATCGGGTTCACCTGCCAGTCGTTCAGCTCGCTCTCGCTCGACCCGCCCCTGGTGGCGTTCGCGCCGGCCCGGACGTCGCGCACCTGGCCCCGCCTGCGCGAGATCGGCCGGTTCTGCGTCAACGTGCTGGCCGAGGGTCAGGACGACGTGTCGCAGAACTTCGCCCGCTCCGGGGTGGACAAGTTCGCCGGCGTGCGGTGGACGCCCAGCGCGCACGGCTCGCCCGTGCTGGACGACGTCGTCGCGTGGATCGACGGTCAGCTCTGGGCGGAGTACGACGGCGGCGACCACACGATCGTCGTCGCGCGCGTGCTCGATCTCGGCGCTCATCCCGACCGCCGGCCCCTGCTGTTCCACCGCGGGAGCTACGGTCTGCTGCACCGCAGTGAGGCGTGAGCCGGTCAGCCGAAGCGGACGGCGAGCACCGCCACGTCGTCGCGGTGGTCCAGCGCGCCGGCGACCGCAGCGTCGCACAGCTGCCGCGGGTCCGCGCCGGCCGGAGCCGCGGCGAGCCGGTCGCGCAGTCGGCGGATCCCGTCGTCGAGGTCGAGGCCGGGCCGCTCGATCAAGCCGTCGGTGTAGGCGATCAGCGTCGTCCCTGGCGGTAACCGGAGCACGCGGGTGTCGCGGTGGGTGGTGGCGTCCACCCCCACCAGGAGCCCGGTCACGTCCTCCAGGACGCGGACGGCACCGTCGGGATCGCGCAGCAGCAACGGCGGGTGGCCGGCGTTGGCAACGTGCACCGCCCACGGTGCTCCAGGAGCCTCCGGGCGCACGGCCCGGCCGTAGACCATCGTCGCCAGCGAGGCGACCCGCAGCCCCTGCACCAGCCGGTCCACCCGCGTGAGCACGGCCCCGGGGTCGGCGTCCTCGGCGTCCCAGATGCAGGCCCGCAGCACGCCACGCAGGTGGCCCATGGCTGCCGCGGCGGCGACGTCGTGGCCCACCACGTCGCCCACGGCGATGGCGATCGAGCCGTCGGGCAGGGGCAGGACGTCGTAGAAGTCGCCGCCGACGTCCGCGGCGCTCGAGGCGCTGACGTAGTGGGCGGCCGCCTCGATGCCGGGTACCTCGGGAATCTCCGGGAGCAGCGACCGCTGAAGGGTGTCGGCCACGGCCTGCTCGCGCTGGTAGAGCCGGACGTTGTCCAGTGCGAGGGCGGCCCGGCGGGCGAGATCCTCCGCGAGGTCGACGTCGTCCTGGGTGAAGGGGTGGTCCTCGGACGTGCGCAACAGGGCCAGCGCCCCCAGGGTCCGCCGGCGCGCCACCATCGGAACGGTGATGCCCGAGTGGGCGCCCATGCGCAGGAAGGCCGCACGGGCGACCGGGTCGACGACCATGCGCTCGACGGTCTCCGGCGTGAAGTCCTCCACCAGGATCGGACGGGCCGTGGCGATGCTCTGCCGGCTCGGGGAGGACGGCGGCAGGTTGCGCCCGTGCAGCGTGGCGAACAGCCGTAGGTCGTCCTCGTGGCCGTCCCGGTGCAGATAGGCGGTGTCCCGCACCTGGCCGTACTCGTCGAGCAGGGTGAGGAAGACCCAGTCGGCGAGCCGGGGCACGCACAGCTGGGCCAGCCCTTCGATCAGCTCGGACATGTCGAGGGTGGCGATCAGGGCGCTGGTCACCTCCGCCATCAGGCTCAGCCGGGTCTGCGCCCGCTCGGCGTCGGCCTGCGCCCGTTCCGCGTCCGTACGGGCCTGTTCGGCGATCGCGCGGGCGAGCTCCGCCTCCCGGCGGGCGGCCTGCTCGGCGGCGAAGGCGGCCTCGCGCTCGCGCTCGACGCGCACGCGCTCGGTGACGTCGGTCTGCACCCCGACGAAGCTCACCAGGTCGCCACGGCCGTCGAAGACGGGGCTGATCGACAGCTGGTTCCAGAACGCGGTGCCGTCCTTGCGGTAGTTCAGCAGGGTCGTCGTGACCGTGCGGCGCTCCCGGACGGCGGCGCGGACATCCGCGACGGCGTCCTGATCGGTGGCCGGGCCCTGCAGGAAGCGGCAGTTGCGGCCGACGACCTCGTTGGACTCGTAGCCGGTGACCCGGGTGAACGACGGGTTGACCCACACCAGCGGGTTGTCGGGCTCGCGGGGGTCGGTGATGGTGAAGGTGATGTCGGTGGCGATGACGGCGCGCTCGCGCAGCGCCTGCAGGTAGGCGTCGGGGTCGGCGACGTCCCCCACCGGATCCAGCTGGAGGAACACCACGAGTGCCAGTTGCTCGTCACTACCGGCCTGCGACAGGGGGAACCCGGTCACCCACAGCAGCTGTTCCCGGTCGCCACGGTCGGCGTCGGCCCGGCGCGAGTCGGTGCTGCGGCCCGGGGAGAGGCGCACCGCTTCCCCGGTCACGGGGCGGCCCTGCGCGACGGTGGACAGCGGTCCGCTCGAACTTGCCAGCGCATGTCCGGCCAGGTCGGTCAACCCGGCCGCTGCACCCCAAGTGTCGACGTCCACCGGAAGGCCGACGTTGCCGGCGAGTTCGACGGCCGCGGTGTTGGCGTAGGTGACCGAGCTGTTCGCCCGGTCGATGACCAGCACGGCGACCGGAACGGTCGACAGGATGCCCGGGAGACTCGCGCGGGCGCTGCCTTGACGTGCGACCGCGGCGCTGGCCGCCGTGACGATCCCAGCTTGTTCCCGCTCACTCGGCGGCGTGGGGATCGCGGAGAACCCAGCTCCGTCGCGCTCTGGCGGCACGTACGCAATCTAACTGCGTACGGCCTGGTGTGCGGCACTCGGCGGCTGGGAAAGGCGTTGGAGTTCTCGACCGGCAGAACTCGCCGCCGCCCGTATCACCAGGAGGAACCCCCATGGGACTGCTCGACCGGCTCTTCGGGCGCCGCAGCCAGGCGCATGAGCAGTACGCCCCCTCCACGGAGCACCGGGGCCGGCCGGAGAACCTGCCCGACGAGCAGGCTGTCGCCCGGTACCGCTACCTGCTGCGGACCGCTCCGCCCGAGCAGATCGAGCAGGCGCACGCCGAGGCATTTGCCCAGCTGACGGCCGACCAGCGCCAGCAGGTGCTCGCGCAGCTGGCCGCCGTCGTCCCTGCTGGGGAGCGCCCACGGACGGACGACCCCCAGACGCTGGCGCGGGTGGCCACGCGGGCCGAGGTGCGCCAGCCCGGCACCCTGGAGCGGGCGCTCGGTGGGTACGGCCCCGGCTACGGCGCGGGCTCGGGCTCGGGCTACGGCCGCGGCGGTGGCTACGACGGTGGCTACGGCGGTGGCCGGGGCGGCGGCATGGGTATGGGCAGCATGATCGTCGGCAGCCTGCTCGGAACCATCGGTGGCCTCGTG
Source organism: Blastococcus sp. (assembly GCA_025965715.1). Classification (GTDB taxonomy): domain Bacteria; phylum Actinomycetota; class Actinomycetes; order Mycobacteriales; family Geodermatophilaceae; genus Blastococcus_B. The sequence goes on along the minus strand of JAOPWJ010000131.1, from coordinate 5,530 downwards.
ATCGGTACTGCCGTGGCCGACGCCCTGTTCGACACCGGCATGGGAGACGGCGGGCTCTTCGGCGGCGACGGCGGTGGTGACGGCGGTGGCGGTGACGGCGGTGGTGGTGACGGCGGTGGAGACCAGAACATGGCCGACGGCGGCGGCTACGGCGGTGATCCGGGTGGGGACTTCGGCGGCGGCGTGCAGGACGACTTCGGCGGGGGCGACTTCGGCGGGGGCGATTTCGGTGGCGGCGATTTCGGTGGCGGGGACTTCTAGGGCGGGGACAACGAGGGCGGCAGGCCCTTCGGGGGGTGGCCCGGCCGTCTCCCGCAGGCCGAGGTCCCCTGCTCCGAGCCCGTGTCCCGCGCGTGCGGCCACCGACGGCTATCGAGCGGTCGCACTCCCGGCGGAACGGCGGAGGAGCAGGAGCCCGAGCACGGGCAGCACCAGCGGAACGAAGCCGTACCCGCGTCCGTAGACGGACCACACCGTCTCGTCGGGGAAGGCGGCCCGGTCAACGATCGACAGCGTGCCCACCACGAGCACGCCGACGAGCTCGGTGGTGATCGCCACGAACGCCACGCGGCGGCCGGCCCGCCCGCCCCGGGCCAGCCCCACGGTGGCCACGACGTAGACGACGGCCGCCACCGCAGAGAGGAGATAGGCCAGCGGCGCCTCGGCGAACCGCGTGCTCAGCTGCACCGCGGCCCGTGCGCCGGCGGCGAGGGCGAAGACGGCGTAGACCGCGACGAGGACGCGCCCCGGTCCGCCCGTCCCCGCCGCCGGTCCGGCGTCCGCGGCGCGCTCCTCACCCACGAGCGGCCTCCCACAGCTGGAGCAGTCGCCATGCCATCACGGCGACCACGAGACCGGCCACGACGATCACCCCGCCGGCCCACCGGGTCGGTTCCGTGCGGGCCCAGAGGAGGCCCGCGACCGGCACCAGCAGCACGCCGAGGAGGTAGCCGAGGAACGTCGCCGTCTCGGCGGGCCGCTCACCGCCGGCCAGGGCGAGGAGGGCGATCGCAGCCTGCACCAGGAGCAGGATCTCCAGCACGACGGTACCCGCCACGTGCAGCAGGCCGATCCGGCGCCGGACCAGCGTGGCCGCCGCACCCAGCAGGGCGAGCAGGACGGCGACCACCGTGATCGCGACGACGAGGACCGGGCTCACGCCGATGGCTCCGGAGGGGCGGTGTCGACGTGCACACCGCCATCCTGCCGGAGGGTCAGCGGTGCACTGTGGACATGTCCGGGTAGCGGTCCCCCACGGCCGCCCCGACTGGCGCCGCCTCATCGAGCCGGCGCAGGTCCTCTTCGGTCAGTCGCACGTCCGCCGCCGCGGCGTTCTCCTCGAGGTAGCGCACCCGCTTGGTACCGGGGATGGGCACGATCGCCGGATGGCCGTCGCGGCCGCTCTGCGCCATCACCCACGCCAACGCGAGCTGGGTCGCCGTGACGCCCTTCTCCTCCGCGATCTCTCGGACGCGGTCGACCAGACGGAGGTTCTGCTCGAACGCCTCGCCCTGGAAGCGGGGGTTGCGACGGCGGAAGTCGTCGGGCGCGAGATCGTCGACACTGCGGATATGCCCCGAGAGGAACCCCCTGCCGATCGGTGAGTAGGCGACGAAGCCGATCCCGAGCTCGGCGCAGGTGGCCAGGACTCCGTCGTCCTCCGGATCCCTGGTCCACAGGGAGTACTCGGTCTGGACGGCGGTCACCGGGTGCACGGCGTGCGCCCGGCGGATCGTCTCCGGTGCCGCCTCGGAAATCCCGGCATGCCGGATCTTGCCCGCCTCCGCCAGCTCGCGGAGCGCTCCCCAGGTCTCCTCGATCGGCACCTGCGTGTCCACCCGGTGCTGGTAGTAGAGGTCGATGACGTCCACGCCGAGGCGCTGGAGGGAGGCATCGCACGCGGAGCGGACGTACTCAGGGCGGCCGTTGATGCCGCGGAAGGAGCCGTCCTCGCCCCGCTCGTTGCCGAACTTGGTGGCGACGACCACCTCGTCCCGCCGGCCGGCGATCGCCTGCCCGACGAGGCGCTCGTTGGTGAAGGGCCCGTACATGTCGGCGGTGTCGAGGAAGGTGACCCCCAGATCGAGCGCCCGCCGGATCGTCCGCTCAGCCTCCGCCTGGTCCCCGGTGCCGTAGAACTCGCTCATCCCCATGCAGCCGAGTCCCTGCGCGGGGACGGTCAGGCTGCCGAGTGTCCGTGTCTGCATGCCGTTCTCCTGCCCGCGAGGAGGCCGGCCCAACCCGGTGGGCGCGATCCCGGTGGGCGCGGTCTCGGCGGGCGCGGTCCCGGCGGGCGTCATCCCGGCGGTCCTCCCGGGGCCATGTCGCTGTTCCACGTGGAACCTCCGCCAGCGCCTGCGAGGAGCCCGCGCACCGGGCCACGGTGCGTCCCTTCCGCGTCGCGGACGGCGACGGACGCGGGTTAGATCGGTACGCATGTGCGGCCTCTGTGGCGAGATCACCTTCGACGGAAGCATGGCCGACACCGCCGCGGTCGATCGCATGGTGGACGCGCTGGTCCCCCGCGGGCCGGACGGCCAGGGCTCCTGGAGCAGCGGCCGGGTGGCGTTCGGGCACCGGCGGCTCTCGGTCATCGACCTGTCCGCCTGCGGCTCGCAGCCGATGGTCGACAACGAGCTCGGGCTGACCGCGGTCTTCAACGGCTGCATCTACGACTACCAGCGGCTGCGGGCCGAGCTCGAGGGTCACGGGTACCGCTTCTTCTCCCACAGCGACACGGAAGTGCTCATCAAGGGCTATCACCACTGGGGCCCGGACTTCGTGTCCCATCTGCACGGCATGTTCGCCGTGGTGATCCACGAGCGGGACACCGGCCGGATCGTCATGGCGCGCGACCGGCTGGGGATCAAGCCGCTCTACCTCGCCGAGACGCCGGGCAAGCGGTTGCGATTCGCCTCCACGCTGCCGGCGCTGCTCCGAGCGGGGGACGTCGACACCTCCGTCGACCCGGTCGCGCTGCACCACTACCTCACGTGGCACGCCGTCGTCCCGGCGCCGCGGACACTGCTCAACGGCGTGCGGAAGCTGCCGCCCGCGACGATCCGCGTCATCGAGGCCGACGGCTCCAGCACCGAGCACCGGTACTGGGAGGCGTCATACGAGCGCCGTCCCGAGCACGCCGGCTGGTCGGCGCGCGACTGGGAGGACGCCATCGAGGAGGCCCTGCGGGTCGCGGTGCGCCGGCGACTGGTGTCCGACATCCCCGTCGGCGTACTGCTCTCCGGCGGGCTGGACTCCAGCCTCATCGTCGGCCTGCTGGCCCAGGAGGGGCAGACCGGCCTCTCGACCTACAGCATCGGATTCGAGTCGGTCGGCGGCCACGAGGGCGACGAGTTCGCCTACTCCGACGTCATCGCCGAGCGCTTCGCCACCGATCACCACCGCATCCGGGTGACGTCGGACGAGCTTGCCGGCGCTCTCGGGCACGCCATCGGGGCCATGGCCGAGCCCATGGTCAGCCACGACGTCGTGGCCTTCGATCTGCTCAGCGAGCGGGTCAGCGAGACGATCCGCGTGGTGCAGTCCGGCCAGGGTGCCGACGAGGTGTTCGCCGGCTACCACTGGTATCCCCCGCTGGCCGGGGTCGGCCGGGACGAGGCGGTGCGCACGTACGCCACGGCCTTCTTCGACCGTGACCACACGCAGATGCGATCGGTGGTCTCGGACCGCTACTGCCTCGCCGAGGACCCGAGTCTCGCCTTCGTCCACGCACACATGTCCGCGCCCGGCGCGCAGACCGCCGTCGACGCCGCCCTGCGGCTGGACAGCGAGATCATGCTGGTCGACGACCCGGTGAAGCGGGTGGACAACATGTCGATGGCGTGGGGGCTGGAGGCGCGGGTCCCCTTCCTCGATCACGACCTCGTGGAACTCGCCGCGATGTGCCCGCCGGAGCTGAAGCTGGCCGACGGCGGCAAGGGCGTCCTCAAGGCCATCGGCCGGCGCGTCATCCCGGCGGAGGTCATCGACCGCCCCAAGGGCTACTTCCCGGTGCCGGCGATCACCCACCTCCAGGGCAAGGTGCTCGACCTGGTGCGCGACGCGCTGTCGAGCGAATCCGCGCGCGAGCGGGGCCTGTTCCGCCCGGAGTACGTGCGCGGGCTGATCGCCGAGCCCAACGGCGAGCTCACGCCTCTCAAGGGCAACAAGCTCTGGCAGCTGGGCCTCCTCGAACTGTGGCTGCAGACGCACGGCGTCTAGGAAAGGCCGAACGTGACAAGGCACCGGACGTGAGGCAGCGGGTCGCAGGCCGTCGCCGCCGCACGGCGGTTCCCGCGACGCCGTCGCTGACCAGCCGCTCCTGGGCCGAGCCGACCGAGCACCAGCTCCAGGGGATGCAGTCCGACGTCGTCCTGGACCTCGGCTGGGGCCGCCTGGTGTTCGGCCAGACGTTCTCCGACCTGCGGGGCATCGTCGACGCACTGCGGGCCGAGGTGACCGGCGAGCGCGACATCTGCATCTACCCGCGCGACGCCCACGTGCTGGTGGGGCTGGCGCCCGACGAACTGTTCATCGATCCCAGCTACACCTTCCGCCTGGACCTCTACCGCTACCGGCCACGCTCCGAGCTGATCCGCGGCGTCTTCGTTCGCACGGTGACGTCGAGGGCCGACATGGACGCCGTCAACGAGATCTACGCCCTCAACGGCATGGTGGTCGGGGACGCCGAGGTGATGTGGCGCAACCACCGGACCCGCTGCTTCACCTACCTGGTCGCCGAGGACCGCCGCACCGGGAAGATCGTCGGTACCGTCACCGGCGTCGACCACGCGTCGGCCTTCGCCGACCCCGAGGGCGGCACCAGCCTGTGGTGCCTGGCGGTGCACAACCAGGACGCTCCGCCCGGCACGGGTGAGGCGCTGCTGCGGGTACTGGCCGAGCGCTACGTCGGCCGGGGCCGGGCCCATCTCGATCTGTCGGTCATGCACGACAACACCGGGGCCATTGCGCTCTACCGGAAGCTGGGCTTCGCCCGGATCTCCGCCGTCTGCGTCAAGCGCAAGAACCCGATCAACACGCCGCTGTTCGCTGCCCGTCCGCCCGGCCTCGAGGACCTCAACCCCTACGCGCGGATCATCGCCGAGGAGGCCCTGCGGCGGGGGGTTCGCGTCGAGGTGACCGACGCCGAGTGGGGCGAGATGCGGCTGTCGGTGGGCGGGCGCACGGTCGTGACCCGCGAGTCGCTCTCGGAGTTCACCACCGCCGTGGCGATGAGCCGCTGCGACGACAAGCGGGTGACCCGCCGGATCATGGAGCGCGCCGGCGTGCGCGTCGCCCGCGGCGCCCTGGCCCGCGAGGACGAGCTGGACGACGCCCTGGCACTGATGCGCGAGGTCGGCGACCTCGTGGTCAAGCCCGCCCGCGGGGAGCAGGGGCGCGGGATCACGGTCGGCGTGCACGACGAAACCGGCCTGGAGAGGGCGGCGGGGCTCGCGCTGCAGTTCTGCCCTGACGTGCTCGTCGAGGAGCTGGTGCAGGGCGACGACCTGAGGGTGATCGTCATCGACCG
>JAOPWJ010000081.1 GCA_025965715.1 Blastococcus sp. | reverse complement strand
CGCGACCTGATCTACACCAAGGAACAGCTCATGGCGCCGCTGCTGCCCGGCATGGAGGCCCCGCCCCACCCGATGCGGCTGGGCGAGGACAAGGACTACTACCTGCGGGCGGGGGACCGGGCATGACGGTGCTCGCGGCCGTCGACACGACGACCACCCTCGGCGGCGGCGAGACCGTCGTCTTCTGGGTGCTGGGGCCCATCGCCCTGGCCGGCGCCCTCGGCATGGTGTTCAGCCGCAACGCCGTCCACTCGGCGCTCTGGCTCGTGCAGACGATGCTCTGCCTCGGCGTCTTCTACGTCGTGCAGGAGGCACCGTTCCTGGGTGCGGTGCAGATCATCGTCTACACCGGCGCGATCATGATCCTCGTCCTGTTCGTGCTGATGCTCGTCGGCCGCGACTCCTCGGACTCCGTGGTCGAGACGCTGCGCGGGCAGCGGGTCGCGGCCACCGTGCTCGGCATCGGCTTCGCCGCACTCGTCGGCGCCGGCATCGCCCGGGCCACCCGGGGCCTGCCGGTGGTCGGCCTCGAGGAGGCGCAGGGCGAGGGCGGCAACATCCCCGGTATCGCCGAGCTGCTGTTCACCCGCTACCTGCTGGCGTTCGAGGTGACCAGCGCGCTGCTCATCACCGCCGCCGTCGGGGCGATGGTGCTCGCGCACATCGAGCGCGAGCCCGGCAGTCGGCAGTCCCAGAAGGAGCTGTCCAGGGCCCGGTTCCTCACCGAGCGGCCGCAGACCCTCCCCGGCCCCGGCGTCTACGCCCGGGCGAACTCGGTCGCCGCGCCGGCGCTGCTGCCCGACGGCCGGACGGCGGAGTCCAGCCTGGCGACGGGCATCGAGCCGCAGGACGTCGACCAGATGCCGCGCCCGACCGGCCGCGAGCAACTGGGCACCCCGGACGCCGCCCGCGGGTCCATCGACGGTGCCCCCAGTGACATCCCCGGAGGGCGGGAGCGGTGACGCTGACCTACTACCTGGTGCTCGCCGCCATCTTGTTCACGATCGGCGCCGTCGGCGTCCTCGTGCGCCGCAACGCCATCGTCGTGTTCATGTGCGTCGAGCTGATGCTCAACTCGGTGAACCTCACGCTGGTCACCTTCGCCCGCGCCACCGGCACCCTCGACGGCCAGATCATGGCGTTCTTCGTCATGGTCGTCGCCGCGGCCGAGGTCGTCGTGGGCCTGGCCATCATCATGTCGATCTACCGGACCCGCAGGTCCGCGTCGGTCGACGACGTCAACCTGCTCAAGTACTGAGACGGGATCCGGAGTGGACATCTCGCCCGCCGATGGGCTGCTCGCTGCCTCATGGCTGCTCATCGCGCTACCGCTCGCCGGCGCCGCGGTCCTGCTGCTGGGGGGACGGCGCACCGACCGCTGGGGCCATCTGCTCGGCACGGCCACCGTGGTCGCAGCGTTCGTGCTCGCCCTGCTGTGCACGCTGCAACTGGCCGGCCTGGAGGAGGGCCGGCGCTCGGCGGGGGTGGATCTGTTCACCTTCATCTCCTCGGGTGACCTGGACGTACGCGCCGGGCTGCTGTTCGACCCCCTCTCGGCGACGTTCGCCCTGCTGATCACCGGTGTCGGATCGCTGATCCACATCTATTCGATCGGTTACATGGCGCACGACCCCGGGCGCCGGAGGTTCTTCGCCTACCTCAACCTGTTCGTCGCCGCGATGCTGCTGCTGGTCCTGGGCAACAACTTCGTCGCGCTGTACGTGGGCTGGGAGGGCGTCGGCCTGGCGTCCTACCTGCTCATCGCCTTCTGGTACACCCGGCCGGCGGCCGCCACGGCGGCGAAGAAGGCCTTCATCATGAACCGGGTCGGCGACGTCGGCCTGGCACTGGCGATCTTCCTGCTGTTCGCTCAGCTGGGGACGACGTCCTACGCGGGCGTCTTCGGCGAGGTGGGCACGCTCGCCGGTGGAACGGTCACCGCCATCGGCCTGCTGCTGCTCCTCGGCGCCTGCGGCAAGTCGGGGCAGTTCCCGCTGCAGGCCTGGCTGCCCGACGCCATGGAGGGCCCCACCCCGGTGTCGGCGCTCATCCATGCCGCGACGATGGTGACCGCCGGTGTCTACCTGATCGCCCGTAGCGCGCCGATCTACGACCAGACGGAGACGGCGCGCACCGTCGTCCTCGCCGTGGGCGCGCTCACCCTGCTCATCGGGGCCATCGCCGGCTGTGCCTACGACGACATCAAGAAGGTGCTGGCCTACTCGACGGTGAGTCAGATCGGCTACATGTTCCTGGCAGTCGGCCTCGGCCCGGCCGGCTACGTGGCCGCGCTCGCCCACCTGCTGGCGCACGGCTTCTTCAAGGCCGGCCTCTTCCTCGGCGCCGGATCGGTCATGCACGCGATGAACGACTCCGTGGACATGCGCCGCTTCGGTGGCCTCTGGCGCAAGCTGCCGGTCACGTTCGGAACCTTCGGGCTGGGCTACCTCGCGCTGATCGGCTTCCCGTTCCTGTCCGGCTACTGGACCAAGGACGCCATCGTCGAAGCCACCTTCGACCGTGGCGACTGGTTCGGCTACGCGCTGGGCGGGGTGGCGATCCTGGCCGCCGGGCTGACCGCCTTCTACATGACCCGGCTGATGCTCATGACGTTCTTCGGCCGCCCCCGCTGGGAGGAGGGCGTGCATCCGCACGAGGCCCCGGCCACCATGACGGTGCCGATGATCGTGCTCGCCGTCGGGTCGGTGTTCTCAGGCGCGTTGCTGGTGTCGGTCTTCCCGCTGTCGGGCTGGCTGGAGCCGGTCTTCGGTGAGCCCGAGGAGGCCGAGCACGTCATCGCCCCGCTGACCATCGGTGCGGCGCTGTTCGTGGTGATGCTTCTCGGCGTCGCCGCGGCGTGGGTCTTCGTCGGCCGTCGGGAGGTGCCGCTGACCGCGCCGGTGCGTGTCTCGCCGATCACCCGGGCCGCACGCAACGCGCTCTACGCCGACACGGTCAACGAGTCGCTGTTCATGCGCCCCGGCCAGTGGCTGACCCGTGCGCTGGTCTTCTTCGACAACCGCGGCGTCGACGGCGCCGTGAACGGGATGGCCGCCGCGCTCGGCGGCTCCTCGTCACGGCTGGGCCGCGCCCAGACCGGCTTCGTGCGCACCTACGCGCTCGGCATGCTCGGCGGGGCCGTGCTCGTCGCGGGCGCACTGCTGGCGGTGACGGCGGGATGAGCGTTCAGACCTTCGGAAAGGGATCCAGCTCGTGAGCGACTTGCCGTTCCTCCTGCTCATGATCGCGGTCCCCGCGGTCGGGGCGGCCGTCGTCGCCGGGCTGCCGAAGGGGCGTGACCTGCTGGCCAAGCAGATCTCCCTCGGCGTCAGCCTGGTCGTGCTGCTGCTCGCGGTCCTCGCCACCGTGGCGTTCGACGTCGGGGGCGACCGGTTCCAGCTGGCGACGTCGGTGACCTGGATCGCCGACTTCGGCGTCTCGTTCGCCCTGGGCGTCGACGGCATCGCGCTGGTCATGCTGTTGCTCGTCGGCGTCCTCGTGCCGGTGGTGATCGGCGCGTCCTGGGACGACACACCTCCCCAGGACCGCTCGATGAAGGCCTACTTCGCCTGGCTGCTGCTGCTCGAGGCGATGATGGTCGGAGTCTTCGCCGCCACCGACGTCTTCCTCTTCTACGTCTTCTTCGAGGCGATGCTCGTCCCGATGTACTTCATCATCGGGAGCTTCGGCGGTCCCCGGCGCCAGTACGCGGCGGTGAAGTTCTTCCTCTACAGCCTGGTGGGCGGGCTGATCATGCTGGCTGCCGTCATCGGCCTGTACGTGGTGAGCAACAGCCAGCTGGGCGAGGGCACCTTCGCCTTCGACGCCCTCCGACAGCTGGAGATCACCCCCGGCGTGCAGAAGCTGCTCTTCCTCGGCTTCTTCGTCGCCTTCGCGATCATGGCGCCGCTGGTGCCCTTCCACACGTGGCTGCCCGACTCCGGTTCCGAGGCGCCCATCGGCGGCGCGGTACTGCTGGTCGGCATCCTCGACAAGGTCGGCACCTTCGGCTTCCTGCGCTACTGCCTGCCGCTGTTCCCCGACGCCTCGCGGTACTTCGCGCCCTACGTGCTCGTCCTCGCCGTGGCGGGCATCCTCTACGCGGCGCTGCTGGCCATGGGCCAGAGCGACATGAAGCGGCTGGTCTCCTACACGTCGATCTCGCACTTCGGCTTCATCGCGCTCGGGATCTTCGCCTTCACGACCGAGGCAGGCACCGGTGCCGTCCTCTACATGGTCAACCACGGCATCGCGACAGGCCTGCTGTTCCTGGTGGTCGGCATGCTCATCGCCCGCGGAGGGTCCCGCTCGATCGGCGACTACGGCGGTGTCGCGGCGAAGGCTCCGCTGCTGGCGGGGTTCTTCCTGCTCGCCGGCCTGGCCTCGCTGGCGCTGCCGGGCACCAACAGCTTCGTCAGCGAGTTCCTCGTGCTGATCGGCTCGTTCCCGTCGCGGCCGGTCTTCACGATCATCGCGACGGTCGGCATCATCCTGGCCGCTCTCTACATCCTGCTGATGTACCAGCGCACCATGCACGGTCCGCCGCGCGGCGGGCTGATGTCCGAGCCCCGGGAGCCCGTAACAGGTGGCCATGGCGCCACGGCGGTCGCCACGGCTCCCTCCCGAACGCTGCGCGTGACCGACCTGAGCAGGCGTGAGCTGGCGGTGGTGACGCCGCTGGCGGCGCTGATCATCGTGCTCGGCGTCTACCCGCAGCCGCTGCTCGACCTCATCGAGCCGTCCGTCCAGGCAACTATGAGCGACGTCGGCGCTACCGGAGGAACGGATCGATGATCGAGGCTCCTGACCTGTCGCTCGCCGCGTTGGCGCCGCTGCTCTTCGTCTTCGGAGCCGCCTGCATCGGCGTGCTCGTGGAGGCGTTCGGGCCGCGCGAGTACCGCCACCCCGTCCAGGTCGCCGTCGCGCTTCTGGGCACCGTCGGCGCGTTCGTCTCCACGCTGCGGCTCGCGGGAACCCGGGAGATCACCGCTGGCGGTGCGCTCGCCGTGGACGGTGCGGCACTGTTCCTGCAGGCCACGATCGCCGGGCTCGGCGCGCTGTCCCTCCTGCTGTTCGCCGAGCGGTCGCTGGACCCGGCGCGATCGGCGTTCGTCACCTCCGCCGCCGTCCCGGTGGGGAGCCCGCGCGACCGCGAGCTGGCCACCTCCGAGCAGGTGCAGACGGAGGTCTATCCGCTGGCGTCCTTCGCCATCGGCGGCATGATGCTGTTCGTCGCGTCGAACGACCTGCTGATCATGTTCGTCGCGCTCGAGGTGCTCAGCCTGCCGCTCTACCTGATCAGCGGGATGGCCCGCCGTCGCCGGCTGCTGTCCCAGGAGGCCGCGGTCAAGTACTTCCTCCTCGGCGCCTTCGCCTCGGCCTTCTTCCTCTACGGCCTGGCGCTGGTCTACGGCGCGACCGGCAGCGTGCGGCTGCGCGACATCCGGGCGGCGGCCGTGGCCGACGGCACCGACGTCCTGCTCGTCCTGGGGCTGGCACTGCTCGTCGTCGGGCTGCTGTTCAAGGCGAGCGTCGCGCCGTTCCACAGCTGGACGCCGGACGTCTACCAGGGCGCGCCCACGCCGGTCACGGCCTTCATGGCCGCCTGCACGAAGGTGGCGGCCTTCGGTGCGATCCTTCGGCTGCTCTACGTCGCCTTCGGCACCAGCGAGTGGACGTGGCGGCCGCTGATCTACGGGATCGCGATCGTCTCCATGGTTGTGGGGGCCGTGCTCGGCCTGACCCAGACCGACCTCAAGCGCATGCTCGCCTACTCCTCGATCGCCCACGCCGGTTTCCTCCTGACGGGTGTCATCGGGCTGCAGGCCGACGGCGGGGGCTCGGGGCTCGCGGCCACGATGTTCTACCTGCTCGCCTACGGGCTGACCACGATCGGCGCCTTCGCGGTGCTCACGCTCGTCCGGGACGGCGACGGGGAGGCCGGGCACCTGTCCCAGTGGGCCGGACTGGCATCCCGTTCACCGCTGACCGCCGCCGTGATGGCGCTGTTCCTCCTGGCGCTGGCGGGCATCCCGCTCACCGCCGGATTCACCGGGAAGTTCGCGGTGTTCCGCGCGGCGATCGAATCGGGCGCCTGGCCGCTCGCGGTGGTCGCGCTGCTGGCCAGCGCCGTGGCGGCCTTCTTCTACCTGCGGGTCATCGTGCTCATGTACTTCTCGCAGCCCGCGGCGGACGGTCCCACCGTCGGCGTCCCGGGCCTGCCCACCGTCATCGTCCTCGCGATCACCGCCACCACCACTCTGGCGTTGGGCATCGTTCCCGGGGCGGTGCTCGATCTTGCCGATCGGGCGGCTATCTTCGTCGGTTGATGACCGGAGCCCGTGCCGCAATCGACGGCATTCCAACTGAGGGCCTCCCCCCGGGGAGGTCCCACACGTGGCACCGGGGCTCGACGCCGGCGTCGACCATCGGCCCGTGGCTGCCCGAGGGAGACCTGGGGACGGCACTGGCGGAGGGGCTGGCTCGGGTCGAGGCGGCCCTGACCGCCGCCGTCGGCAGCGAGCACCCGTTCGTCCGCGAGGCCGCCGGGCACCTGATGGCAGCCGGGGGCAAGCGGTTCCGGCCCATGCTGGCCCTGCTCACCGCCCAGCTGGGCGCCCCCGACCGGCCCCAGGTGACGCAGGCCGCGGTGGTCTGCGAGCTCACCCACCTCGCGACCCTCTACCACGACGACGTCATGGACGAGGCCGCCGTGCGCCGGGGGGCACCCAGCGCCAACAGCCGGTGGAGCAACAGCGTCGCGATCCTCACCGGCGACCTGCTGTTCGCCCGGGCGTCGGACCTGGTCGCCGATCTCGGCCCGGACGCGGTGCGCATCCAGGCCCGCACGTTCGAGCGGCTGGTCACCGGCCAGATCCGGGAGACCGTCGGTCCACAGCCCGGGGAGGATCCGGTCGCCCACCACCTCGCCGTCCTGGCCGACAAGACCGGGTCGCTCGTCGCCACGTCGGCTCGCTTCGGAGCCGAGTTCGCGGGAGTCGATGAGTCGCTGGTCGGCGCCCTGACGGCCTTCGGCGAGGAGGTCGGCGTGGCCTTCCAGCTCTCGGACGACCTGCTCGACATCGTCAGCGAGGTGAGCACGTCAGGAAAGGCGGCCGGTACCGACCTGCGGGAGGGCATCGCGACGCTGCCGGTTCTCTACGCCCTCGCCGGGGACGACCCGGCTGACGCACGGCTGCGGGAGCTGGTCTCCGCCCCGGTCACGGATCCGGAGGACCACGCCGAGGCGCTGGCCCTGCTGCGGTCTTCGGCGGCACTGTCGCGCGCCACCGGCGTGCTGCGCGAGTACGCCGATCGTGCTCGGGCGCAGTTGGCCGCCGTTCCTGCCGGAGACGTGCGGGACGCCCTGTCGGCCCTCTGTGACTACGTGGTCACGCGTACCAGCTGAGACCGCCGCCGTCAGGCGAGGAGGACGGCCAGGCCTGTGCTGGCCAAGGCCACGAGCGCGAGTGCGAGTGCGAGGTGCACCCTGGGGGCGTGCGCAGCCTCGGGTGCCTGGTCGTGGCGGTGCTGGTGTTCGCCGGGTGCACGGGCCGGGCTGCCGAGCGGGCCCCGTCGTCCGGGCTACCGGCGGGCGTGCCGGCCCTGGACGTCGAGGTCGTGCTGGACGGCCTGGACCATCCGTGGGACGTCGGGCAGGCCCCCGACGGGACGCTGCTGGTCGACGAGCGGGGCGGCGGCTTCACCGCGGTCCTGCCCGACGGCAGAACGAAGGAGGTGCACGCCGACGTCGATGATCTCTTCGCCCGTGGGGAGACGGGCCTGATGGGGTTGTCCCTCGACCCCGGCTTCGATGCGAACCGGCGCTTCTACAGCTGCCAGGGGATGCGCAGCGGCTCGATCGCGGTGGTGGCCTGGACGGTGGAGGCCGACTGGAGCGCCGCGACCCGCGTCGCGGACCCGTTGGTCGGGGGCATCCCGCTCAACGAGGAGTCGGGCCGACACGGCGGGTGCCGGTTGCGGTTCGCCCGGGACGGGGCGTTGCTGATCGGAACCGGCGACAACGCCGTGGGCACCAATCCGCAGGATCCCTCCTCGCTGGCCGGAAAGGTGCTGCGGGCCGACCCGGCCACCGGCGACGTGGCGGTCTGGACCTCTGGTCATCGCAACGTCCAGGGCCTGGCGGTGCGGCCGGGCAGCGGACAGGTGTTCTCCGTCGAGCACGGTCCCGACCGCGACGACGAGGTCAATCTGCTCCGGGAGGGGGCCAACTACGGCTGGGATCCGGACGGATCCGGCGACTACGACGAGAGCGTCCCGATGACCGATCCGGACATCGCCGACGCCGTTCCCGCGGTGTGGTCATCCGGCGTGCCCACCCTGGCCACCAGTGGGGCCACGTTCCTCGAAGGGGCGGAGTGGGGCGCATATGAGGGGCTGCTGGTGATTGCGCTGCTCAAGGCGCAGGGAGTGCTCGCGCTACGACTGGACGAGGCCGGTGAGCTCCGCGAGGAGCTGCGGCTGCCGGAACTCGACGCTGCCTTCGGACGGCTCCGGAGCGTGCACCAGGGCACGGACGGCGCACTCTACGTCACCACGGACAACGGTCACGGCGCCGACCTGTTGCTGCGTGTCACGCCTCGCCCGTAGTGGAACCAGGACGTCGCCGAACGCGTGGACGCAGGCCTTGTTCGACTGAGGACTGTGTCGAGAGGGTCGCCCGCGCTGTTGTCCCCGCGCTCCCCTCCAGGTGGGCGCGCTACCTGGAGGTTCCCGTGCACCGAATCCGCCCGCTCGTCATCGCTGCGATGACCCTCGCACTCTCGTTCACCGGCCTGTCCGCCGCATCGGCCGGCGAGGGCTACGGCGACAAGCCGCCCGAGGTCTCCAACGTGGCCAGGTACGTCTGGGCCGACGGACCGAGGGACCACGAGGTCGTCGCTCGCGGCACCTACCGCTGTTACGGCGACAGCGAGGCCATGCACCTCTGGGTGTCGGCCAAGCAGGGCGGCTCGAACCTCCCGGGTGAGGGCAGCGGTGAGCGGGCGCGGGCCTGGTACGACACGAACATCTCCCAGGATGTCGCCGTCACGTGCAACGGCCGCTGGCAGACGGTGGACGTCGACCTCGGCACGTACCCCGACAAGGGATTCATCCGGAACGGCAAGGCGTGGGTGCAGTTCTGCTTGGTCAGCCCGGAGGGAATCGTCGCCACGATGAGCCGCTGGGTCATGGTCAAGGGCGCCGACGGCTACGGCAGCCCCGCCTGACCCGACAGACAGGGCCCGCCTCCCGAGGGGAAGCGGGCCCTGTGCGTGCCCTGATCAGGCCTTGACGGTCCAGGTGTCGCTGCCGGCGAGGAGGGCGTCGAGGTCGGCCGGCTGCTGCGTGGCGGCGACGTGGAGCTGCTCGGCCATCATCGCGTCGTACGTCGGCTTCTGTACCGACCGGAAGACGCCCATCGGCGTGTAGCGCAGGTCCTGGCTGGACAGGCGGGACAGCGCGAAAGCGTAGGACGGGTCCTGGCGGTGCGCGTCGTGGACGACGATCTCGGATGCGTCGACCTGATTGGTCTCCGCTATCCGTAGCCCGCCGAACTCGTCACGGACCACGCACGAGGCGCCGTCCGGGCCGAAGACCAGCGGCTCCCCGTGCACCAGCGGAATGCTCCACATCGGGCCGGTCGTCGGGTCCTTGAGCAGGTCGAAGGCGCCGTCGTTGAAGATGTTGCAGTTCTGGTAGATCTCGACCAGCGACGTCCCCTGGTGCTCGGCGGCCTGCCGCAGCACGTCGGTCAGCCCCTTGCGGTCGGAGTCCATCGCCCGGCCGACGAACGTCGCGTCCGCGCCGATGGCCAGCGACACCGGGTTGAACGGGTGGTCCAGCGACCCCATGGGGGTGGACTTGGTGACCTTTCCGACCTCGGATGTCGGCGAGTACTGGCCCTTGGTGAGCCCGTAGATCCGGTTGTTGAACAGCAGGATGGTCAGGTTGACGTTGCGCCGCAGGGTGTGGATCAGGTGGTTGCCGCCGATGGACAGCGCGTCGCCGTCACCGGTCACGACCCACACCGACAGGTCGGGGCGCGAGGCTGCCAGGCCGGTCGCGATGGCCGGCGCACGCCCGTGGATGGAGTGCATCCCGTAGGTGTTCATGTAGTACGGGAAGCGGGACGAGCAGCCGATCCCGGACACGATGACCATGTCCTCGCGGGCGATCCCGAGGCTCGGCAGGAAGCTCTGGACCGCGTTGAGGATGACGTAGTCACCACATCCGGGGCACCAGCGCACCTCCTGGTCGGTCTTCATGTCCTTCGCCTTGAGGGCGGTCTGCTTCTCGCCCTGGGTCACGACGGAGGCGGCGATCGCGGCGTCGATGGGGCTGCCCGGCATGCCGAGGTCGTGTCGGTGCGGTGCGGTGGTCACTGCAGTTCTCCGTTTCCGCGGGCGGCGGCCCGGTCGATGGTCTCCTGGAGCACAGCGGCCAGCTCGGAGGCCCGGAA
The DNA here is from genome assembly GCA_025965715.1 of Blastococcus sp. GTDB lineage: Bacteria > Actinomycetota > Actinomycetes > Mycobacteriales > Geodermatophilaceae > Blastococcus_B. The sequence continues at coordinate 6,639 of JAOPWJ010000081.1, read as the reverse complement.
AGGCAGCCCCCGGACCTGGGTGTGGCTCTCCACGTCGACGAGGTACTTGGCCCGCAGGAGCATCGCCAGCTGGCCGAGGTTCATCTCGGGGCACACGACTCGGTCGTAGCGGCGCAGGATGTCCCCGAGGTCGGCCGGCATCGGATTGAGGTGCCGCAGGTGGATCTGGGCCACCGAGCGGCCGGACGCCCGGATCCGCCGGCAGGCGGCGCCGATCGGCCCGTAGGTGGAACCCCAGCCGATGACGGCGACGCGGGCCTTCTCACCGTCGGGGCCCTCCGGGTCGTCGACCTCGGTCGGGGGCAGGCTCGCGGCGATCCCGTCGATCTTGGCCTGTCGAGTGCGGACCATGAAGTCGTGATTGGCCGCGTCGTAGGAGATGTTGCCCGTCTTGTCGGCCTTCTCGAGCCCGCCGATACGGTGCTGCATGCCGGCCGTGCCGGGGATGGCCCACGGTCGGGCGAGGGTCTCCGGATCACGGAGGTAGGGCAGGAACTCGCCGTCCTCGCCGTTGGGCTCCGTGGCGAACCGGACCGCCCGGGTGAGGTCAGGAAGCGCGTCGATGGCCGGGACGGGCCACGGTTCTGCGCCGTTGGCCAGGTATCCGTCGGACAGGAGGATGACCGGCGTCCGGTAGGTCAGCGCGATGCGGCAGGCCTCGATGGCCGCGTCGAAGCAGTCGCCGGGGGAGCGGGGTGCGATGACGGGTAGCGGAGCCTCGCCGTTGCGGCCGAACATCGCCTGCAGCAGGTCGGACTGCTCGGTCTTGGTCGGCAGGCCGGTGGAGGGGCCGCCACGCTGCACGTCGATCACGACCAGGGGGAGCTCGGTCATGACGGCGAGCCCGATGGCTTCGGACTTCAGCGAGATGCCCGGCCCGGAGGTGGTCGTGATGCCGAGCGCGCCGCCGAAGGAGGCGCCGATGGCCGCGGCGACACCGGCGATCTCGTCCTCCGCCTGGAAGGTCCGGACGCCGAAGGCCTTGTGCTTGGACAGCTCGTGGAGGATGTCCGACGCCGGCGTGATGGGGTACGCGCCGAGGAAGATCGGCAGGCCGGAGCGCTGGCCGGCGGCGACCAGGCCGAGGGAGAGCGCCTGGTTGCCGGAGATGTTGCGGTAGCGGCCGGGCGCCATCGGAGCGGGCTTGATCTCGTAGGAGACCGCGAAGGCCTCCGTCGTCTCGCCGTAGTTGTAACCGGCCCGGAAGGCGGCGATGTTGGCCGCGGCGATCTCGGGCTTGCGGCGGAACGTGCGCTCGAGGAAGCGGATGGTGCCCTCGGTGGGCCGGTGGTACATCCACGACAGCAGGCCGAGGGTGAACATGTTCTTCGAGCGCTCGGACTCCTTCTTGCCGAGGCCCGAGTCGGCCAGCGCGTCGAGGGTCATGCTGGTCAGCGGCACGCTGACCGTCTGCCAGCTCTCCAGCGAGCCGTCCTCGAGCGGATTGGTCGCGTAGCCGACCTTCGCGAGGTTGCGGGGCGTGAACTGGTCGGCGTCGACGATCAGCAGGCCACCGCCCGGCAGGTCGACGAGGTTGGCCTTGAGCGCGGCCGGGTTCATGGCGACCAGCACGTCCGGGGCGTCACCGGGAGTCATGATGTCGTGATCGGCGAAGTGCAGCTGGAAGGAGCTGACGCCCGGCAGGGTGCCCGTCGGCGCCCGGATCTCGGCCGGGAAGTTGGGCAGCGTGGACAGGTCGTTGCCGAAGGACGCCGTCTCGCTCGTGAACCGGTTACCTGTGAGCTGCATACCGTCGCCGGAGTCGCCGGCGAGCCGGATGACGACGCGGTCGAGCTCGACGACGCTCTTCACGAAGCCGCCGGGCGCAGAGCTGGTGGCCACGGGGGACCGGTCAGTCGCAGTCATGAGTGATGTACCTCCACCGGCCGAGGTTACGTGCGTGTGTCCTCGAACGGGATGTGGATCCGGACACGATGGTCTACCTGCGGAGACTTCCTGCTGGCGTGAACCAGTCGAGCCGTCCCGTCATTCCGCCCTGTCACTCCGCGGTGTCGTTCCGCAGGGTCGTTCCGCGGGGTCGTGCCGCCGTGGGGAACGGCGTCCTCGCCGGTCGCGTTGAACCAGACGTGCAGCGCTGGAACAACGGACTCAAGACCGCCCTGCTCCTCGGTCTCATGGGCGGGCTCATCCTGGGCGCCGGCGCACTCATCGGTGGTCGAGGCGGGTTGTTCATCGCCCTGCTGATCGCGCTGGGCGTGAACGGCTACGTGTACTTCAACTCCGACAAGCTCGCCCTGCGCTCCATGCGGGCGTTCCCGGTCACCGAGACCCAGGCCCCGCAGCTGTACGCGATCGTGCGGGAGCTGGCCACCGAGGCCCGGCAGCCGATGCCCCGCATGTACGTGAGCCCGACCAACCAGCCCAACGCCTTCGCCACCGGCCGGAACCCCCGCAACGCCGCGGTCTGCGTCACCCAGGGGATTCTGGAGTTGCTGGACCGCCGGGAGCTGCGCGGCGTGCTGGCCCACGAGCTGTCCCACGTCTACAACCGCGACATCCTGATCAGCTCGGTCGCCGGCGCTATGGCCACGGTGATCACCTATCTGGCGCACATGGCGATGTTCGCCTCGCTCTTCGGTGGTCGCTCCGACGACCGCGGCGGCGGGAACGCGCTCGGCGGTCTGCTCCTGATGCTGCTCGGCCCGCTGGCCGCCGGGCTGGTGCAGATGGCGGTCAGCCGCAGCCGCGAGTACCAGGCCGACGCCTCGGGCGCCCTGCTCTCCCAGGACCCGCTGGCCCTGGCCAGCGCGCTGACCAAGATCTCGCGCGGCGCCGCTGCTCTTCCGCTGCCGCAGGACGAACGGCTGGTCACCCAGAGCCATCTCATGATCGCGAACCCGTTCCGGGGGCAGGGTCTCGCCACCCTGTTCGCCACCCACCCGCCGATGCCCGAGCGCATCGCCCGGCTGCAGGGCATGGCCCGCGAGCTCGGCCAGCGCTGAGCCGCGCCGCCGGCGGAGACGGTCGCTGAGAAGCAGCCACGTCCTGCCGTCGACGAGCTCCCGCAGGGCGTCGCCGTGACCGGCCCGGATGACCGTCTCTGCGGTCACCCCTGAGGGGTGGCGACAAGGCTCCACAGCCGGCCGGTGGTGCCGGCTGCCGCTGGGGCAGGCCGGCGTGGCGGAGCGGCCAGCAGTGCGGGGACGAGCGCGTCAGTTCCGGGACCTGCTCTCGGTGAGCGGGCCCACCTCCGCGCGCGGCATCTCGGCGACGTCGACGACCGCCCGCCCGGTGCCGTCCGGGGCCACCCCTCGGCCCGTATGAGTCGGCGTCCTTGCACGAGTGTGGGCCCCGGGCGGGGCGGGGTAACCCGCTAGCGCTGCGGAGCTACGAGGAGGCGATGAGCGGTGGATGTGCCGGTCGAGGTCTGGGCGATCACGGTCGCTGTGCTCATCTGCGTGATCGTGTTCGACCTGCTCGTCGTGACGCGCAAGCCGCACGAGCCGTCGTTGCGCGAGGCCGGCGCCTGGTCGGCCTTCTACGTCGCCCTGGCACTCGTGTTCGCCGGGGGACTGTGGGTCGTCGAAGGCGGCCAGATGGCGGCGGAGTTCACCGCCGGGTACCTGACCGAGTAGAGCCTGTCGGTCGACAACCTGTTCGTCTTCGTAGTCATCCTGACCGCCTTCGCCGTTCCGCGGATCTACCAGCAGCGGGTCCTGCTGTACGGCATCGTGCTCGCCCTGGTCATGCGGACCATCTTCATCGCCTTGGGCGCGGCGGCGATCGCCCGATTGTCCTGGACCTTCTATGTGTTCGGCGCCTTCCTCGTCTACACGGGCGTCCAGTTGGGCCGCAAGCACGGCGAGGAACCGGATCTGGACAAGAACCCGATCCTGCGATGGGTGGAACGGGTAGTCCCCACGACCCGCGAATACCACGGCACCAAGACGTTCATCCGGCAGAACGGAAGGCGCCTGGCGACCCCCATGTTCATCGTGTTGGTGGCCATCGGACTCACCGACCTGCTGTTCGCCCTCGACTCGATCCCGGCCATCTTCGGGCTGACGCAAGAGCCCTATCTGGTGTTCACCGCCAACGCGTTCGCCCTCATGGGCCTGCGACAGCTCTTCTTCCTGCTCGACGGGCTGCTCGACCGCCTGGTCTACCTCTCCTATGGATTGGCGTTCATCCTCGTCTTCATCGGCGTGAAGCTCCTCCTCATCCCCGCGCACGAGACCTGGCCCGCCGTTCCGCACATCCCCACGCTGCTGTCCCTGGGCGTGATCATCCTGACCCTGGCCATCACCGTCGTGGCCAGCCTCATCAAGGTCCGCCGTGACCCGTCGGCGATCAACCGCCACGAGGTCATCCGGCACACCGAAGGTGACGAACTCGATGCAGTCGGCGAGCGAGCGGACCGGCGGCACTCGAGGGAGGAGCCCGACCCCCGCGGCCAGCTATAGCCCGAGGTCGACTTCGCATCCAGGCGCATTCCACGCGCGCGGCTTGCCGTCAGTGGGTGGCTCACTCCGGACCTGATGGTTGCGTCGGCCGGCACCCTCCGGCGATCCGCAACGGGCTCATCGCCGTCATCGCCGTCATCGCGCTCGAGTGGTCGGGAACCGAAGAACGCTTCGCCTCAACCCGCGCCGGGCCGAGGCCGTCACCCTGTGGCCGCCGCGCTGAGCTCCCGCGCGGACCCCGCGGACGGCAGGCACTGGCGACCGGCTCAGATCAGGGCAATGGGGCTCGTCGGTAGTCGTCGTACTGATCCTCGGCGTGTTGCTGTCTGCGGAAACTCGCGCACACACGTCCGGAGCTGCGCTTTCATCATGTGCACTCGTTGGCCGATGGTGGCCCGAATTGGACGTCGTGCGGACTGGCTGCGGACTGAGATCACTTATCCGGCGTGGCGTCGGTGCGCGCTCACCCCTCCGCACCCGGCCAGCCTGCCGGCTGCATCAGGCTGCCGGAAGGGCGCTGCGCATCCCTCCGGAATGGGCCTGCGGCCCACCCTTCCCCGACCCGCTGCACCCGGACCGAGGCGGTTGTGAGGAGCAGCGAGGTGTGCAAGAACAAGCCGTCATGGCCACGACCTGGTCCATCACCTTCCCAGGATCCGACTGATCCTGCAGTTCCCGCTGGGCTGCGCGACGGCGGGGGACCGCTGGCGGCGCTGCTGCGCGCCTTCCGCGAGCTGGGCACGCACGTTGTTGTCCCAGTACATATCCGGGGGGCTCGCTGACCAGCTAATGAAGTGGGATTGGCCATCTGACCTGCATGCATATATCTCGGTCAATCAGTGCTGATTGCAGTCGATCACGGTCTCGTGTGCCCCCGATGTGCCCCGAAGGGCGAGTTCGGGAGGTCCCCTCACCTACTCTGAGAGCCAACGAACGAAGCGGGCCTCGGCTCACTCGTCCAGTGGGGGATACGCCCGGGGTATGTGCCTCTGCATGACTGGCCGCAGGGTGGCCTGGCCCACCTCCAACCTGCCGAGGGACGCGCGGCGGGCCTCACTCCCGGGCGCGGTTCGTGCGGCAGGCGCCGTCTTGCCGATACCCCCGGGGGTATGTAAGGTCGACGGCGTGGACATCCCCCAGGGTGAACTTTCCGACGTCGTGAAGCGACTCAATCGCATCCAGGGCCAGATCGGCGGCATCGTCCGGATGATCGAGGACGGCCGCGACTGTGCCGCCGTGGTCACCCAGCTGGCGGCCGCGTCCAAGGCGTTGAACAAGGCGAGCTTTGCCGTCGTCAGCACCGGAATGCGGTACTGCTCGATCAACTCCGAGGAGGAGACCCGCGAGGTCGACCTCCGCGAACTGGAGCGCTTGTTGCTCTCGCTCGCCTGACGTCCGCGACCTCCACGACGACCTGAAGGAGACGTCCATGGCAACCATCTCGCAACTGACACCCACCCAGGTGGCCGCCACGACCGCCGCCCGCGTGGTCGACGTGCGTGACCCGGGTGAGGTCGCCGTCGGTGCGATCGCCGGCAGCACCAACATCCCCCTCGGTGAAGCTGGCCTCTCGTCTGGACGAGCTGGACACCGCCACCCCGATCATCGCGGTGTGCCAGGGCGGGCGGCGCAGCCATGAGGCCGCCGAAGCCCTGTCAGCCGCCGGCTACGAGGTCAGCAACCTCGACGGCGGCATGAACGCCTGGATGCGGGACGGCAAGCCGGTTGCCTGAGCGACCGAAGCGCCGACGCCCCCGTCTGCCGCCGATATACCCCTACCCAGTACGGTATTAGGAGAGCACCATGCAGATCGACATCATCGAGACGACCAGCCTCGGGGACCGCAGCTACCTGGTCAGCGATGCCGGGGTGGGCGTGGTCGTCGACCCCCAGCGCGACATCGACCGGGTGCAAGCCTTGGTCGCCGACCGGGGCGTGACCATCAGTCACGTGCTCGAGACGCACGTGCACAACGACTACGTCACCGGTGGGCTGGAGCTGGCCCGGGTGACCGGCGCCGCGTACGTCGTCCCCGCCGGGGACACCGTCTCCTACGAGCGGATTCCGGCCTCTGACGGCGACGTGCTCGTCGCCGGCCCGTTGCGGCTGCGGGTGCTGCACACGCCGGGGCACACCCACCACCACGTCTCCTACGTCCTCGCCGACGCCGAGGGCACCGTGCAAGCGGTCTTCACCGGCGGCTCGATGCTCTACG
>JAOPWJ010000074.1 GCA_025965715.1 Blastococcus sp. | reverse complement strand
GGCGCCCTCCGGCAGCGCGAACCGCGCCGTCCCGGCACCCACCTGCTCGGCGAGGGCGTGCAGGTCGGGAGCCGCGCCGGACGCCAGCGCGTGCCAGACCGGAAGGGCGACGCCGCGCTCCAGCCCGACCTGGTCCCGGACGGCGTCGACGACGCGGTTGACCCACGGCACCTTGTCCTGCTCCAGCCCCTCACCGGTGACCGGATCGGTGCCGGTGAGGCCGGCGAGCCGCAGCACCGCCCGTTCGACCGAGACGGTGGTGTGCCGATGGGCCAGGTCGATGACCGGCTGGGCGGCCAGGGAGGCCAGTTCGCGCGCCCGGACCATCAACGTCGGGTCGAGGTCGAGAGTGCTCACGCCGGATCCCCGATCGGGATGCCGTCGACCAGCAGCAACCGGCAGGAGGGCCGGGCACGCCCGGCGAGGACGGCGGACAGGCTGTCCTCGGTCGCCCACAGGGCCAGGTCGGCCGGCGCCCCGACCGCCAGCGGACCGACCGGGTGCTCCGCGCGGGCGGCGAACCAGCCGCCGTGGGTGGCCGCGTCGAAGGCGTCGAACGGGCGCAGGCCCGAGCCCGGCGTGCGGTGGTCCACGGCGGCGTGCACGCCGCCCCAGGGGTCCAGCGCGGTCACCGGCGCGTCACTGCCCAGAGCGAGCGCGACACCGGCGTCGGACAGGTCGGCGAACGGGTTGGTGGCCGCCGCGCGCTCCGGCCCGAGCCGCTCGACGTACATGCCGTCGCTGCCCCCCCAGGCCGCGTCGAAGGCGGGTTGCACGCTCGCGACCATGCCCCATGCGGCCATGCGCCCGACAATGCCGTCGTCGGCCATCTCCAGGTGCTCGAGGCGGTGGCGGCACGCCCGCACGGCGGCCGTTCCCAGTTCCGCGACGACGGCGCCGACCGCGTCCAGCACCTGGCGCACCGCCGCGTCGCCGATGCAGTGGAAGCCGGCCTGGACGCCGGCCCGGGTGCACCGGCGGAGGTGGTCGACGAGGGACGCCGTCTGGAACCGCAGCGCGCCCGAGGTCTCCGGCCGGTCGGTGTAGGGCTCGCCCAGGGCCGCCGTGTGGGAGCCGAACGCGCCGTCGCAGAAGAGGTCCCCTCCGGCCCCGGCCAGTCGCAGCTCGTGCACCACCTCCAGCCCACCCCGCTCCGCGAGCTCGCCCCAGTACCCGAGAACGCGGGTTCCCCGAGACTCCCCCGCGAGGTCGAGCAGGGCGGCGAGGTCGTCGACGCCGGACACCTCGGGACCGGCCATCTCGTGCAGGCTGCCGATGCCCAGGGCGGCGGCGGCGTCGAGGGTGGCGCGCTGTGCCCGGCGGCGCTGCTCTGCCGACACCGCACCGTAGGCGGCCCGCCGGGCGGCGTGGTGGGCGTCGAGGCGCAGCTGGCCGTCGGCCGACCATCCGGGCAGCTCTGTGATGCCCGGGACGAGGTCGAGCAGGGCGGTGGACACCGTCGCCGAGTGGACGTCGACTCGCGCCAGGTAGGCGGGCCGGTCCCCCACCACGGCGTCCACGTCCTCCCGGGTGAGCCCGCGCCCCTCCGGCCAGCCGGTCTCGTCCCACCCGGTTCCCAGCAGGATGCCGCCCCGCGTGGCCGCGGAATGCACGGCTATGGACGCGGTGACGTCGGACAGTCTCACGCTCCCGTGCAGGTCGAGCCCGCCAAGGGCCAGACCGGTGGCGGTGGCGTGCACGTGCGCGTCCACGAAAGCGGGGGTGAGCAGTGCTCCCTCCCCCGCGATCAGCCGGTCGGCGGGCGGCGCCTCGGTCGCGTTCCCGACCCACGTGAGCCGCCCGTCGGCGATCGCGACGGCGCGCCCCGACCGGTCGCCGATCGTGACGTCGGACAACAGCAGCACCGTCATCGGGCTAGCCGGGGGTCGATGAGGGCACGGACGCCGGGGTTGGCGCGATAGAGGTCGAGGGCGAGCGCCGCGTGCCCCGGGGTGTAGCCGTTGCCGACCAGCATGGTCACGTCCGCCGCCATTCCTTCCGCACCCAGGGCCGCCGCCGGGAACGAGGTGGCCATGGAGAAGAAGACCACGGTGCCCCCGTCCGCTGTGGCCAGGATCGCCCCGTGTTCGGCCCCAGGGACGTCGACGCAGACGACGGTGAGCTCGGCCGGCGTGCCGACGGCGGCGGCCACGGCCAGCGGGTCGGTGGCGTCGGCGACCACGATCCGGTCGGCCAGTCCCGATTCCGTCAGCGCAGCGGCCTCGGCGTCGGTGCGCACCACGCCGGTCAGGCCGGTAGCACCCGCGGCGCGGGCGGCGGCCAGGCTGAGACAGCCGGACTTCCCCGCCGCGCCGAGGACGACGACGGACCGGGCGCCGCTGCCCGCCACGACCCGTGCGGTCGCCGCCGGCGCCCCGCACACGTCCAGCACCGCCAGGGACACCGCGTCGGGCAGGTCGTCGGGCAGGGCGGCGGCGATGGACCGGGCGAAGAGGATCGCCGTGCCATGAGCGGGAACCTGTTCGGAGCGGCCGTCCCAGGAGGCCAGGTCGTCGGTGATCCGCAGCGGGGTGAGCGTGAGCGAGACCAGCGTGGCCACCCGCTGCCCCACCGTCAGGCCGAGCGGTGAGTCGGGTCCGATGGCGTCCACGACGCCGAGCAGCATGCCACCGGACCCGGTGACCGGGTTCTGCATCTTGCCTCGGTCGCGCACGATCGCCAGCACCTCGGCCCGGACGGCGTTCCCGTCCCGGTCGTGGGCCTCGGTGAGCTGCCGGAACGAGGCGGCATCGAGGGTGAGGCGCTCCACCGCGATGCGCACCTCGTCCAGCCCGATGGCGGGGTCGGGGTCCAGTCGCCAGGCAGCCTGCGGCAGCACGCCGACAGGCTCCAGCACCCGGTGCGCGCCGAGTGCCCGCTCTGCCGCTACCTGCACCCGTGTCTCCCGTTTCTCTCGGCCTCCACAGGAGAACCTATCGCCTGAAGAGTCGGACACCGAATATCCTCCCGTATGGTCCGGGCGGCTCGGGGACCCGCGGCGACGAGCTCAGGAGGCGCATCGTGCTCGAACAGCCCTACGAGTACTCGGCTCGTGAGCTCGTCGAGCCCGACTGGCGCCGGCTGCCCGGTTTCGCCGACGTGAGCGGCAACGAGTGGCGCAGCGCCCAGTGGCAGCGCGCCCACTGCGTCAAGAACCTCCGCCAGCTGCGCGGCGTCTACGGCGACCTCCTCGACGAGTCGTTCTACGCCGACGTCGAGGCCGACCAGGCGGGCCGCGCGACGATGTCGCTCCTCCTGCCGCCGCAGATGCTCAACACCTTGGTGCCGGGCGCGGTGCCGTCCAGCGCCGCGATGCTGGCCGACCCTGTGCGCCGCTACATGCTGCCGGCCGCGTCCGATCGGCTCGCCGGTGCGGCGGCCAGCCATCCGTACGCGGGTCGCGACTCGCTGCACGAGCACGAGATGTGGGCGGTCGAGGGCCTGACGCACCGCTATCCGACGAAGGTGCTGGCCGAGCTGCTCTCGACCTGCCCCCAGTACTGCGGTCACTGCACCCGCATGGACCTCGTGGGCAACTCGACTCCCGCCGTCCCCAAGCTGAAGTTCGAGCTCAAGCCGGTCGACCGCCAGGCCGCCATGCTGGACTACCTGCGCGCCACCCCCGGCGTCCGCGACGTCGTCGTCTCCGGCGGCGACGTCGCCAACCTGCCGTTCACGAACCTCGAGACGTTCCTCGCGCGGCTGCTGGAGATCGAGTCGGTCCGTGACATCCGGCTGGCGTCCAAAGCGCTCATGGGGCTTCCCCAGCACTGGCTGCAGCCGGAGATCATCGAAGGGATGACGCGCCTGGCCACCACGGCCCGCGCCCGCGGGGTGTCGCTGGCGGTGCACACGCACGTCAACGCGGCGCAGTCGGTGACGCCGCTGGTCGCCGAGGCGGCGCAGGCGATGCTGGCCGCCGGCATGCGGGACGTCCGCAACCAGGGGGTGCTCCTGAAGGGCGTCAATGCCACGGCGACGCAGCTGCTGGACCTGTGCTTCGCACTACAGGACGGCGCCTCGATCACGCCGTACTACTTCTATATGTGCGACATGATCCCGAGCGCCGAGCACTGGCGGGTGTCGCTGGCGCAGGCGCAGACGCTGCAGCACGACATCATGGGCTATCTGCCGGGCTTCGCGACGCCGCGAATCGTGTGCGACGTGCCCTACGTCGGCAAGCGGTGGGTGCACCAGGTCGCCGAGTACGACCGGGAGCGCGGCATCAGCTTCTGGACGAAGAACTACCGCACGGGTATCGAGGCCGGCGACGAGGCCGCGCTGGCCCGTCGCTACACCTATTACGACCCGATCGCGACCCTGCCGGAGAGCGGCCAGGCGTGGTGGCGCGAGCGCGACCTGGACCCGGTGGCCGCCGAGCTCCATGCCGCTCGTTCACGGGCGGCCTCGGTCGCCGACCTGGTCGGCTGAACAAGGCCCCCACGTTCGCCCCTTCCCTCGCACGCTCGGACGGAACCCCGGTTGGGGGGCGGGCCCAGGGTCCGCACGCGGGCGCCAGGGTCGGCAGCCCCGGTGACCGCGGGCGGCGCGCCGTCGAAGCCCCCGGCGGAACAGGTGCCGCGCGTGGCGACTGTGCGCGCTGGACGAGCGATACGGCTGCCGGGTGGGGCGCCGATGTGCCGGTTGCGCCGCTGGTATGACGTGGAGCTCACGGCGTTGCGGGTGACGGCGCCGGTGGTCGTCGAGTGGATCAGCGGCGGAAGAGCCTGCTGACCCGTCCGAGCGGCCCCGGCTTCCGGGCCTTCTTCTCCCGACCGCTGGCCCGGATGGCCGCTTCCTCGGCCGCATCCTCCGGTGTGGGCGCGGTGCCGCCGAGATGGGCGGGCAACCACCAGCGGTCGTCGGGCCCGGCCGGCTGCTCGGGGTAGCTGCGCTGGGCCTCGTCCAGCAGGGCTTCCATGGCCGCGCGGGTGCGGCGTAGCAGTGCCTGCGGCTTCTCCCCCGGCTCCGCGACGAGGGGCTCACCCAGGATCACGGTGACGGGGACGCCGCGCCGCAGCTGCACGCGGCCCCTGGTGGCGACCCTGTGCCCACCCCATACCGCGGCGGGGATGATCGGGACGCCGGCCTGGACGGCCATGCGGGGGGCGCCCGCCTTGAGGTCCTTGACGGTGAAGCTGGTGCTGATCGTCGCCTCGGGGAAGACCCCGACCACCTCGCCGTCCTTCAGCGCGCGGACGGCGGACTCGAACGCGGCCGCGCCGGCCTTCCGGTCGACGGGAATGTGCCGCATCGCGCGCATGAAGGGGCCGGAGAACCGGTGGTCGAACACGGAGGACTTGGCCATGAACCGGACCAGCCGGTGCTGCGGCAGTGCCCCGAGACCGAGGAAGGTGAAGTCGAAGAAGCTGACGTGGTTGCTGGAGATGATCGCGCCGCCGCTGACCGGTACGTGCTCCGAGCCGCGCACGTCGAAGCGGAAACCGAACAGCCGGAAGACGACCAGCGCCAGGCGGATGACCAACCGGTAGGGGCGGTCACGGCGGCCCGGAGAAGGTCCGAACAGGTCCGGGCGGACGACGTCGCGCCATTTCGCCGTGTACATGGAGGAAATCTAGCGGGTGGGCCTGGGAACCGCCCGAGCGGCGCCCGGCAGCTCCCCGGCGGTGGCCGCCACGGCGGCCCGGACGACGGCCCGCAGGTCGCC
>JAOPWJ010000046.1 GCA_025965715.1 Blastococcus sp. | reverse complement strand
GCATCCTGATTCAGGGAACGACGATCCGGCCCTCGACGGCGGCCAGCGCGATGTCGGTGCGCCAGTGGGCACCCGCCAGCCGCACACCGGCCACCCGCTCGTAGGCGGCCTGCCGTGCGGCGGCCAGGTCGGCGCCCACCGCGGTCACCGCCAGCACCCGCCCCCCTGCCGAGATCACGCTGCCGTCGGCAGCCAGCGCGGTGCCCGCATGCAGCACGCCCTCGCCGTCGGCTCCCGTCACCGGATCACCCGTACGCGGCGCCTCCGGGTACCCCGGTGCGGCGACGACGACGGTCACCGCCGCACCGTCGCGCCAGCGCAGCGGAGGCTGCTCGCCGAGGGTGCCGGTCGCCGCCGCGTACAGCAGCCCGGCCAGCGGCGTCTCCAGCAGCGGCAGTACCACCTGCGTCTCCGGGTCGCCGAAGCGCGCGTTGAACTCCACGACCCGAATACCGCGCGAGGTGAGCGCGAGCCCGGCGTAGAGCAGGCCGGAGAAGTGCTCGCCGCGGCGGGCCATCTCGTCGACGGTCGGCTGCAGCACCGTCGTCCGCACCTCCTCCACCAGCCCGGGCGGTGCCCACGGCAGCGGCGCGTAGGCCCCCATGCCGCCGGTATTCGGGCCGGCGTCCCCGTCGTCGCGTCGCTTGTGGTCCTGCGCCGGCAGCAGCGGCACCACGGTCGTGCCGTCCGACAGGGCGAACAGCGAGACCTCGGGGCCGTCGAGGTACTCCTCCACCAGCACCGCGCCGCCCGCGTCCAGCACCGACCGGCCGTGGGCGACCGCCGCCGCCCGGTCGGTGGTGACGACCACGCCCTTCCCGGCGGCCAGCCCGTCGTCCTTGACCACGTACGGCGTGCCGGGGGCCGACGCAGCCGCCTCGTCCAGGGCGGTCTCCAGCTCCGCCGGCCCGCCCACGGGCCATGACCGCGCGGTCGGCACGCCCGCGGCGGTCATCACGTGCTTGGCGAAGGACTTGCTGCCCTCCAGCTGCGCGGCCTGCTCCGACGGCCCGAAGCAGGCGATGCCGGCGTCGCGGACGGCGTCGGCGGCACCCGCCACGAGCGGCACCTCCGGCCCGATGACGACGAGATCCGCCCGCCAGGCAACGGCCAGGGCCGCGATGGCATCGCGATCGGGGACGTCGACCTGCAACGGCTCGGCGATCGCCCGCGTGCCGGCGTTGCCGGGCGCACAGGCCAACGCGCTCACCGCGGGGTCGGAGGAGAGGGCCACGCACAGGGCGTGCTCCCGGGCACCGGAACCGATCACGACCACGCGCACGAGGCGAAACTACCTAGCGGCCTCGGGACCGTTCAGCGCGGACGGTCCCGCTGGGCCCTGAGCGGCCGGTGGTATGACCGCAGCCGGGCCTCGCCTGCGGCCGCACCCGAGCGCCGACCCGAGCGCGACCCGCGCGCGGGTTTCCCTACGTCAGGACGACGACCGGTCTCGCAGCGCTGCTCCAGGCGACCGCGAAATGGCGCTCCACCCCGCCGGACGCGCGCGCCCGCGGCCGGCGCGCCGACCACGCGGACGGCGTGGAGGGTGGCGCTACCCCCCGGGCAGCCGACGTGCGGCCGGCCACAGTGCGGGCGAAGCCACCCCTCCGGGTGAGTACCGCGACGGCCGGTAAGCCCGCCACGGCCACCCAGTCGCCGACCGCCGGAGCGCCGGAACGGGCTCGTCGTACAGCGCCGGGGCGGGGTGCACCCGCTCCGGTCGCACGCCCAGGACACGCTCAATCGGCCCCTGTCCAGGCGGGAATGCGCGCGCGGGCACGCATCGTGGGGGCAACTCCGCCCCGTCCGGAGCTGCCCGACCGGGATCTGAGATATCGGTCACGTGACGCAAGGTGCGGCGCTGGTCAGCGTTACGACTTTTGAATTGTGGTCGACGCGTTGGCTTCAGTTCACCGATTCGCCATCCGATTAAGGTTTCGTGAAGGACATGCACGCGACTGAGTCGTTGGCACTTCGCCCTGCGACCCGCCTTTCCCAGCCCGTCGTCATCGGACACCGCGGCGCACCGGCCTACCGGCCGGAGCACACGACCGCCAGCTTCGAGCTGGCGATCGACCTCGGTGCCGAACTGATCGAGCCCGACATCGTGGTCAGCCGCGACGGCGTGCTCGTGGTCCGGCACGAGAGCGAGCTGTCCCTCTCCACCGACGTCGCCCGCCACGCCGAGTTCGCCACCCGCCGCACCACGAAGGTCATGGACGGCAAGCGGTGCACCGGCTGGTTCGCGGAGGACTTCACCTTCGCGGAGCTGCGCACCCTGCGCGCGGTCGAGCGCATGCCGGAGCTGCGACCGCTGAACACCGCCTACGACGGCCGCTTCGGCATCTTGACGCTGGGCGAGGTCATCGACCTGGCGCGCAGCCGCTCCACCGACGCGCGGCCCATCCGTGTGCTCGCCGAGCTCAAGCACCCGGGCTGGTCCACCGCGCACGGGCTGCCGATGGCCGAACTGGTCGCCGAGGAGTTGCGTCGCCTCGACGCGACGGACGAGGCCGGCACCGTGATGCTGCAGTCGTTCGAAGCGGCCGCCCTTCGTGAGCTGCGCCTGCAGTTCGGCGAACATGGGCCGCAGCTGGTCCAGCTGATCGACGAATTCGCCCGAGGCGACCGCATGGTCACCCGGGCCGGCCTCCGCGAGATCTCGACCTATGCCCAGGGCATCGCTCCGAGCAAGGACCGGATCCTGCGCGAGGCGGCCGCCGGGTCGTCGCCGTTGGTCACCGAGGCCCACCGGGCCGCCCTGACCGTCTTCTGCTGGACGCTCCGGGCGGAGAACGCCTTCCTGGCACAGAACCTGCAGCGCGGCGGCAGCCCCGCCGATCCCGGCGACGCCCTGGGCGAGGCCCGGCAGCTGCTCGACCTCGGGGTCGACGGGCTGATCACCGATTCACCCGACCAGGCGGTCCAAGCCCGGGCGGCGCTGCTCACCGCCCTCGTCTGACGCGACGCGAGGCCCGGGAGCCGCACTAGGGGCGTTTCTCCCGCACCGGGGGTTCCGCAGCACCCCCGGTGCGGGAGAGGGACCCCGGAGGCGGCTCCGTCACCCACACAGCGTCACCCACAGAGCGTCACCCGACCAGCGTCACTCGATCAGATCGTTGATCACGACGTTCTCGTCGCGGCCGGGGCCGACCCCGATCACGCTGATCCGCGCACCCGACAGCTCCTCGAGGCGCCGCACGTAGGCCTGGGCGTTCGGTGGCAGCTCGTCGAGGGTCCGGCAATGGCGGATGTCCTCGAACCAGCCCGGCATCTCCTCGTAGATCGGCTTCGCGTGGTGGAACTCCGTCTGCGTCATGGGCATCTCGTCGTGCCGGACGCCGTCGACGTCGTAGGCCACGCAGATCGGCACCGACTCCAGGCCGGAGAGCACGTCGAGCTTGGTGAGGAAGTAGTCGGTGATCCCGTTGACCCGGCTCGCGTAGCGCGCGACGACGGCGTCGAACCACCCGCAGCGGCGGTCGCGACCGGTGGTGACCCCCACCTCGCCGCCCTGCTTGCGCAGATACTCGCCGTTCGCGTCGAACAGTTCGGTCGGGAACGGCCCCGAGCCGACGCGGGTCGTGTACGCCTTGAGGATGCCGACGACCCGCTCGATACGGGTGGGCCCGATGCCCGAGCCGACGGCGGCACCGCCCGCCGTCGGGTTGGACGACGTCACGAACGGATAGGTGCCGTGGTCGACGTCGAGCAGCGTTCCCTGCGAGCCCTCCAGCAGCACCCACTCCCCGGCGTCGAGGGCCTTGCCCAACAGCAGCCGGGTGTCGACGATCCGGTGCTTCAACGCCTCCGCGTAGGCGGTGTATTCGGCGACCACCTCGTCGACGTCGATCGCCTTGCGGTTGTAGACCTTGACCAGGATCTGGTTCTTCTCCTGGAGCGTCCCCTCGAGCTTCTGCCGGAGGATCGAGAGGTCCAGGAGGTCCTGTACGCGGATGCCGGTGCGGGCCACCTTGTCGCCGTAGGCGGGGCCGATGCCGCGCCCGGTGGTGCCGATCTTCCGCTTGCCCAGGAAGCGCTCCGTGACCTTATCGAGGGCCCGGTGGTGCGGCATGATCAGGTGCGCGTCGGAGGAGATGACCAGGCGTGCGGTGTTCACGCCCCGTTCCTCCAGGCCGGCGAGCTCACCGATCAGCACCTGCGGGTCGATGACCACCCCGTTGCCGATGACCGGCGTGCAGCCCGGCGTCAGGATGCCTGACGGGATCAGGTGCAGGGCGTAGCGCTCACCGTCGGGCGTGATCACGGTGTGGCCGGCGTTGTTACCGCCCTGGTAGCGGACAACGTAGGGGACGCGGCCACCGAGCAGGTCGGTGGCCTTGCCCTTGCCCTCGTCGCCCCACTGGGCGCCGATCAGCACGACAGCCGGCATCGGTTCCTGGTTCTCCTCTGGCACGTGCCGCCCGGCGGTTTCCGGCCGGCAGGTTGGCTCGGGGGCGGGCGGGTCGAATGGCAGGGTATCCGCATGTCCTCGGTCGAGTTGGACCTCCGCCGTCTCGACCCCGGCCTGGCCCCTCGGCAGAGTGACGTCGCCGCCGCCGTCGACGCCGACCGGGTGCGGGTGCGGGGCCCGGTGCACGGCCTCGCGGCGGTGCTCGCCGTGCTGCTGAAGGCGGGGCGCACCGCCGTCGTTCCGGTGGCCTGGGAACCCGCCGCCGACAAGGACTCCACCGGGCTGGCGCGCGACCTCGGCATCGGCAGCGGTGAGCCGCGCAACCTCTCGCTGGTGCGCGACGACCACGGCGGCGTGCTCCTCCACCACGGCCGGGTCGAGGCAGCCGGCGACGGCCGCCGGTCGCTGAGCCGCCGCATCGGCCTCCAGGCCCACCACGACGACATCCGGATCGCCGACGGCGAGGTGACCCGGATCGACGTCCGCCCCGACTGGCTGGCCGTGGACACCATCGGGGTGACCGTCATGGTGCAGCCGCTCCGGCCCACCCAGCGGACCAGCGGCCGCGCCTTGCAGGTGGCCTCCGACCCGGCGCGGATCCTCCGGGACGGCGTGCCCTTCCCCCGGCCGGTCAGCCGATGGACCTGGTACGCCGACGACCGGGTCCGCTGGCGGCTCGATCCCTGATGAAGCAGAACGACCCGGCGGCGGCACCCGGCAGGGAGCCACCAGCATCATGGACACTGGGCACTCTGCCCGCCGAGGAGGTCCCGCTGCCGCCGTCCTGCCCCCCGACCGGCCCGACCGGCCCGACCGACCGGTGATCACCGACCGTGTGCCCTCCTTCGGCACCCCGCAGACCGACGAGTCGCGGAGCCGCCGGTTGGCCGGACGCGCCCTGGCCCGCCCCAGCCTGCCCGCGCTGGCCGGCCTGCTGCTGGTCAGCGTCGTCTTCGCGGTGCAGAACCTCGACCTGCTCGGCTGGGGCAGCCTGGCCACGGTCCTGGACAGCGCGGCGTTGCTCGGCATCGGGGGCGTCGCGGTGGCACTGCTGCTGATCGGCGGCCAGTTCGACCTGTCCATCGGCGCTGCCGCGGTGGCCAGCTCGCTGGTGAGCGCCCTGCTCATCGGCAACGCGGGCTGGGGCGTCTGGCCGGCTCTGCTCGCGTCGTTGGCCGCCTCGCTGGCGGTCGGGTTGATCAACGGGTTGCTCGTCGTGAGCACGGGGCTGCCCAGTTTCCTGGTGACGCTGGCGACCTTCCTGATCTTGCAAGGGACGTCTCTGGCCGGTAGCCATGCGCTCGCCGGATCTGCCCGGGTGGGGGGTCTGGACGACGCCCCGGGCTGGGGTTCGGCGGCCGCACTGTTCGACGCCACACGTCAGCTGGGCGAGGGCCGGTTCCGGGTGTCGCTGCTGTGGTGGCTCGCCGTCACGGCGCTCGGCGCGTGGATGCTGTGGCGCACCCGGTTCGGCAACGCCGTCTTCGCCAGCGGTGGGGCCCGCCGGGCGGCCCGCGAGCTGGGCGTCCCGGTGCGCACGACGACGGTGGCACTGTTCTGCCTCACCGCCATGGCCGGCTGGCTGCTCGGCACGCTGAGCCTGGTCCGTCTCGGCGGGGTGCAGGCCACCACCCCGGGGCTGATCACCGCGGTGGACTTCATCGTCGTGGCGGTCATCGGCGGCTGCCTGCTCACGGGCGGGTTCGGATCGGTGGTGGGCGCCTCGATCGGTGCGCTCCTGTACGCCGTGACCCGTGAGGGGATCGCGCTCACCGGCTGGGATCCGCGCTGGTTCCAGGCGCTGCTCGGCGTCCTGCTCCTGATGGCGCTGCTGGCCAACGGGGAGGTCCGGCGACGGCTGAAGGCGGTGCCGCGGTCATGAGCGCGGCACCCCGGGTCGTTCCGCCGTTGCTGCAGCTCCGGCGCCTGACGGTGCGGTACGGCAACGTCGACGCGCTGAGCCGGCTCAACGCCACCTTCCCGTCCGGGCAGATCACCTGCGTGCTCGGTGAGAACGGCTCCGGCAAGTCCACGCTGGTCGCCGTGCTCTCCGGGCTGCGGCGGCACGACGACGGGCAGCTGCTGGTGGCCGGGGAGCCGGTGCGGTTCCGCTCACCGCGGCAGGCGCGGGCCGCGGGGATCGCGACCGTGTGGCAGGACCTGGCCGTGGCGCCGCTGCTGTCCGTCTGGCGGAACTTCTTCCTCGGCGCCGAACCCA
Source organism: Blastococcus sp. (assembly GCA_025965715.1). Lineage (GTDB taxonomy): Bacteria > Actinomycetota > Actinomycetes > Mycobacteriales > Geodermatophilaceae > Blastococcus_B. The sequence continues at coordinate 1,282 of JAOPWJ010000046.1, read as the reverse complement.
CCCGTGGGATGTGGCCGCTGCGCCGGCTGGACATCGACGCCGCCCGCGAGCTCGCGGTCCGGCGCATGGCGAAGGTCGGCGTCCCCGGGGTGGACCCGGACGCGCCGGCCAGCGCTCTGCAGGCCGGCGAGCGGCAGAGCCTGGCCATCGCCCGCGCGCTGCACTTCGGCGCGCGGGCGCTGATCCTCGACGAGCCCACGACGCCGATGACGATGGCCCGCCAGACGCTGTTCGGTCAGGCGGTGCTGGCCGCGCGTGCGCAGGGGCTGGCCATCGTCCTGGTCACCAACAACCCGCGCTACGCGCACCTGATCGGCGACCGGTTCCTGCTGCTGGCCGGCGGGCAGGTGGCCGGCAACCTCACCCGGGACGACGTCGACGCCGACATGTTGACCGCCCTGATGGCCGGCGGCGAGGAGCTCTCCACCCTCACCGCCACCCTCACCGCGCTCCACCCGGAGCTCGGCGAGAGGTAGCTCAGGGCGCCAGCGACGGATCGCAGTCGCGCAGCAGCTGGGTGCAGCGCTCGTACTCGGCGGTCTCCCCGATCGCCTCGGCCGCCTTGGCGAGCTCGGTGACGCAGCGCAGGAAACCGCGGTTGGGCTCGTGTGACCACGGCACCGGGCCGAAGCCCTTCCACCCGTTGCGGCGCAGCGCGTCCAGCCCGCGGTGGTAGCCGGTGCGGGCGTAGGCGTAGGCCTCGATGGTGCGGCCGCCTACGAGCGCCTCCTCGGCCAGTGCGGCCCAGGCGGCGCTCACCGTCGGATGCTGCGCGGCCACCTCCGCGGCGGGAGTTCCGGCGGCCAGCTCGGCGTCGGCCTCCGGGTTGGCCGGCAGGAGGGTGGCCGGCGGCTCGCCGAGCAAGTTGTGGGAGTGCGTCATGGTTACGCGCCCGCCGACTGGCCGGCCGACAGCAGGTCCTCGCACGCGGTCACCACTCGGGCGGCCATGCCGATCTCGCCGGCCTTGAGGTAACTGCGCGGGTCGTAGGCCTTCTTGTTGCCGACCTCGCCGTCGACCTTCAGGACGCCGTCGTAGTTGCTGAACATGTGGCCGGCGATGGGCCGCGTGAAGGCGTACTGGGTGTCGGTGTCGACGTTCATCTTCACCACGCCGTAGGACAGCGCCTCGCGGATCTCCGACTGCGCCGAGCCCGAACCGCCGTGGAAGACCAGGTTGAACGGCTTGTCCTCCGACAGGCCGAACTCCTTGGCGACGACGTCCTGACCCTGCTTGAGGATCTCGGGGCGCAGCTTGACGTTGCCGGGCTTGTAGACGCCGT
>JAOPWJ010000034.1 GCA_025965715.1 Blastococcus sp. | reverse complement strand
TCGGCGTCTTCGACGACCTGCTCGGGAACGCGACGTGGATGCGGCAGGTGGGGGAGGGGGACGGGGCGCACCCTGCGGCGGCGGGCTATCAGGTGCTGGCCGACCTGGTGTGGCCGCACTGGCGCGGGTGGCTGAGCACCGCGTGATGCGCAGCGGAGGAACAGTCCCGGGGCGCCGCCGGCCGGACCGCCCAGCCTGACGAATCAACTGATGTCGGGGCAGTCCCGGGACGGCGGGCATGTCACAACCGCAACGGCGGTGGGTCCTGGGGGATGGCCTGGGCGCCATTGAAGGGCGTCTGACTGCTTCCCATCGTCCTCCGCGGCCGTGAGAGCACCGCCGGCCAGACAGCATTGCGCCGCCAGCTCAGGCTGCGCCTTCTGTGCGCTCGGGTCTGCGGAACTGGGCCGCAACGCATCGGCGGACGTGCCAACATCAAACAGAAGAACCCCCGTCGGCCTGAAGACCGTGGGGGTTCAACTCGGTGTCCGAGGGGGGACTTGAACCCCCACGCCCGATAAAGGGCACTAGCACCTCAAGCTAGCGCGTCTGCCATTCCGCCACCCGGACGAGTGCCTGATCAGACTACCGGACCCCCCGAGCTCCTTGACCCACCCCTTCAGGTCACGTCGGGGCTCGCCTCATACCGCGGCGACCGCCACGCGCCCCCGGCCGGATCGCTTGGCCTCGTAGAGCGCGGCGTCCGCGGCGTGGTACAGCGTGCCGATCTCCCCGGCCTGCCGAGGTACGTGTGCCACGCCGAGGCTGATCGACAGCGAGAGCAGGGTGCCGTCGGGGAGCAGCAGCGGGTTCGAACGCACCGCCTCGAGCAGCGCCTCGGCCCGCCGCCGGGCCCCCTCGACGGTGCAGCCGGGCAGCAGGACGGCGAGCTCGTCGCCACCCAGCCGCGACAGGACGGCGTCCTCGACGCGGATCTGCTCGCGCAGGACAGCGGCGAGGTGCACCAGGACGTCGTCGCCGACCGGATGGCCGTGCCGGTCGTTGATCGTCTTGAACGCGTCGACGTCGATGAGCACCAGGGCGGTGCCGTCGGGGACGGGCCGGGTCAGGGAGGTCTCCATCGTCTCGTCGAAGACCCGGCGGTTGACCAGTCCGGTCAGCGAGTCCACCCGTGCCTGCTCGCGCAGCGCGGCGACCAGCCGCTCCTGGGTGCTGTTGGCGCGGACCAACATCACGGCCAGGACGACGAGGGCGGCGCCGACGAAGACGAAGTCGGTGATGGCGGCGACCGGTGACAGCAGACGGAAGAGCGTCGCGGCGTCGGCTACCAGGGCGGTTCCGGTCACGAGCGCCACACCGCCGGGTCGCAGGTTCGAGGCCGCCCAGTACACCGGGAAGGAGAAGAACGCCTGTGCCGCGGCCGACGTGTCGTGGGTGAGGAGGTTGAGGGCGCAGATCAGCGCGACGCCGACCAGGGCGGCGATGATGCCGATGCCCATCCGGTCGACCGTGTCGGGTGAGAGCACTGTGCAGGCCAGGGCGCCGATCAGCAGGAGCGCGACGCCGGTCCAGTGGACGGCGAGGATGCCGCCGTCGGCGCCGGCCTGCTGAAGAACCGTGAGGCCGGCGACGACACCCGCGCAGACCAGCAGGATCAGCCGCGTGCTGCTTGCCGCCGCCTGCGCGTCACGCGCCCTCAGCGCCGCTCCGATCCTCACGGATTGAGCTATCGGCCGCCCGTGCCGCACGGTCAAGGCCCTGTTCACCCGTGCGGGGGATGCACCCGGCTGGTGGCACCATCACGGCCATGGCCGAGCCCAGCGTTGCACCCCTCGCCGGAGCCCAGGACGAGGTGGCGGAGCTGCTCTCCGACCTCATCCGGATCGACACGACGAACACTGGCGACACGGCGACGAGCGCGGGGGAGCGGGCCGCTGCCGAATGGGTGGCCGGCAAGCTCGCCGACGTCGGCATCGACTCCGAGATCTACGAGTCCGAGCCCGGCCGGGCCAGCCTCGTCGCCCGGGTCGAGGGCGCCGACCGCTCCCGGCCACCGCTCCTGGTGCACGGCCACCTGGACGTCGTCCCCGCCGATCCGGCCGAGTGGAGCGTCCACCCGTTCTCCGGCGAGGAGCGCGACGGCTACGTCTGGGGCCGCGGCGCGGTCGACATGAAGGACATGGACGCCATGGTTCTCGCGCTGGTCCGCGACTGGGCCCGCACCGGCACGAAACCGCCGCGCGACATCGTGCTGGCCTACGTCGCCGACGAGGAGGCCGGCGGCAAGCTCGGCGCCCGTTGGCTGGTCGATGAGCACCCCGGCCTCTTCGCGGACTGCACCGAGGCCATCAGCGAGGTCGGCGGCTTCAGCATCACCGTCCGCGACGACCTACGCCTCTATCTCGTCCAGACCGCCGAGAAGGGTCTGGCCTGGATGCGGCTGACCGCCACCGGCAAGCCGGGCCACGGCTCGTTCGTGCACGACGACAACGCGGTGACCCGGCTCTGCCAGGCCGTCGCCCGGCTGGGCTCGGCGCGGCTGCCGACCGTGCTGACGCCGCCGATGCGGCAGTTCCTCGACGCGGTGAGCGACGCCTACGGCATCGAGATCGACCCGGACGAGCCCGAGGAGGCGCTCGCCCGGCTGGGCTCGATCAGCCGGATGGTCGGCGCCGCCCTGCGCAACACGGCCAACCCCACGATGGTCGACGCCGGCTACAAGGCCAACGTCATCCCCGGCACGGCCAGCGCCACCGTCGACGGCCGCTTCCTCTACGGCCAGCAGGAGGAGTTCGAGCGGCAGCTCGCCGGACTCATCGGCGAAGGCATCCAGCGCGAGTGGCTGGTGCACGACCAGGCCGTGGAGACGACGTTCGACGGCCCGCTGGTCGACTCGATGGTGGCCGCCCTCAAGGCCGAGGACGACGGCGCCCGCCCCGTGCCGTTCACGATGAGCGGCGGCACCGACGCCAAGAGCTTCGAACGCCTCGGGATGCGCTGCTTCGGTTTCTCGCCGCTGCGACTGCCGCCCGATCTCGACTTCGCCTCGCTCTTCCACGGCATCGACGAGCGGGTGCCGGTGGAGTCCCTGCAGTTCGGCATCCGGGTTCTCGACAGGTTCCTTCGCAACGCGTGATGTGATGCGAGAGTGACCCACACCACGCCCGCGCCCGGCTCCGTCGCACTCGTCACCGGGGGTACCGGCGGCTTCGGTCGCGCGCTGGCCAGCAAACTGCGCGCGCTCGACGTGACCGTCGTCCTCGCCGATCTCGACAGTGCACGCAACTGGCAGGTGGCCGAAGATCTCGGCTGCGAGTTCGCCGTGCTCGACGTCACCGACCGCGCGGCCAACGAGGCGGTCGTCGCGCAGGTCGAGGCCGAGCACGGCCGGCTTGATGCCGCGTTCCTCAACGCCGGGATCGCCGGCTTCGACTCGGCGGAACTGTTCGACCTCCAGAGCTTCCTGGCGGTGGTCGACGTCGACCTGTTCGGGGTCGTCTTCGGGGCCGCGGCGGCCCTACCCGCGCTCCAGCGGGCTGGGGGCGGCGCCATCGTGGTGACGGCGTCCTTGGCCGGGCTGTCCCCGATGGCCACCGACCCCGGCTACAGCGTGGCCAAGGGCGGCGCCGTCGCCTTCGTCCGGTCTATGGCGCCGCGGCTGGCCGCGCAGAACATCACCATCACCGCGATCTGCCCCGGATTCGCCGACACAGCGATCATCGATCCGCTCCGCGAGGAGTTCGCGGCGGCCGGTTTTCCGGTGCTCACTGCCGAGGAGGTCGCAGACGCGATGCTCGCCGCCTGGGCCTCGGGGGAGCCGGGCGCGGCGTACGTCATCCAGCCCGGTATCGGTGCGACGCCCTATCGGTTCAAGGGCGTCCCGAGCGCGAGGACGGCGACCGGCGAGACCGCCGTCGTCCCCGAGGCGCTGCGCCCGCCGTCCATGCGCTGACCCGTCCTGGCTCACCGCAGGGGATCCTGGCTCACCATCGACGCTGAGCCAGGACCCCTGATGATCAGGTCACCTGATCATCATCCAGATCCCGTGACGGCGCCTTCGGCCTTCTGGCAGGGTCCCGGGCATGCGCGCATGGCGGGTCCACGAGCTCGGCGATCCCTCCCAGGTGCTGAGCCTCGACGAGGTCGATCGGCCGACGCCGGGCGAGGGCCAGGTCCTGGTCAAGGTCGAGGCGGCGGCGCTGAACTTCCCCGACGTGCTCATGGCGATGGGCATGTACCAGGAGAAGCCGCCGCTGCCCTACATCCCGGGCGTCGAGCTGTGCGGTGAGATCGTGGGCACCGGTCAGCGGGTGATCGGCTCGCCGTCGGGTGGCCCGGGCGCCTTCGCCGAGTACGCGCTCATGGACGCGAACGCCGCCTTTCCCGCGCCGGAGGGCATGAGCCCGGAGAAGGCCGCCGCGCTGCACCTCACGTACCAGACCGGCTACGTGGGCCTGCACCGCCGGGCCAGCATCCAGGTCGGCGACTGGGTGCTCGTCCACGCCGGTGCGGGGGGAGTGGGCTCGGCAGCGATCCAGCTGGCCAAGGCGGCGGGCGCACGGGTCATCGCCACGGCCGGCGGGGAGCGCAAGGTGCAGGTCTGCCGCGACCTCGGCGCCGACCACGTCGTCGACTACACCGCCGACGACTTCGTGCCCGTGGTGAAAGAGGTCACCGGCGGGCACGGCGCCGACGTCGTCTACGACCCGGTCGGCGGCGACGTCTTCGACAAGTCCCGCAAGTGCGTGGCGTTCGAGGGACGGATCGTCGTCGTCGGCTTCACCAGCGGCCGCATTCCCGAGGCCCCGGCCAACCACCTGCTGGTGAAGAACTACAGCGTCGTCGGCCTGCACTGGGGGCTGTACCGCACGCACGACCCCGCGATCGTCGGGATGGTGCACGAGCAGTTGCTCCGGCTGGTGGAGGAGGGCCACGTCGATCCGCTGATCGGTGCGGTCCATCCGCTGGAGGAGGCGCCGCAGGCGCTCGAGGCGCTGGCCTCGCGCACCACCGTCGGCAAGGTCGTGCTGGTTCCCTGAGGCACGAGGCGTTCCCAAGGGAACGCCTAACCTGGGGTCGCCATGTCACGCCGCTCCCTGCCCCTGCTCGATCAGCGGCGGCATCTCCGGGCGGACTGCGGGAACTGCGCCGGACTGTGCTGCGTCGCCCCGGCGTTCGCGGCGTCGGCCGATTTCGCCATCGACAAGCCGGCCGGCGTTCCCTGCGGCCACCTGCAGGAGGACTTCCGCTGCGGGGTCCACGACCGCCTACGCGATCGCGGGTTCAACGGGTGCACGGTGTTCGACTGCTTCGGCGCGGGGCAGCGTCTCACGCAGGTCACCTTCGGCGGGCGGAGCTGGCGGGAGGCGCCCGAGTTGGCGGCCGCCCAGTTCGCCGTCTTCCCGGTGATGCGGCAGCTGCAGGAGCTGCTCTGGTACGTCACGGAGGCACTGGAGCGGACGGCCGCCGCGCCGCTGCACGCGCGGCTGAAGCTGGTCCGGGAGCGCACCGAGGGGATCGCCGGTGGCAGCGCCGACGAGTTGGCGGGGTTCGACATGGGCGCTTTCCGGGGCGAGGTCGGCGAGTTGCTCCTCGCCGTCAGTGACCTCGTGCGGGCGGGGAAGCCGGGCCCCGACCGGAGGAACGCCGACCTCATGGGCGCCGACCTGCGCCGCCGGGACCTCCGGAACGCGGGCCTTCGGGGCGCCTACCTGATCGGCGCGGACCTGCGCGGCCTCGACCTGGGCGCGGCGGACCTGCTGGGCGCCGACCTGCGCGCCGCCGACGTGCGCGGAGCGGACCTGAGCCAGTGCCTGTTCCTGACCCAGCCACAGGCGGCAGCGGCCAGAGGTGACGCCGCGACGCAGATACCGGCCGTCCTCACCCGCCCCGGCCACTGGTCCTGACGACCCGTCGCGCCGCCTCGCCGGGAACGTGCGAAGGATGGGCGGGGCGGGCCCTTCCTCAATGCGATTGCGGCCGGCCCAGGCGCGCCTTGGTGGACTCCACGTCCATGCCGTGCAGCCGGAGCAGGTTCTCGCCGAGGATCTTCCGCTTGGCCTGGTCGGTGAGCTGCGGATAGCCGTAGCCGTCGCAGAGATCCTGGGGGATGTTGAAGTCCCGGAACGCCTGCAGTGCCCATTGCGGTTGCCAGATCGGCGCCTCCGACCCGTAGATGATCTTGTCCTCGCCGCACCAGAAGAGCAGCTTGCCCAGGATCTCGGCGAAGAGCCGTGGTGCCCGGACGACGAAGTTGATCGTCGCGGCGAGCGATGCGTAGAGGTTCGGGAAGCGGATCAGCTGCCAGCAGGTCTCATCGATGAAGGGCAGCCCGACGTGGAAGATCACGAAGTTGATGTCGGGGAACGCGGCGGCGGCGCCGTCCATGTCCCAGGTCTGCGTGGCCTCCACCGGCTGGGGCCCCAGAGGCACGCCCTTGTGCACGCCGATGAGATTGATGCCGAGTTCCTGCGCCTTCTCGAAGACCGGAAAGGCGATCTTCGGGTCGTCCATCCGCCAGGGGAACGGCGAGCCGTAGTCGTAGCGGACGTTGTAGAACTTGAAGGCTCTGGCGCCGAACTCGCCGACCTGCCGTTCCATGAGGTCGAGTGCCCGCCGGCCCTCCAGCGGGTTCACGGTGCCCCAGAAGACGGTGCGATCGGGGTCGCGCGTGGCCAGGTCGGCGCAGGTCTCCCACGGTGAGAGCCCGTCACGGAACAGGTCGGTGAGCGGCAACGGCATCGCCACCAGCATGTCGGTGTCGGACTGGTCGTAGACCATGTGCCGGATGTCGTCCGCGGTCCACTCCTTGAGGAACTCCTCGGCGGTCTGTTTCGGCTCGTTCTCCGGGGTCAGGACGTTGTGGAAGGCGTACAGGTGATTGGAGAACATCTGCCCGGGCTGGCCATAGGCGTTCTTCGGCGTGAAATTGAAGGGGTGAGCCACCCCGTCGAACACGAACGCGTCGCCGATCATGGCTGTCCTCCGGTGGTGTGGGCGGCGAGGTAGGCGTCCCGGTCGCCGACGGCGGCCGGATCGGGCAGGAACCGGAGCTTGCGGCGCGCGGAGTCGGCGAGCCGGTCGGTCGTCCAGGCTTCGTCCCAGACGATCTCGACTCCGCAGGAGTCGATGCCTGGGTGGGCCGCGATCGCTTCCTCGACATCGGTCAGCACCCGCGAGGCGAACGGGCACCACCCCGACGTCAGGAGCAGCTGAACCCGGGCGTGGCGGTCGTGCACCTCCACCGAGCGCAGCAGACCCATGTCGACCACGGAGATGCCCTTCTCACGGCAGCACGGGTCGTAGACCTCCGACAGTGCGTGGACCGCCCACTCCGGCAGATCCACAGGTCCAGCCGTCATGGGCGGCAGCCTGGAGCCGTCTCGCCCGGGCCGCCAGGGCCCGGATTTCAAATGGCGGCACTCACACGCCCCGGCCCAGTGCCAGGGCGCGGGACACCCGGTCGGCGCCGCTGAGCAGCGTCTGCCGTGTCGACGGGAGGCCCACCTCCCGGTGTGGGGTGACCACCCCGACCGCGCCGGCGTCTCGGCCCGTCGTCACCGTCGCGGCGACGCAGCAGACCCCCAGTGCGTATTCGCCGTCGTCCACCGCGATCTCCCCGGTCGGAGGCAGTCGCAGCAGGCGACGGTCGACCACGGTGCGTGGGGTGAGGTCGTGCAGGGGATGGCGCGTCAGGTAGTCGTTCCGCTCGATCGCAGGCAGCTGGCCGAGGATGCACTTTCCGAGGGCGGTCGCATGCGCGGCGTCGTGCAGGCCCACCCACAGGTCGATCCGGGGCGCTCGCACGCTGTCGACGATCTCGGCCACGACGATCTCGCCGTCGACGTAGCGGGCGAGGTACACCGCCCCGCCGAGGGCGTCGCGGAGCCACTCCAGGGCCGGCCGGGCATGGGCGACGCCGCGGGCCGCCGTGCCCTGGGCCCGGACGACATCGATGCGGTGGCCGAGCACGTAGGAGCCGTCGTCCAGCCGCTGCAGCCAGCCTTCGGACGCACAGGTGCGCAGCAGGTGGTAGGTCGTGGTGAGGGGCAGTCCGGTGGCACGGGCGACCTCCTTGGCACGGGCGCGGCCGTCGTGCTCGGCGACGGCCTCGATGATGCGCAGGGCGCGCTGCACCGACTGGATGAGCGTCGGACGTCCGCCCATGCCCGCCTCCTCGCGTGTCATCGACACCCTGGCGCGGGACCGCGGGGGCGTCTAGATGACCGGGCCCGGCAGGTACGACAGCCGGGCGCGGCGCCGCAGGATGACCCTGCGGGTGCCGTCGGGGTGCAGCTGGAGGCGGGCCAGTTCCCAGCCGCCCGTGTCGGCCTGCAGGCTGAGCATGGTCGCCGCTGCGGACCGGGACGTGCCCGGCGGGATCCGCAGCGGTGCGTACTGGTAGTCCGCGGCCGCATCCATCGGCCCGATTGTGCATGGCGGACGCCGATCGGTCACGTGGTCGTCGCCTCCATCACCCCTCCGCCGTCCCTCGTCCGCTGTCACTCCTCCGCCTTTCGCGTCGTGGGTCCGGACGGCAGGATGAACGGAACCGCCACCGCACGACGAGGGAGGACGACGTGACCGATCCGGGTACCGCCACCGACGCCGACCGCGCGGAGCAGGAGGCCCTTCTGGACCCACCCGGCGTGTCCGTCGCCGGCGACGCGAGCGCGCCCGGCGACGGCGTGCCGGAGGCCGATGCGCTGGAGCAGCAGCTGGCCGCGCGGCCCGGCGAGGCGGGCGGCCCGATGCGGCCGATCGGCGACCGGGAGGCCAACGAGGCCGACGTCCTCGAGCAGGAGGCCGACGTCCCGCTCGACGAGGACGACGCCGTGGATTGACCGCCGTGGAGTGACCGCCGTGAGCTGACCGCCGTGACCCTCTAGGTCACGGTCTCCTTGAGCAGCTGAATGAGCCGGGTGCGCCGCGGCCGCACGTCGACCTCGCGCACCGCTCGGGCAAGCGCCGCCCCGCTGGCGTGCACGATCGACAGATGGTTCTGCGCGCGGGTGAGTGCTGTGTAGATCAGCGGCCGCGAGAGCATCCCCCCGGCCTCGGGGGGGACGACGACCACCACGCCGGGCCACTCCGAGCCCTGCGCGCGGTGCACCGTGATCGCCCAGCCGTGCCGCAGGTCGGACATCGCCTTACCGGAGACGGTCACCGGTCCCGAGGCGAACGCGACGTCCAGCGAGCCGTCGCCGGTCTTGGTCACCACTCCCGTCTCGCCGTTCGCGAACCCGGTCGGCTCCAGCTCCAGGTGGTTGGCCGTCGCCACCACCCGGTCGCCCGCGTCGAAGCCCCATACCGCGCCGTCGCCCGGGTTGAGCACCGCCTTGAGCGCCTTGTTCAACTCGATCG
>JAOPWJ010000025.1 GCA_025965715.1 Blastococcus sp. | reverse complement strand
CCGTACCACTTGGCGCTGGTCTCGGCCGGGCCGCTGATGATCAGCGGCGTGCGGGCCTCGTCGATGAGGATCGAGTCGACCTCGTCGACGATCGCGTAATGGTGCCCACGCTGCACGAGGTCGGCCTGGGTCCAGGCCATGTTGTCGCGCAGGTAGTCGAAGCCGAACTCGTTGTTCGTGCCGTAGGTGATGTCGCAGAGATAGGACTGGCGGCGCTGCGCCGGGGTCTCGCCCGACAGGATCGTGCCCACCGTCAGGCCCAGGAAATTGTGCACCCGGCCCATCCACTCGGCGTCGCGCTTGGCCAGGTAGTCGTTGACCGTGACGACGTGCACGCCCTCGCCGGTGAGCCCGTTGAGGTAGGCCGGCAGGACGCCCGTCAGCGTCTTGCCCTCACCGGTCTTCATCTCGGCGATGTTGCCCAGGTGCAGCGCCGCCCCGCCCATCAGTTGCACCCGGAAGTGCCGCTGGCCCAGCGTGCGGGTGGCCGCCTCGCGGACGACGGCGAACGCCTCCGGCAGTAGGGCGTCGAGGGACTCGCCGTCGGAATAGCGCTGCTTGAACTCATCGGTCTTGGCCCGCAGCTCCGCGTCGGTCAGATCGACGTAGTCCTCGGCGAGCGAGTCGACCGCATCGGCGATCCTCGAGAGACGTCGGACGAGCTTGCCCTCACCGGCACGGAGGATCCTGGAAAACACCACGCCCCCAGCGTAGGCGGCTTGCAAACATCGGTATCGGAAGAACAGGTCACCGGCCGGTCCGTAGCCTTCCCAGGTGCCCCACGACCCCCACGCACCCGGCCCGGCGCTGCTCGAATTCCTTACCGAGCGGCACCTGGCGACGCTCACGACCGTGCGCCCCGACGGCAGCCCCCACGTCGTTCCGGTGGGAGTCACCTACGACGCGGAGACCCGCACCGCCCGGGTCATCAGCTCCCGAACGTCGGCGAAGGCCAGGCACGTGCGGGCAGGGCGGGTCCCCGAAGGCCCGGCCCGCGTCGCCGTCTGCCAGGTCGACGGACGGCGGTGGGTCACCCTCGAGGGGACCGCGGTGGTGCGGGACGACGCGGCCGCGGTCGCCGATGCCGTCGCCCGCTATGCCCGCCGGTACCGGCAGCCCCGGGAGAACCCCGCGCGCGTCGTGCTGGAGATATCGGTCGACCGGATCCTGGGAAGTGCGTAGGGCTGCGCGGATGAGCGCGCAACTCAACTCGGTGGACCTCTAGGACCTGGATCTGGCCACGGGGACCGTCCGCACCGAGCGGCTGGTCCTCCGGCCCTACCGCCCCGAGGACGTGGACCCCGTGCACCGCGCCTGCCAGGACGCCGACATCTTGCGCTGGGCCCGGAGTCGGGTACTGGCTGGCCCCCTGGGGGCGCGGGAAGGGCTACGCCGCCGAGGCGGCCCGCGGGCTGGCGGACTGGGCGTTGCGCCACGGCGCGCCGCGGGTGCACCTGTTCGCCGACGTGGACAACGCCGCCTCCCAGGCAGTGGCGTGGCGGGGCGGCTTCACCGACGAGGGGGCGTCCGCTCGCGCCTGCCCTACCGGGACGGCAGCCGGGGCGACGCCGTGCTGTTCTCCCGCCTGCCGGGTGACTGAGCGGGGCGGCCGGACCACGCCCGCCGCCCCGCCCAGGTCACGCGTGGGCCGCGGCGGCTGCCCGGGCCCCGGTGGCGGCGTGATCTCCGCTGCCGTTGAGGGGTACCTCGGTCAGCCGGATGAGCCCGTAGTCGTAGGCGTGCCGGCGGTAGACGACCGTCGGCTGCCCGGTGTCGGCGCACTGGAAGAGAAAGAAGTCGTGGCCGACCAGTTCCATCTCGTGGAGGGCCTGGTCGACGGTCATGGGCGTGGCGGGATGGTGCTTCTCTCGCACGATCCGGCCGGGCAGGTGTTCGTCGAGGTCTGTGACGTGTGGACCCTCGGCGAGCTGACGGTCGAGGTCCAGGGCGCGGACTCCGAGGTCGGCGGTGGGGTTGTCGGACGTCCGAACACTCGGCGGAGTGCGCAGGCCGTGGTGCACGCGGCGGCGATCGGCCGCGCGGCGCAGACGGTTGTCCAGCTTTCCAGTCGCGGAATCCAGTGCGGCGTAGAAGTCGGGCCCGCTGGCTTCCGCCCGCACGACGGGGCCCTTGCCCCGCAACGTGATCTCCACGCGCTGACAGCTCGCCGACTGCCGTGGGTTCTTCTCGTGGAACAGCTCCACATCGATGCGTGAGAGTTTGGTGTCGAACCGCTCGAGCTGCCCGACCTTGTCCTCCACGTGCTGTCGGTAGTGCTCCGGAACTTCGACGTTGCGACCGCGGACCACTATTTCCATGGGACCTCCCGGTGGATCGGGTGTAGTCGCTTCGACGCTAGACCCTCTCCCCGGGTCCCGACAGTTGATCGACCTGGCCGCCTGTTCCGGTTTCCCGGGGCGCTCGCGGGGTCGCCGCGACCACCGCGGCGAGCACCGGAGGAGCGTCCGGCCGCCCGTCGGCCGCGAGCACGCCGGCGGCCTCGGTGAGGGTCGCGCCGCTGGTCACGACGTCGTCCACGAGCACCAGGAGGCCGTTGCCCGGCCGCCGCGTGGCCACGAACGTGCCGGCCAGGTTCGCCCGCCGCTGGGCCGCCGACAGGCCCGCGGAGTCGCGCAGCCGCCCTCGTCGGCGCAGCAGCCGGGCCTCCTCCGCGGGCACCCCCATCGCTCGGAGCTCGGCCACCGCGACGGCGGTCAGCTCGCGCACGTGGTCCCGCCCGCGGGTGCGCAGCGCGGCCGCCGAGCTCGGCACCGGCACCAATGCCATCGGCCCCGGCGCCGCCCACCCCTCGGGGACGCCGGCGACGACCGCGGCCACTGCGAGGGCCAGCGCGGCGCCGAGCGGACGGGCGAGCTCGCTGCGGCCGCGCTCTTTGAAGGCGATCACCGCCGGGCGCACCGGACCCGCGTAGGCGCCTGCAGCCACCGTCGGCGGGAACCCCTCCGGGAACCGCCGGGGCGTGGCCAGGTGGGGTTCGGCCAGGAGTGCCGCGCAGCGACGGCAGAGGATCGCGCCGGGCACCCCGCACCCCGCGCACGTGCGCGGCAGCACCAGGTCGGCGAGATCAGGAACCAGCGACTGCCGCCGGTGCGCCACCGGACCAGCTTGTCGGCTGCGCCGCGAGCGCGCGCCGGCTGCGGCGAATCTGTGGACGCGGCCTCAGAGGGGGTAGAACGGCTCCGTGCCCTGCAGCGGCTCGGCCCCTCTGACAAGGGTGATCCACGTGCCGGACGCCAGCTGCCAGATGGTTCCGCCGGCGCTCACCAGCGGCAGTCGCGCCGGCGCCGCACCGATGGCCTCCGGCTGGCTCGGCAGACCCGACGTCGGCACCTCCGTCAGCCCGAACCCGTCGACGCCCACGAGGTAGGGAACGATCCGGTCCTCGGCGGCGTCGCCGGCGAGCACGTACAGCGATGCGCCGTCCTGCCACGCCACGTCGGCCACCTGGGACAGCGACGGGGCGACCTCGCGGAGGTCCCGGAGCGCGACCCCGCCGTCCTCGGCGCGAACCACCGTGCCGACGTACAGGGCCGGGCCCTCGGGCCCGTCCACCACGGCCGCCGCGCGAACGCCGTCGGGCGAGAGCTGCAGCGCCACTGCCCGGCCCAGGCCCGCGAGGCTGTCCGCGCTCACCGCCTGAGGAGTGGCGCCGGCGGGCACCCGGACGACCTCGGTCCCGTTCCGCACGAGCCAGATCTCCGAGCGCGTCCCGGCGACCGTCGGGGCGGTGAAGGTCGAACCGTTCAGGACGGGGGCGAGCTCCTTGCCGTAGGGACCGGCCAGCAGGCTGGCCTGTCCGTTCTGCGAGCGCACGCCCGCCACGAACGAGAGGGATCCGGTGCGCGGGTCGGCCGACACCGCTGCGCTGGTCAGCCCGTACGTCCCCGTTCCCGCCGGGCCGGGCGCCGGTTCACCCTCGGGGACCGTGCGCAGCGCCCCGTCCCACACGTAGTGCCCGACGGCGTCCACCGGCATGCCCTCGGGATCGAAGGCCGCCCAGTCGTCGACGGTCTGCTCCGCCGGGACGGCGTCGATGTCCACGGGCTGGCCGTCGATACGGATCTCCACGGTGCGGATGCGCAACTGCTCCAGCGTCCAGACCAGCTGGGCGCAGATCTGGGACAGGACCGGTGCCGGATCGGTGGACAGGCCGGTCAGGTCGACGACCGCCGACTGGTCGTCGACGGTCACGGTTCGGCGCAGCTCCGCGCCGCTGAGCGGGTTGCGGACCCCCGCGGCGAGGGCCGAGGACGGGCCGTCGAGCAGTCGCTCGACCAGCGCCGTCGGCTGGGCCTCCCCGGTGATGAGATACCGCGGATCGGGCACCACGCGCTGGCCGGTGGGGTCGAGGAAGTAGGCCGCCCGCAGGCGGTACAGCCGCTCGAAGTCGGGCTCCAGGATGACCAGGCCGCCGGCCGGGTCGGTGATCCGCCACTCGCCGTCGACCTCCTCCAGGGTGTACTCGCGGGTGAAGTGAGCCTCGCCGCCCACGCTGAACACCCCGCGCTGGTCCACCGTGCCCACCAGGTTGGCGGTCACCGAGACCCTCCCCGACTCGGTCGTCACGCTCGCGTAGTCGGGGCTGATGACGGTGATGCCGGTCTCGTCCGACCAGGACCGTGCCGCGCTCGGGGTGAGGTGCTCGCGCGCGATCGGGTGGCCGGCGACGGTACTGGCCGCCGCTTCGACGAATCCGCGGACGATCTCCTCGGGCGTGGCGCCCCGCGCCGGGGACAGCGGTTCGATGCCGACCTCCTCGGGCGGCCGCACGGGCGCCTCGGTGATCTGCACCGTCGGCGAGCTGGCCGGCACGGTGGAGCAGGCCGAGGAGGCCAGCGCCAGGGCGACGAACAGTGCGGGCAGCCGCCACGGCCCGGTGCGTCGGCGGCTCACGACTGCACCTGCGGACGACGCACGGATGCCGGCCGCAGCGGCAGCGGGGAGCTGGTGAGGTCGTTGCCCGCGGTGAGCGGCAGGGTCAGCCGGAACTGCGCTCCGGCGCCCGGCTGGCCCCACACCTGCAGCCACCCACCGTGCAGACGGGCGTCCTCCAGGCTGATCGAGAGGCCCAGCCCGCTGCCACCCACAGTGCGGACCCGCGACGGGTCGGCCCGCCAGAACCGGTCGAACACGTGCTGCGCCTCGGCCGAGGTGAGCCCGACCCCGAAGTCCCGCACGGTGACCGCCGCTGCCGTGCGGTTGGCCGCGAGGGTGATCTCGACCGGCTGGCCGGCGCCGTGCTCGATGGCGTTGCCGATCAGGTTCCGCAGGACCCGCTCCACCCGCCGGGCGTCGACCTCGGCGATGACGTCCTCGTCGGGACGGTCGACTTCCAGCGCGCATTCGTGGCGCTCGGCCAAGGGATACATCCCGGCCACCACGCGGGCGAGCAGTGCACCCAGGTCGGTGGGGTCGGCGGCGAGCACCGCGGCCCCGGCGTCGTAGCGGCTGATCTCCAGGAGGTCGGTGAGCAGGCCCTCGAACCGGTCCAGCTCCGCCCGAAGCAGCTCCGCCGACCGCGCCACGTGCGGCGGGAAGTCACCCCGGGCCTCGTGCAGCACCTCGGCGGCCATCTGCACGGTGGTCAACGGCGTCCGCAGCTCGTGGGAGACGTCGGAGGTGAACCGTTGCTGAAGCTGGGAGAGCCCCTCGAGCTGGGTGATCTGCCGTTGCAGGCTGTCGGCCATGGCGTTGAAGCTGGTCGCGAGGCGGGCGAGGTCGTCCTCGCCCCGCACGGTCATCCGTTGCTCGAGCTGCCCCTCGGCCAGCTTCTGGGCCGTGCCGGCGGCGCGGCGGACGGGATCGACCACCAGCCGGGTCACCAGTACCCCGATCCCGACGACGAAGAGGGTCAGGGCGATCCCGCTGATGATCACCGTGCTGCGGATCAGCGAGAGGCTCTCCTCCTCCTGAACGAGCGGGAAGAAGTAGTACAGCTCGATCTGCTGACTGCCCGTCACGTCGCTGGGCACGGGTGCTCCGATCAGCAGGGTGTGCTCCTCCTCTGCCTGCTCGTCCGGAACGGTCCAGTACTTGTAGGACTGGTTGCCGGAGTCGATGTCGGTGCGCAGATCCGGCGGAACGGCGCCGAAGATGTCGCGCCGGCTGTAGGCCGTGCGCTCGATGTCGCCGGTCCGGTAGACCATGACGACGTCGAACTCGCCGGCCTCACCGCGGCGCGAGAGCAGCTGCTGCACCGTCCGCTGGAGCGTCGACCGCACGCTCGAGGCGTCGCCGGTCGCGATGCCGGCCACCTCGCTCTGCGCGTAGATGACCCCGGACTGCGCCTGGTCGATCGCCGCCTGCCGCTTCACCGACAGGAGCTGGTCGCGGATCTGGCTGAACAGCACCAGGCTGACGATGACGACCACGGTGCCGGCCACGACCATGGTGATCGCGCCGATGCGCACCTGCAGCGACGACCGCCAGGCGTGCAGCGCGTTTCCCCACACCCGCCGGGTGACGACCCGGATGCGACGGCGGGCCAGGCCCGCCCGTCGGCGCAGACCACGGGGAATGCGGCGCAGCTCCTCGGACGCCCGGGACGGGGGCCGCCGTGACGGCGACGCCATGCCCTCTGCATCGACGTCGCCCGGGGGCAGGTCCGTGCGGGTCACGGACGGTCGGAACTCGTCACGGCGACCGGCGGTTCGTTCCCGCGACCCGCGCCGCTCCTCGATCGTTCCTCGCGGCGGAGCTCGCGGGCCTGGCCGCTCACGGTGGGCCCGCCTTGTAGCCGACACCGCGCACGGTCAGGACGACCTCCGGCTTCTCGGGGTCGCGCTCGATCTTGGCGCGCAGCCGCTGCACGTGGACGTTGACCAGCCGGGTGTCGGCGGCGTGCCGGTAGCCCCATACCTGTTCGAGCAACAGCTCACGGGTGAACACCTGGCGCGGCTTGCGGGCGAGTGCGACCAGCAGGTCGAACTCCAGCGGCGTCAGCGCGACCGCGACGCCGTCCCGGGTGACCTGGTGGGCCGGCACGTCGATCTGGATGTCACCGATCGCCAGGTTCTCCGCCTGCCCGGTCTCCCCGCGCCGCAGTTGGGCGCGCACGCGGGCAACCAGCTCGACCGGCTTGAACGGCTTGGTCACGTAGTCGTCGGCGCCGGCCTCCAGCCCCTGGACGACGTCGATCGTGTCGCCCTTGGCGGTGAGCATGACGATCGGCACGGTCGACTGCGTCCGGATGTCCTGGCAGATTTGCAGGCCGTTGCGGCCGGGCAGCATCAGGTCCAGCAACACCAGGTCGGGCCGGGTCTGCTGGAAGACGCCGATCGCCCGGTTGCCGTCGGAGACGAAGGCGGGCTCGTACCCCTCCCGCCGCAGGACGATGCCGAGCATCTCGGCGAGGGCGGCGTCGTCGTCGACGACCAGGACACGGCCGCGGCTGGGCCCGTTCTGGGGAGCGGTGGGTGGCACGGCGCCCATTCTGCGCTGCTCAGGGGCAAAGGTGGCCCACCCACCCGGGTGAGAAGCCCGAGTGGGTGGTTGTGCCGGCCTTTCCGCCCGGAGAATCCTCCGGCAGGAGGCGTTCCACGCGGAAAGGCCGGGCCGCGCTCAGTACCGGTAGTGGTCGCTCTTGAAGGGGCCCTCGACCGGCACGCCGATGTAGTCGGCCTGAACCTTCGACAGCTCGGTGAGCTTCACGCCGAGGGCGTCGAGGTGCAGTCGCGCCACGTGCTCGTCGAGCTTCTTGGGGAGCACCGTGACGCCGGGCGTCTGGCCCTCGTAGGCGGCGCGGTTGTTCCACAGCTCGATCTGGGCGAGCACCTGGTTGGAGAACGACGCGCTCATCACGAAGCTCGGGTGACCGGTGGCGTTGCCGAGGTTCAGCAGCCGGCCCTCCGACAGCAGGATGATCGTGTGACCGTCGGCGAAGCGCCACTCGTCGACCTGCGGCTTGATCGTCGTCCGGGTGATGCCGGGCGTGCGGGCGAGGCCGGCCACGTCGATCTCGTTGTCGAAGTGCCCGATGTTGCCGATGATCGCCTGGTGCTTGGTCTGGCCGAGCTGCTCCGCGGAGATGATGTCCTTGTTGCCGGTGGCCGTGATGATGATGTCGGCCTTGCCGATGACCTCGTCGAGGGTGGTCACCTCGTACCCGTGCATCGCCGCCTGCAGCGCGCAGATCGGGTCGATCTCGGTGACGATGACGCGGGCGCCCTGGCCGCGCAGCGACTCCGCGCAGCCCTTGCCCACGTCGCCGTAACCGCACACGACGGCGACCTTGCCGCCGATCATCACGTCGGTGGCGCGGTTGATGCCGTCGATCAGCGAATGCCGGCAGCCGTAGAGGTTGTCGAACTTGCTCTTGGTGACCGAGTCGTTGACGTTGATCGCGGGGAAGAGCAGCCGCTCGTCGCGGGCCAACTCGTAGAGCCGCATGACGCCGGTGGTGGTCTCCTCGGTGACGCCCTTGATGCCCTGGCCGATGCGGGTCCAGTACTGCCCGTCCTCGGCGAGCGTGCCGCGCAGGACGTCGAGGATCACGCCGTACTCCTCGGAGTCGGCACCGGTCGCGTCGGGGACGACGCCGTCGGCCTCGAACCGGGTGCCCAGGTGCACGAGCAAGGTGGCGTCGCCGCCGTCGTCGAGCAGCATGTTGGGGCCGACGACCGCGCCGGCCTCGTCGCGGAACTCGAAGAGGCGCTGGGTACACCACCAGTACTCGGACAGACTCTCGCCCTTCCAGGCGAAGACCGGGACGCCGGTCGGCTCCTCAGCGGTGCCCTCGGGGCCGACGACGATCGCCGCGGCGGCGTGGTCCTGGGTGGAGAAGATGTTGCAGCTGACCCAGCGGACGTCCGCGCCCAGCGCGGTCAGGGTCTCGATGAGGACGGCGGTCTGCACGGTCATGTGCAGCGAGCCGGCGATGCGCGCGCCGGCCAGCGGCTGGGCGTCGCCGTACTCGGTGCGCAGCGAGACCAGGCCGGGCATCTCGTGCTCGGCGAGGGAGATCTCCTTGCGGCCGAAGCCGGCGAGGGAGAGGTCGGCGACCTTGAAGTCGGCCTCGCCGGCCGGGGTGGTCAGCGCGCGGGTGCCAGTGCTTGCGGTCATGTCGCTCCAGGGATGGGCCCGGCGGAAGCCAGGCGATGCGTGTTCGCTGCGATCCCCACACAGGGCGGGGAGAGCGAGCATGCCGAGGCTTCGGCGGGGCTCGTGCCATCGACCAGAGTACCGCGGAACCCGAGAATGATCAGGTCACCTGATCATTCGGGGTCCTGGCTCAGGGCCCACTCTGAGCCAGGACCCCACCAGCTGAGCCAGGACCCCGTTTTCAGGCGGCGCCGACGTCCGATCCCGGCTCCGGCCCACGGACGACGGTGAAACGCCGCGGACCCGCATAGGGCGTGGCGAGCAGTCGGAAGATCTCGGCCGCCACCCCCGGCCAACGGGCCCCCAGGTCCTCCTTCGTTAGACGGACGAAGCGCACGTCCAGCCCCCGAACCCGGTCCTCGCGGCGCTTCTCCCGCCAGAGGACCTCACCGGGTGAACGGCCGTCGTGAGGATCCAGGTACTTCACACGGCCGTCGAACTCCAGAGCGAGAGCCGCGGCGTCGTACCAGGCGTCGACCCGAGCGACTCGGCCGCGGACGTCGTGCAGCTCGACCTGCAGCTCGGGCGCCGGCAGTCCGGCCGCAAGCAGGGCGAGCCGCCCCTCCGTCTCCAGGGGGGACTCGGCGCGCCCGTCACAGAGGCCACAAGCCCGAGCCGCGTCCGAAGCTCCGGCCCTATGTCTCGCCGAATGCACGGCCCCCAGGAGTTCTGCCCGGCGCACGCGGCCCTCGTTCAAAGCCGCATCCATCGCGACGACAGAAGGCAGCAGTGGCCACGCCCGGGCGCAGTCGACCAGCGTACGGGCGATGGACGTCGCGCCGAAGGTCAACCACGGGACCACGTCGCCCTGCGGCAACGCGGCACGGGCGACCCGATAACCGCGTCCTCGTCGCCACTGATCGACGTCGGTCACCCTAACGTCGGGGGCTTCGGCCGTGGGGACGACGAGATCGTGCAGCCGGGCGGCAGACGAGTGACTCAGCACGGGCCCCGCGTCCAGGCTGAGGAGTACGGCCACGCTGTCCAGCAGGTGCCGTTCTCTCTTGTCGGCAGCCGCCACATGTTCGCGCGTCGTATACACGCCCTTGCGGAGCCGAACCCATCGATGGCTGCGCAGGGCCGCCTTGATGTCGTCGACGACATATCCCGCTGCCAGCGCCTCTTGGCTCGTGAACACGCCGAGCCGGCGTTCGGCCACGGACTTCAGCAGCGGATGCACGAGAGACAGTCTCTGGCCCGACCCCTGCCTGCGACGTACAACATCGGAGTCTGTGGAAAGCCGTCGTCCTGGCTCAGCTGGTGGGGTCCTCACTCAGTGTCGACAGTGAGCCAGGACCCCTAACGATCAGGTGACCTGATCATCATCGCGCTCAGCTCAGGTTGGTGGTGGCGCGGTAGAGCACCGCGGGACCGCGGGCACTGACGGGGGCGCCGGCGGGCACGAAGGCCGACTGTCCCTTGGCCAGCGTGAGCTCCCCGTCGGCCGAGGCCAGCACGGCGGTGCCCTCGGTGCAGAACAGCACCTGCGGACCCCGCGTGGTCAGCGTCCCCGACTGCCCATCGAGCTGACAGCGGGTCAGGTCGAAGTCCTCGACCGGCACGGGGTAGCGCAGGCCCCCCGGACCCAGCACCGGGTGGAGCACGGGCACCTTGCCGTCGGTGAAGTCCAGGACCTCGATGAGGGCGGCGAGGTCGACGTGCTTGCCGGTGAGCCCCCCGCGCAGCACGTTGTCCGAGCTGGCCATCACCTCGACGCCGGCTCCTGAGAGGTAGGCGTGCAGGTTGCCGGCGGGCAGGAAGATGGCCTCCCCCGGCGCCAGCACGAGGTGGTTGCACATCAGCGAGATGACCACCCCCGGGTCGCCCGGGTAGGTCTCGGCCAGGGACGAGGCCCAGCGGTAGGTGTTGATGAACTCCGGGTCGTGCGCCACCACGAAGCGACCGGCGGCCTCGGCGACGGCGCGGACCAGACTGGCCCGGCGCTTGCCGGAAAGGGCGATCAGCTGCGGGATGGCCGCCCGCAGCCCACCCCGGGCCAGCGCGGCGATCGTCGGCTTCAGCTCTGGCACCTGGAGCTTGGCCAGGCAGTGCAGGGACTCCTCGACCGGCCGGAAGCCGCAGAGCGCCTCGAAGGTGGTGAGCGCCAGCAGCAGTTCGGGCTTGTGGAACGGGTCCTTGAACGTGCGCGTCGGATCGTCGCGGGTCAGCCCGGCCGCCTCCTCGGCGGCGAAACCGATCTCGGCCTGCTCGGTCGTCGGGTGCGCCTGAAGGGAGAGGGGGCTCTCGGCGGCGAGGACCTTCAGCAGGAACGGCAGGCGGGCGCCGAAGCGTTCCACCACCGGCGCGCCCAGGAGCGACTCGGGATCGGCCGCGATGGCCTGGTTCAGGGGACGGCCGTCGGCCAGCAGGCTGGGCTCGTCCGGGTGTGCGCCCACCCAGAGCTCGGCGTAGGGCCGGTCGGCGGGGACCGGCTGCCCCAGGAGCTCGGGGATCACGGTCCGGCTACCCCAGGGGTAGAAGCGGACACCGCTGGTCAGCTGCCACATCGGGGTCAGGTTACGGCCAGGGCGGCGGCCTGCGGTATCCCGCGGGCCACTCAGGAGTCCGAGATCACCCCGAGGGGGCAGTGCGGCCCGGCCCCGTCCCGTGACCCGCCCCGAGCCTGCGAAGGGCGGGGAGGACGGGGTCCTTCTTCAGACGGCGGCGCGGACGTCCGGCGCGCCGAGTCGCGCAGCGTCGGCGGTCTGGTCGTCGGGCATGCGCTGGGACTCCCGTTCGGCCTCGACGCGGGCGGCGTAGTGCCGGACCTCGCGCGTCGTCCGTTCCTCGTCCCAGCCCAGCGCGGCGGCCATCAGGTCGGCCACCTGTGGCGCCGACTCCACACCCCGGTGGGCGGTCTCGATCGACACCCGCGTCCGCCGGGTCAGCACGTCGTCCAGGTGCAGCGCTCCCTCGGCGATGACCGCGTGGACCACCTCCGCGGCGAGGTAGCCCGGCGCGCCGGTCAGCGGGCGGCCCAGCGCGGGATCGGACCGGACGAGGTCGAGCACGTCGGTGATCTGGTCGCCGTGGCGGTGCAGCAGCCGCTCGACGGCGTCCTCCGGCAGCCCGTGCGCCTGGGCGATCTCCGGGGCCTGGTCGCGCACCTCCGCCCATCGCCGGGCACCCACCAGGGGCAGGTTCGCGGTCGGCGAAGGCGGCACCGCGGGCAGGCCCTCGACCGCCGCGTCCACGGCGTCCTCGGCCATCACGCGGTAGGTCGTGTACTTGCCACCGGCCACGAGCACGAGGCCCGGCACGGGCGTGAGGACGGCGTGCTCGCGGGAGAGCCGGCTGGTCTCGTCGGACTCACCCGCCAGCAGCGGGCGCAGGCCCGCGTACACGCCGAGGATGTCGTCGGGCGTCACGGGCCGGGTGAGCACCCGGTTGACCTGGTCGAGGAGGTAGGCGATGTCGGCGCTGCTGGCCGCCGGGTGGTCGCGGTCCAGCCGCCAGGGAGTGTCGGTGGTGCCGATGATCCAGCGATCGGCCCACGGGATGACGAACAGGACGCTGGTCGGGGTCCGCAGGATCAATCCGGCCTGTGGTGCGCCGGGCGCGGTGATCTCGGCGCCGTCGATCGCCGACCGCGGCACCAGGAGGTGCACACCCTTGGAGGCGCGCACCTTCAGGCTGGGGGCCGCGGGGCCGAGCATGTCGCCGATGTCGTCGCTCCACACCCCGGTCGCGGCGATGATGCTGCGCGCCCGCACGGTGAAGGACGACCCGTCGGTCAGGTCGGCCACGCGCACGCCGACGACCGGCGCTCTGTCGTCCCCGCCAGCACCACGGGCCGTTCCCCCGCCGTCCCGCAGGAGGCCGACCACCCGCGCGCTGGAGAGGACATGGGCCCCGTATCCGGCGGCCGTACGGACGACGGCCAGGGTGTGCCGCGCGTCGTCGACCTGCGCGTCCCAGTACCGGATGGCGCCGCGGACGACGTCGCCGCGCAGTCCGGGGAAGGCGACCAGCGTCTGCTTGCGGGACAGGTGCCGGTGCCGCGGGATCTCGCGGCCCGAGGTGAAGGCCGCGCCCAGCGCGTCGTAGAGCGCTATCCCGGCGCCGAAGTAGGCGCGCTGCCACACCGGCGAGGTCAGCGGCAGCAGGAACGGCAGGGGGGAGACCAGGTGCGGAGCGATGGTCTTCACCAGCCGTGACCGCTCGCGCAGCGCCTCGTGCACGAGGGGGAACGCCAGTTGCTCCAGGTAGCGCAGGCCACCGTGGATGAGCTTGCTCGACCGGCTGGACGTGCCCGCCGCCCAGTCCCGGGCCTCCAGCAGCGCCACCGACAGTCCGCGGCTGGCGGCGTCGAGCGCCGCTCCCGCCCCGGTGACGCCGCCACCGATCACGAGCACGTCGACGACTGCGTCGGCCAGCCGGGCGCGGTCGGCCCGCCGCCGCGCCGGTGACAGCTGCGAGCGGCTCATGTCCCCACGGTGCATGTCCCCTACTGTCCCCCGCGCGAACGTCCGAGGCAGGAACCGGATCAGATCTCGGGCGTGGCGCTGGCTCCGGAGTCGGCCGGCGCCGCCGGACGGCGCAGGTCGGGCTCCAGGTAGATGACGCGGGCGATCGGGACGGCGGCGCGGATCCGCTCCTCCGCGGCGTCGATGGCCCCCGCCACCGAGGCGGCCGTGTCGTCGTGGTCGATGGCGATCTTGGCGGCGACGAGCACCTCTTCCGGGCCCAGGTGCAACGTGCGCATGTGGATCACCGAGAGCGGAGGCGTTCCGCCCACCAGCGCAGCGACGATCTTTCGCTGGTCCTCAGGGGTCGCCGACTCACCCAGCAGCAGGCTCTTGGTCTCGGCCGCGAGCACCACCGCGATCACGACGAGCAGGACACCGATGGCGACCGTCCCCATGCCGTCGTAGATGCCGTTGCCGGTCAGGGCGGCCACCCCGACACCCAGCAACGCCAGGACGAGGCCGGCCAGCGCGCCGATGTCCTCGAGCAGCACGACCGGCAGCTCCGGGGAGCGCGCGTGCCGGATGAACTGCCAGTAGCTGTCGCCGGGTGACTTGATGGCGGCGGTCTCCTTGACCGCGGTGCGCAGGGAGAAGCTCTCCAGCCCGATCGCGACGACGAGGACGCCGATCGCCCAGCCCGGCGAGGTGAGCTCCTCGGGGTGCTGGAGCTTGTGCACGCCCTCGTAGATGGCGAACAGGCCACCGACGCTGAACAGGACGATCGAGACGATGAAGGCGTAGATGTAGCGGTCGCGGCCGTAGCCGAACGGGTGCTGCGGGGTCGCGGCGCGGGCGGCGCGCTTCCCGCCGATCAGCAGCAGGACCTGGTTGCCCGAGTCGGCCACCGAGTGGATCGCCTCGGCCAGCATGGAGGAGGCCCCGGTGACGAGGAACGCGATGAACTTCGATATCGCGATGCCGACGTTGGCCACCAGCGCGGCGATGATCGCCTTGGTGCCGCCGTGCCCGCCGCCGTGTTCGCCGGCCGCCGCGCCGTGCTCGGCCGCGGGGGCGGAGGTGTCGCTGGTCATGAACCGAGTGCCCTCTCGTTGTCCAGTGCCAGCGCCAGGTAGACGGCGCTGAAGTCGGCGACGGCCAGCTGTCTGGCCAGGCGGGGCAACCGGTCGAACCGGGCCGGATCCCCGTACTCGGCGAGGGCGCTGACCGGCACGTTGTGCGCCGCCGCGGTGCGCAGCACCTCGTCCAATGCCTCGGCGGCCGACCGCGGCTCCCGCTCCCCCGCACCGTCGTGCCCGCCGCCGTCGTCGTCCCGGATGGTCAGCAGCCGAAGCCGGCGGCCGCCGTCGTCGGCCCGGTCCCGGAAGAAGTCGCCGGCATCGCGCGGGGCCAGCGGGCCACCGAGGACGGCGCAGGCGGCGACCCGCTGGTCGGGCAGCCGGAATGCGGTCGCCGGGAGTCCGGCCAGCGTGGCCAGCTGATCGGCGACACGCGTGGCGGCGGCGCCGGCCAGCGGTCCCTCGGCGGCGATCACCGGCAAGGCGTCGAGCATCTCCAGCGCCAGGGTCTTCGCCGGGTTCACG
Organism: Blastococcus sp.; assembly: GCA_025965715.1. Lineage (GTDB taxonomy): Bacteria > Actinomycetota > Actinomycetes > Mycobacteriales > Geodermatophilaceae > Blastococcus_B. The sequence continues at coordinate 2,227 of JAOPWJ010000025.1, read as the reverse complement.
AACGACTCCTGCGCGGGCCCGCACTCACCCGCCACCTCGTCGAGCGCCGCGGCGATCGCCTCCGGATCGGCGACCCCCTCGGCCAGCAGGCCCAGGTCGGCCGCGAGCAGCAGCAGCGGGGTGAGCAGCGACCACAGGGTCGTGTGCCGCACGCGGGTCGGGGGCAGCGCCACGTAGGGCGCACGGGCGGCGGAGCAGGCGGCGCGCAGCGGTGCGTCCTCGGCGCCGATGCCCAGGAGGGACACCCCACGGCGGGCGGCCTCGTAGGCGGGCGTCACCGCATAGCGGCCGGCCCCCGTGCGGGTGGCCACCACCGCGATGTCGCTGGGGCCGACCCACACCGGCAGCGTCGGGCCGGGCACCACCTCGACCGTGACGGGGCTGGACGCGCCGAGCAGGGCACGCAGGACGGACGCGGCGACCGCTCCCTCGCGCCGGGCCACGATCACCACGCCGCGGGGTCGGCCGCCCTCGGTGACCCGCCCGAGCCCCGCCTCCTCGGTCAGCCGGCCGGTCTCGCGGACCTGCGCGCCGGACCCTGCGATCGCCGGCAGCAGACCCCGGGGATCGCGGGCACGCAGCAGCTCCAGGTCGTCGAGGACCTCCTCGGCCAGTTCAGGAGAGGTCATCATCGCTGCCCCCGGGTCCGGAGAGGTCCCTCATGAGCTGCGGTGCCGCGCCTCGTCCAGCAGCAGCACCGGGATGCCGTCGCGTACGGGAAAGGCCCGGTCGCAGGTGCTGCAGAGCAGCTCGCCGGCCGCCTCGTCCACGGTCAGCGGACTGTGATGGGTGTCCGGGCAGGCGAGGATGGACAGCAGCTGCGGGTCGAGCCCCAGCGGTCCGCTCGCGGTTCCGCTCGCACTGGTCATGCACGCACCATCCTCAGCAGCTCGTCGCGGAGCTCGGCCATCCGCGCCTCGTCCAGCGCCTCGACGTTGAGCCGGAGCAGCGGTTCGGTGTTGCTCGCCCGCAGGTTGAACCACGCGCCGTCGGGCAGTTCCACCGTCAGCCCGTCGAGCTCGTCGACCGTCACGCCGTCCCGCTGGGCGTACTCCGCGCGCACCGCCGCCGTGCGCGCGGGGGCGTCGGCCACGGTGGAGTTGATCTCGCCCGACGCGGCGTACCGGCTGTAGGCGGCGGTCAGCTCCGACAGCGACCGGCTCTGCTCCCCCAGCGCCGCGAGGACGTGCATGGCGGCCAGCATGCCCGTGTCGGCCCGCCAGAAGTCACGGAAGTAGTAGTGCGCGGAGTGCTCGCCACCGAAGACCGCGTCCGTGCGGGCCATCTCCGCCTTGATGAACGAGTGCCCGACACGGGTGCGTACGGGGTTCCCGCCGTGCTCCCGCACGATCTCCGGGACGGCGCGGGAGGTGATCAGGTTGTGGATGATCGTGGTGCCGCGGCCCTTGGCCAGCTCGCGGACGGCGACCAGCGCCGTGATCGCCGACGGGCTCACCGCGGCCCCGGTCTCGTCGACGACGAACACCCGGTCGGCGTCGCCGTCGAAGGCCAGCCCGATGTCGGCACCCTCACGGCGGACCGCCGCCTGCAGGTCGACCAGGTTGGCCGGGTCGAGCGGGTTGGCCTCGTGGTTGGGGAACGACCCGTCGAGCTCGAAGTACAGCGGGACGACGTCCAGCGGCAGCCCGTCGAGCACGACCGGCACCGTGTGCCCGCCCATGCCGTTCCCGGCGTCGACCACCACCTTGAGCGTGCGGATCCCGGAGAGGTCGACGAGGGAGTGCAGGTAGGCCGCGTAGCCGGCGAGGACGTCGCGCTGCGAGACGGAGCCGACCCGACCGGGGTTGCGGTCGTAGGAGTCGCGCTCCGCCCACTCCCGGATCTGGACGAGCCCGGAGTCCTGGCCGATCGGGGCGGCCCCGGCGCGGCAGAGCTTGATGCCGTTGTACCGGGCGGGATTGTGGCTGGCGGTGAACATCGCGCCGGGCAGGTCCAACGAGCCGGCCGCGTAGTACAGCAGGTCGGTGGAGCCGAGCCCGGCCTCGACGACGTCCAGGCCCCGGCTGATGACCCCCTCGGCGAAGGCGCGCGAGAGCGGGATGGAGGACTCACGCATGTCGTGCGCCGTCACGACGGCGGTGGCGCCGCTCTCGGTGAACAGGAACTCGGCGAACGCGGCACCGATCGCCCGGCTCACGTCCTCGTCCCAGTCGTCCGGGACGACGCCGCGGACGTCATAGGCCTTGATCAGCGCCGACAGATCGGA
>JAOPWJ010000022.1 GCA_025965715.1 Blastococcus sp. | reverse complement strand
GGCGCCCCTGCGTCCGGTGCCCCAGGTCCCGGCGGCCCGGCCGGCTCCGTCGGGTAGCCGACCGGCGGTCGCGGTGCGGCCCGCACCGGCGGGGGCGGCTGTGAGCATCGGCCGACTGCATGCGCTGACCCGCCGCGCGGCGCTCTGGGGCGCCGGTCCGAACGGTGAGCACCTGGCGTGGAGCGCGGGCGCGCCCGTGCACCGGACTGCCGAGCGGGCGCCCGAGCGCACCGGCCGGCCACACCGCCTGCGCGGGCTGATCCGCCGGCTTGCCATCCGGGGTGCCGGTCTGCAGAACGAGTACCTGGCCTGGGCGTCATCCGCGACGCCGGGACCGACCGTCCCCCTCCATGGTCGAGAACCGCAGGACACCCGTCCGGACACCGATCGCCCGGTGGCCCCGTGGACGCTGTCCAGCACGCCCACCAGCCAGCCCGCGGCGCCTTCCCCCGTCGCGGCGCTTCTTCCCAGCGGTCCGCCCTCGTCGGCCGGCCCGCGGGGAGCACGACCGGCGCCCTCCGGAGCAGTTCCCGTCCCCGGCGTAAGACCGGGCGGACGCCTCGAACGCTCCTCGGCCACCGGATGGCCGCCGCGACAGACGACCGGGTCGGTCCGGCTGTCACCCGCGGCGACCGGACTGGTGCGCGCGCGCGGTGACCCGTTCTCCTGTCCGGTCAGGGGATCGCCTCCGCCGGCGCGCCGAGCAAGGTCCCCGGGCTCCGCGAGGAGCTCGTTCCCGCCAGGACCTGCTCCACGTCCCGGAACGGCCGCGTTCCGCGCCTGACCGCACGATGCGCGACCACGGCAGCCGGCCGCTGGACGCCGTTCTCCGCTCCTCCCGAGCACGCCGACACCGGTCGCCCTCTTCCCCGGGCGATCGCCGATCGTCGCTCGGTCTCCGCGTTACCCGCAGCCTCCAGGCCGATTCCGGCCGCCACGTGGCTCACCCCCGACGGTGCACCTCCTGCCGCCGACCGACTTCGCTGCACGACGGATCTCGCCTCGACCCCCCGCCGACTGCCCCTGGAGGGCAGCGCGCGGACCCTTCCGGGAGGCGCAGACGTGTGCGGCGCTGACGGCCGGGCGTCCGGATCCGCCAGGGTGAAGTCCCCAGGCACTCTCCGGTACCCGCACCGGGACGTCCGCCGTCCCCGGGTCTCTGACCGGAGCGACCTGACCACACGGCGCCGACGACGACGGCGGTAGGCACGGGCGACAGGGAGACCGGGACACGGTCCGGTGGCTCGGGGACGGGCGATGCTGGACGACGTCGCCCGCCGCCTGGACGACGTACCGGTGGGCGACCTCCTCGCCCACCTCCCCGCCGGATGGCGGGCGCTCCCCGGATCCTCGGGAAGCGCCCGCCCCGGCTCTTTGCATGTCCGGAGCCGCCGGCGGGCACCCGTGCCAGGCCGGAGAAATGACGCCCGGAAGGCTGGGGTGCCTCCCAGCGCGTGGTCCGTGCCAAGACAGATCCGGGGGCCCGGCGCCCTCGGGGTCGGCGCGGACGCGGCGATCGAGGCCGGCCGGGACGGTTTCCGCCCGGGTTCGGGGGATGGCCCTGCTCAGCCTCGGGGCAGCAGCGCCCAGACGTGCTTGTGCCCATTGCGCACGTACCAGCCGTGGGCGCTGGCCAGCTCGGCGATCAGATAGAGGCCGAGGCCGCCCTCGCTGGGGTCACGCCCGACGGCGGGGGCGGGCGGTGCGGTCGTGGCCTGGTCGGACACCTCGATCAGGAAGGAGTCGCCGGTCGTGCGGACAGCCGCCTGTACTCGGCCGCCACCGTGCCGCAGGGCGTTGGACGCCATCTCGTCGAACGCCAGGATCAGCTGGTCACGGAGGTCGGGGTCGGCCGGTCCCCTGTCGGTGGCGGTCGCGGCGCGGCGGAGTTCGGCGCGGACCTGGGGCAGCTGGGCGATGTCGTGCAGCTCCCAGGAGCGCACCGTGCTGGCGGCCGGGGGACATGCGGAGGGCCAGACCGACCCGGTCGCCTGCCCACTCACCCGCTGTTCTCCTCACATCTGGCCGCCGTCGGGATGACAGGCCGAACACTGTCGTATCGGCGTTCGGCCGGGGTCCCAAACCTTCTGCGACGCGCGTCACCCTCCTAGGGGGAGCGACCGGGGCCGTGTCAGGAGGCGAGTTCGGCCAGTTTCTGGACGGTGTTCCAGTTCCGCGCGGTGCCGGCGACGCCGAGCAGCCGGTCCCACTTCCAGCTGCCCATGGGGCTGTCGCGCAGCCCTTCGGGCAGCCAGAGGTAGAGCTCGCGCCCCCGGACCAGGTACTCCCCCCCATCCGGCGGTGGAAGAGCATCCACGCGGGCGGGGTCGGGCGCCGCCGGCAGGAAGGTGACCGAGTAGCGCGACAGGTCGGTCGCGACCATGGCGAAGGGATCACCGGCGAGCACCGCGGCCATCTCCGCTCCGGTCCGGACGACGACCGGGACGTCGAAGCCGAACTCCTGCTCGATCACGGTGCTGAGGTCGGCGGCCAGGTCCGCCTCGGTCAGGTCGCTGTCCAGGAGAACGTTCCCGCTGGCCAGGTGGGTGCGCACCGCGCCGTGTCCCCGCTCCTCGAGCACCTCGCGCAGGCGGGGCATGGCGACGCGGCGGGTGCGCCCCAGATTGACGGCGCGGAGCAGGGCGACGTACCGGGTCATCGAGGCGGCCACGACCCGCACGCTAGCGGCAGCGGTGCCCGTATCCGCGAGATGCATGGTCACCGGCCGGTGCCCGGGTATCGACGGCCGCCGAGGCGCAGCCGGCGGGGACCGATCACGAGGTCAGGCGAGCACCGGGTGCCACGCCCCGAGGAGCACGCTGAGGGTCACCGCCGCCGCGCAGACGACGACGGCGGCGAGGACGAACAGGGTGTCCCGGCGGCGCAGGACCGAGCCGCGGGCGTTGGTGCGGGGAACGCCGGAGTCGAAGCCGCGGGCGTCCATGGCGGTGGCCAGCCGGGTGCCCCGCCGGATGGCGCCGACCAGCAGCGCGAAGGCGGTGCTGGCGAGCAGCCGGACGTGCGCGGACGGGTTGGCGCCCGCGTCGACGCCCCGCGCCCGGCGGGCCAGCCGGATGGTCTCCCACTCGCTGGCCAGCAGCGGCACCAGGCGCAGGGCGGCCAGCGCGCCGTAGGCGAACCGGGTCGACACCCGCCAGTGGATGGTGAGGGCGTCGGCGAGGCGGACCGGATCGGTGGCGGCGACGAGCAGGATCCCCGGCAGGGCGAGCGCGATGACCCGGATCCCCCACGTCGCACCGCTGAGCCACGCGTCGGCGCCGGACAGCGAGCCGAAGGCCACGTTCACCCATGCCACCCCGGCGGCGCTCATCAGCAGTGGCCAGATTCGGCGGAGCACCTCCCGCGGGGCGGTCAGCCCGGCCGCGGGTAGCAGGGCGAGCTCGGCGGCCAGCACGAACGACGGCGTCACCAGGTCGCCGCTGACCAGGAGCACGACCGTCAGGACGGCGATGGCGCTCAGTTGGGCCACCGGGTTGATGCCCGACAGGGGCACGGGCCGGGCCGGGCCGAGGGCGAACGGTGCGCTCATCGGACGGCTGCCCGGACGCCGAGGTGCAGGACGTCGTCGGCGAGAGCAGCGACCACCGCGGCGTCGTGCGTGACGACGCACAGGGCGCGCTCGCCGTCCTGCTGCTCGGCCAGGAGGGCGACCAGCTCGGCCCAGGTGTCCCGGTCCTGACCGAAGGTCGGCTCGTCGAGGACCAGCACCCGCGGGCGGGTGGCGAGCGCGGTCGCCACCGAGAGCCGCCGTTGCTGCCCGCCCGAGAGCGTGAACGGGTTGGCCTCGGCCAGGCCGCTGAGGCCGAGCCGCTCGAGCAGCTCGTCGGCCAGTCGGGCCGCCGTGGTGGAGCCCGTCCCCGAGCGCAGCGGGCCCAGCGAGAGCTCGTCACGCACCCGGCCGGTGAGGAACTGGTGCTCGGGCTGCTGGAAGACCGTGCCGATCCGCTCGACGAGCTCGGCCGCCCGCCACCGCGAGGGTGGGCGAGCCGGTGAACGCAGGCCCGCGGTGAGCGGCGGTGCGGCGACCACGCGGCCCGTGGTCGGGGCGCGCAGGCCGGCCAGCAGGAGCGCGAGAGTGGACTTGCCGCTGCCGTTGGGGCCGGTGATTGCCAGGGTTCGTCCGCCGACCAGCAGCGCGTCGGTCGGCAGCAGGGCGGGCGCCGGGGAACCCCGGTGGGTGTAGCCGGCCCGGTCGGCGCTGAGCAGGACGTCACCCGATCCCGCCGGCCGGCGCACGGGGAACCGCAGGAGCGGCGGGATCCACCTCCGATCGTGCTCGACTACGCCACCGGACGGGAGCAGCTCCACCACCCGGTCGACGAGCGGACGCCACGACTCGACGTCGTGATCGACGACCACGAGCGTGGCCGACCGGTCGCCGACGGCCCGCTCCACGGCCGCCCGCACGAGGTCGGCTCCCTCGGGGTCGAGCTGGGCGGTGGGCTCGTCGAGCACGAGCAGCCCCGGAAGGGGAGCCAGGGCGCCGGCGAGCACCAGCCGCTGCTTCTGGCCACCGGACAACGCCGCGGTGGGCCGCTCGCGGCCGAGGTCGAAACCGACGGCGTGCATTGCCGCGTCGACAGCCGGCCAGATGCGATCGGGCGGCATGCCGATGTTCTCCAGGCCGAACGCGACGTCGTCCCCGCTGCGGGTCATCACGAGCTGGGCGTCCGGGTCCTGGAACACCATGCCGACCCGGTGCCGGCGCCGCTCGGGGGGCCCGCCATCGACGGTCAGCCGACCGGCGGCATCCCCGCTCTCCGGCGGCAGCAGTCCCGCCAGGGCCCGCAGCAGGGTGGACTTGCCCGACCCGGACGCCCCGGTGAGCAGTACGCGCTCACCGGGCTCGATCTCGAGGTCGACGTCCCGGACCGCCCAGCCGCGCCGGGTGGCGTGCCTGAAACCCCACCCGGCGAGCCGGACCCCCGAGGGGCCCATGGCGGCTCAGGCCCGGGTGCGGCCGGACGCGAACGAGGACAGCGCGCCGCTGGCGGCCAGCGCCCGGGTGAGCGCCATTCCACCGACGCCGGCGACGACCACGGTGCTGGCCACGATGAGCGCGGTGTAGATCGTCTTCCACCCGGCGGTCCAGTCCGGGTAGTAGTTGTAGAGGTCGAGGAACGCGGCCATCCCTCCGGCCAGCGCGGCGGACAGCACCGCCTGCGGCCAGCCGTACCGGCGCCAGCCGAAGGCCGCGTAGCCGGCTTCGCCCGCCGCCCCCTGCAGCAGGCCGTAGAGCAGCACCATCGAGCCCCACGCCGAACCCAGCAGCGCCGAGACGATCGCCGCAATCAGCTCCGCGAACAGCCCGGCGCCGGCCTTGCGCACGACCAGCGGCGCCAGCACGGCGGGCAGCAGCCAGACGCCGTACATGAAGGCCTGAGCGGGCGGAAAGGCGACGAACGCCGTCCCCACCGCGGCCCAGAGCAGGCCCCACGCCCAGAAGACGACGCCGAAGGCGACGCCCAGCACGGCGGCGACGACGATGTCCACCGTCCGCCAGCGGGCGGCGCTGGGCTGCGGATCGACGTTCTCGGACGACGAACGGACGGCCGAATCGGCCATGTCTCCTCCAGACTCCCTGCGCCGGCATGACCCGGATCAGGTTCGAGGGTCTGCGGTGTCCCGCACTCTCAGCGCCGAAGCGCTCCCCTGTCGGTTTTTTCTCTTGTGCCGCCCACCCTAGCCCTCTGGGTGGGCGGGCCCGAACGAGGGGGCGACGCCCCACGCTCCCGGTCAACCGACGACGCGCGCCGTGTCGAGCACGAGTCGGCGGCATCCGGCATGAGCACCCGGTCAGACCGCTTGTGGCCGGGGCCGGCCAATACAGGACGTCAGCCGGGCAGTGGAACTCGCGCAGCGCCCCGAGGACGGGGGCGCGCGAATGGTCCATACCGGCGCTGCGACCGACTGTTCGCACCAAAGTGCTTGAGAGTTCATCTAAGCTGAGGAAGACTGACGCACCTCACCGACCGCAGGAGAACGCCATGCCCGTCCAGCGCCTCAACCACGCCGTTCTCTACGTCCGCGACGTCGAGCGGAGCCACGCGTTCTACCGCGACGTCCTCGGCTTACGGGCGAAGATGGAGATCCCCGGCGCCGCGGTCTTCCTCCAGGCAGAAGGCTCCACCAACGACCACGACCTGGGCCTCTTCCAGATCGGGGCCGGGGCAGGCGCGTCCGAGGCCGGTCGCCGGACCGTGGGCCTCTACCACCTGGCGTGGGAGGTCGACACGCTCGCCGAGCTGTCCCGCATCCGGGACGCTCTCCTGCAGGCCGGCGCTCTCGTCGGTGCCTCCGATCACGCGACCACCAAGGCCCTCTACGCGCAGGACCCCGACGGACTCGAGTTCGAGGTGTCCTGGCTGCTGCCGGCCGACCTGATCACGCCCGAGGTCACCGAGGGCGCGGCGATCACCGCGCCGCTGGACCTCGAGCGGGAGATCGCGCGCTATGGCGCCCAGACGCGTGGCGGGGTCGGCGTCTCCGTCGCCGTGTGAGGCGGCCGTGTGAGGCGGCCGTGTGAGGCGGGACGTCGGGCCGTGTGAGGCGTGACGCGGGGGCGGGCGGGGCAGAAAAGGGGCAGATCCCGATCCGCCAGGAGGCCGATGTGTCCCAGCCCGCCGCCCGCCCGCTCGCCCTCGTCACCGGTGCCTCCAGCGGCATCGGTCTCGAACTGGCCAGGCAGTTCGCCGAGCACGGCTACGACCTGATCGTCGCGGCCGAGGACGTCGAGCTCGACGACGCGACCGAGGAGCTGAGAGCGCTGGGCGGCGCGGTCGCCCCGGTGAGTGTCGACCTGACCAAGCGGGCCGACGTGGAGCGGCTCGTGGCCGCCGTGCGCGGGGCCGGCCGCCCGTTGGACGCCGCGGCTCTCAACGCGGGCGTCGGCGTCGCCGGGCCTTTCATCGAGACCGACCTGGACGCCGAGCTGGGGATCGTCGCGCTCAACTGCGCCTCGACGGTGCACCTGGCCAAGCGGGTGGCCCAGGACATGGCTGCCCGCGGGGAGGGCCGGATCCTCTTCACCTCCTCGGTGGCCTCACAGGCGCCGCACCCCTTCCAGTCCGTCTACGCCGCGTCGAAGGCTTTCGTGCAGTCGCTCTCGCTCTCCCTGCGCGAGGAGCTGTCGGACCACGGCGTGAGCGTCACCGCGCTGCTGCCCGGCCCCACCGACACCGAGTTCTTCGACCGGGCCGACGCCGGCGACACCCGGCTCGGTGCGATGGAGAACAAGGACGACCCCGCCCAGGTGGCACGGCAGGGCTTCGACGGCCTGATGAAGGGGGAGGCCTCGGTGTTCGCCGGCTCCCTGGCGAGCAAGGCGATGGGCCGGCTGTCGGCGATGACGCCCGGCCCGGTGGCGGCGAAGCTCAACCGCCAGATGACCGAGCCCGGGTCCGCGGAGGGCTGACCCGGCGCGATCGTGGGCGTGGATCGGACCGGTCGGGACGCCGCCCGCTTCCGGCTCAGGCCCTGGCGCGGGTAACGACGCCGTCCGCACGGCTGAGGAAGACCCGCCGCACGGGCGTGGGCCGGCGGACACGCCATGACCACCCGCGACGACTCCCTGGTTCTGCTCCGGGGGCTGAGGTACCAGGAACCGCGCCGCGTGGGCCGTGGTGGACATGGCGACCCGGCTGCCGCGCGGATCGATGTCGTCCGGCGGGTGGCGGAGAAGGCCGGTTCATCTCGAGGGCTACAGGGGCACCGCCAGGCCGCTGGGCGGGGGCCGGTGCAGGGCCTCCTCGACGTCGGGCCGCATCGGCGCCACGCCCGTCCCCGCGAGGACGACGTCCCGCACGAAGGTGTGCCAGAGGTGCGCGCGGCGCAGCATGGTGTGCCCGCCGGCGACGGTGAAGCGGGCCACGCGGGCGCCCGCGCGTTGTGCGCGCACCGCGAAATCAGCCGACAGGGAGGGGGGCACCCAGCGGTCGCCCCTGCCGTGCAGGATCGCCACCGTCCGATCGCGCAGGTGCGCCACCGGCTCGCCGGGTGGCGTCCACGGGGCGAGGGCGCAGACGGAGCCGACCTGCGGGTCGCCGCCGGCCCGGAGCACCGCTCGGCCACCCATCGAGTGCCCGACGAGAACGACGGGCACATCGCTCCCGTGCTCCTCGCGGATGCGGTCGAGGCTCCAGCGGACGTCGGAATAGGCATCGGCGGCCGGCCCGTTCCACCCCGCCATCCGGTAGCGCAGGACATAGGTGCCGATGCCGCGCTCGCCGCAGGTGCCGTGCACGTACTGCTCGATCGCCCGCATCCGGACCAGGGACAGCGCCCGCTCCCGTGGCGGCTCCAGGTTGGCGACGGTGCCTCCGTGGCAGAACAGGGCCACGCCACGGGTGGGGCCGGGGGCGGGCCGGCTCTCGAGCGTGGGTTGGAGCACAGGCACACCTCGGGATCGTGGCGACGGAAACCCCGGTCAGTCTGCCCGGCGTCCTCCCCCGCGGAGTGTCGACCGAGCACGGTCGCCCAGATCGCCGGCCCTGAGCAGGGCCCGGCTGACGGTCGATGACCCGTTGCGCGCCTCCAGCGTGCGGCCGATGCGGCGCAACAATCCGGTGGCCAGCGGGACCACGACGGTGAGGATCAGCCACATGCGCAGCCGGCGGGTGAAGAAGAGCCACATGACCGGTGCACTTCCCCGCGGTGACGTGCCGGAACCCCGTGGGGCGGCCGGGCATGGCGATGGATGACGGGCGACCGGGTTGCGGGTGCCGCCTAGGCTCGGGGCATGTTGTTCTCCCGGTCCACGACGCAGGCCGTCTCGGCCCAGGACGCCCTGCCGGGCCGTCCCGACCCCCTGCCGCATCTGCCCGAGATCCACGCCGTGAACGGCAACCGGATCCAGCCGCCCTTCCCCGAGGGCGTGCAGACGGCGGTCTTCGGTGCCGGATGCTTCTGGGGCGTCGAGAAGGTGTTCTGGGAGACCCCCGGTATCTACTCCACGGCCGCCGGCTACGCGGGCGGCTCCACGCCCAACCCCACGTACGAGGAGGTCTGCTCGGCGCGGACGGGGCACACCGAGGTGGTGCTCGTCGCCTACGACCCGGCGGTCATCTCCTACGAGCAGCTGTTGAAGGTTTTCTGGGAGGACCACGACCCGACGCAGGGCATGCGACAGGGCAACGACGTCGGCACCCAGTACCGCTCGGCGATCTACTTCCGGACGCCGGAGCAGGAGGCGGCCGCCCACGCCAGCCGCGACACGTACCAGGAGCGGCTCACGGCGGCGGGATACGGTGAGATCACCACGGAGATTGCACCGCTGGACCGCTTCTTCTACGCCGAGGACTACCACCAGCAGTACCTCTACAAGGTGCCGAACGGCTACTGCCCGGTGCACTCGACCGGGGTCTCCTGCCCCATCGGCCTGCCGGGCGTGTGAGTAAGGACCGGCCCTGCCCCTCACCGCTCGCAGGCTCACGGCAGGCTTCCGCAGAAAGGCCGCACCGTGACCGATCCTGCTGAGCTGTTCGACCGGCTTCGGCGCGCGCCCGACATCGAGGCGCCCGACCTGGTTGCCGTCGACGCCACCGACCGGCTGCTGCTCGACGAGGCGGCCGGCCTCCTCGCGGCGTGCGGACCGGGCGAGGTCGCCGTCGTCGACGATGCCTTCGGGGCGCTGACCCTGGGCGCGGTCGCGCTGCACGGCGCGGCCGACGTCCGGGTGCACCAGGACCTGCTGGTGGGTGAGCTCGCCCTGGGCCGCAATGCGGAGCGCACCGGGCTGACCGGCACCTACCGCTCCCTGCCGCTGGGACCGGAGCTGGTCGACGGTGCCCGACTGGTGCTGGTCCAGGCGCCCAAGGCGCTGGACGCCCTGCGCGAGATCGCGGAGGTCGTGGCGGCTGCGTCCACCTCGGCCGGTGTCACCGTGCTCGTCGGCGGCCGGGTCAAGCACATGACGCATGCGATGAACGACGTCCTGCGGAGCTCGTTCGGCGACGTCTCGGCCACCCTCGCCCGCCAGAAGTCGCGGGTACTGGTCGCCCGCGACCCGCGACCGGGACCGTTCTCCTTCCCGCGCTGCCAGGAGCACGCCGATGTGGGCCTGACCGTCTGCGCGCACGGCGCCGTGTTCGCCGGCCCGAGGATCGACCTCGGCACCCGCGCTCTCCTCGGCGCGCTCGACCGCATGTCCGATGCGACTACTGCCCTGGACCTGGGCTGCGGCACCGGCGTGCTGGCCGCCGCCCTCGCCCGCAGCCGGCCGGAGCTCACCGTGCTGGCCGTCGACCAGTCCGCCGCGGCGGTGGCCTCGGCCACAGCCACCGCAGCAGCCAACGGCCTTGCCGAGCGCATCCGCGTGGTGCGCGACGACGCCGCCGCGACGGTGGCCGACGGCAGCGTCGACCTCGTCGTCTGCAACCCGCCGTTCCACGTGGGAGCCGCGGTCGTCACGACCGCGGCCGACCGACTGTTCGCCGCCGCCGCCCGGGTGCTGAGGCCCGGTGGCGAGCTGTGGACTGTCTACAACGGCTCGCTGCGGTACAAGCCGGCGCTGTCCCGGCTGGTCGGCCCCACCAAGGTCGCCGACGCCACTGCGAAGTTCACCGTGACGGTCTCCACCCGCCGCTGACCCGATGCGCGGGCCCCCTGGCGCCCGGGTCCGCGGGGGGCCAGGCTGGGCGCACGCGATGGCGTCGTCTGGTGGAGCGCGGCATGGCTGCAGGCCCAGGCCCCGATGCCGGCCGACGGGACGACGCTGACGCTGAGCCCCGAGGCCGACATCCGGGCGATCTGGCCGGCCATGCTGGCCATCGACCACTCGAGCTTCCTGCTGAGCTTCGTGTGCACCAGCCCCCGGCGCGGGGTGGTGGCCGACGTGAATCTCCGGTCGGTCACCGTCAACCGGCCCCGCCACGACGCCGCCAGCGTCCGCGCCGCGCAGGACACCTTCGCCCAGTACTAATCGAGCCGGTACCCCGTTCTCGGCATCGCGTCCGAGGAAGTGAGCATGGGGCCGGAGGAGATCGCGCACTGCAACGTCTTCGGGACGCCACCCGAGTGGGCCCTGAAGTCCGCCGTCACGCTGTCGAACTGGCGCACGTACTACCGCGACATGATCGGTCGCGTGCACGCCGGTGGGGGCGTGGTCTCGTGGAACCACCCGCTCGGCTTCGGGGCGGGGCCGCAGCTGTCCCAGGCCGAGGCCGACCAGCGGCGGCGGCAGTTCTTCGCCGCACGCTCCGCCGACGACTTCCTGGGCGCCGACGTCCTCGAGGTGGGCTACGCGCTTCGGGGCTTCGAGCCTTTCGCCCAGCACCTGGCCTTCTGGGACACCTTCTCCCGGCGCGCGCGATGGCTGACCGGCAACGGGGTGAGCGACGACCACTCCGGTCGCGACTGGCGGCCGCTGAGCAACGGCTTCCTGACCGGGCTCTGGGCGGCGTCCACGGGCCAGGCCGACCTAGTCCAGGCCCTGGCGGCCGGCCGGACGTTCACCTACCACCCGAACGCCTGCCCCGGACTGGACCTGGACACCCTCGTCGACGGCGAGGTGCCCATGGGCAAGGCGTCGGTCAGCAGCCGCACGTCGCGGACCATCGAGATCGGCGCGACCGCCCTGCCCGGCGGCTCCACCGTCGAGCTGGTCCGCGGTCCGGTCGACTTCACCGGCCAGGACCCGGCGACGGCGGTGGTGGCCGGCTTCCCGGCCTCGGCGTTCGGCACCGGGGGAACCGGCACGGTGGCCGTGTCGGTGAACACGGCCGCCTCGTGCTTCGTCCGGCCCCAGGTCCGGCGCAACGGCACCCTCGTCGCGACGGGCAACCCCACGTGGCTGCTGCGAGCACCACCGGCGGCCGGCATCCCGCTTCCGCGCCAAACGTGACCCGGAACCCGGAAGTTCGAAACTTTGTGGTTTCTTGGCTGTAGTCACTCAAGCCGGCGCCGAACTCCCGGGCAACGGTGCGGCGGACGCCCCACCGCGGACCGTCCGCTCAGGAGAACCCCCATGGCGCGCAACCTCTGGTCCGACCGACCGCTCGGCGTGAAGCTGGCCGCCCTCGTCGCCGCGGGCGGGCTGTCGCTGGGCAGCTTCGCCGTCGTCACCGTGCAGGCCCTGGGAGCGGCCGGGGAGCGGACCAAGGACGTCCAGGCAAGTGCGGAGGCCATCGGGGACGCGCTGGAAGCGGACATGATGCACGACGCGGTCCGGGCCGACGTCCTGCAGGCGCTGCTCACCGGGGGCGCGGGCCCGCAGTACTCCGCCGCGGTCACCGAGCTCGCCGCGCACAGCAGCCGCTTCGAGAGCCTCTTCGCCGAGATGCGCGCCGACGACCTGAGCCCCGAGATCGTCGGCGCGGTGGAGCACATCACCCCGGCCGTCGAGTCCTACCTGGCGTCGGCCCGGCAGATCGTCGCGCTCGCCGGCACCGACCCGGCCGCCGCGCGGGCCGCCTACCCCCAGTTCGGCACCGCCTTCACGCAGCTCCAGGAGGCGATGCCGACCCTCGGGAACGAGGCGACCGCCTATGCGGACGGCGCCGCGGCGGCCAGTGCGGAGCACCGCAGCACTGCGACCCGGCTGGCGGTGATCGTGGCGGCGGCCGGTGTCCTGGCGCTCGCGCTGCTGGGCTGGGTCATCACCCGCTCCGTCGTCCGGCCCCTGCGCCGGGTGGTGGCCGTGGTGACCGGCCTGGCCGACGGCGATCTGTGCAACACGACGGGGATCGACAGCAAGGACGAGGTCGGCCAGGTGGCCGCCGCGCTGGAAGTCTCGATGGGGAACATGCGCGCGGTCCTGGGCGCGATCGGCGACAGCTCGACGACACTGGCCTCGGCCACCGAGGAGCTCTCCGCCAGCGCCCAGGACATGGCCCGGCTCGCGGAGGAGTCCGCCGCACAGAGCGGAATCGTCGCCACTGCGGCCGGGCAGGTGTCGACCAACGTGCAGACGGTCTCGGCGGGGTCGGAGCAGATGCGTTCCTCGATCCGCGAGATCGCCCAGAACGCGAGTGAGGTGTCGCGGGTGGCGGCCCAGGCGGTCACGGCCGCCGACGCGACCACGGCGACGGTCGCCAAGCTCGGGGCGTCCTCGCTCGAGATCGCCGGCGTGGTCAAGGTGATCACCTCGATCGCCGAGCAGACCCACCTCCTCGCGCTCAACGCCACGATCGAGGCGGCCCGGGCGGGCGATGCCGGCAAGGGCTTCGCCGTCGTCGCCAACGAGGTCAAGGAGCTCGCCCAGGAGACGGCGAAGGCCACCCAGGACATCACCGACCGGGTGCAGGCGATCCAGAGCGACACCGACGGCGCCGTCCGGGCGATCGGTGAGATCTCCTCGATCATCGCGCTGATCAACGACTCGCAGAGCACCATCGCCGCAGCCGTGGAGGAGCAGACCGCCACGACGGCGGAGATGAACCGCAACGTCAGCGAGGCGGCCCAGTCCGCGCAGGAGATCGCCGAGAACATCGATGCCGTGGCCACCGCCACCGCGTCCACGACCAGCGCCATGAACGACGCGCAGGTCGCCATCGACGAGGTGGCGAAGATGGCCACCTCGCTGCAGAGCTCGGTCGCGCGATTCCGGTACTGACGCGCCCGGAGCGACCTCGAGGGACGACGGCGGTGGGGGGCTTCCCTCCGCCGTCGTTCTCGTTCCGCCGACCGCTGAGTTGGTGCCGCCCGTACCGGCGTGCCGCGCAGGTGTCGCGGCAACAACTCGACAGTCGGCGCCCCTCAGCAGAAGCCGGGGGTCCCGAGCCAGGCCACCTCGGCCGCAGGGACGTCGTCCCGCAGAACCGTGCCCTCGATCAGCCCGTAGGGGCGGTCGTCGGCGTGGTAGACGACTGCGCCGTCGCCGTCGAGGGAGTTGTCGAGGCCGAACGCCGCGAGGTCCTGCAGGAAGTGGTGCCTGTTGGGCATGGACATGCGGATCTCGGCCACGTCGGGGAACCGCTCCAACACCGCCTCGCCCATCGCGAACAGCGACTGCTGCAGGGCCAGGGAGTGGGTGGAGGCGAAGGCCTCGAGCAGGACGTTCCGCACCCCGGCGAAGGTGCTGTCGAACTCCGGATCCGTCCCCGTGTAGCGCCAGCGGGCGGTGACGGCGGTGGCCAGGACGCGGTCCCGGGTCTCGGGCAGGGTGGTGTAGCGGTCGACCGGATAGCCCCAGAACTCCGAGCCCGTGGTCTTGAGGACGACGAGGCCGGTGAGGCCGGCGAGCACGTGGACGCCGTCCCCGCCCACGGTGGCGACCGCCGTCCGCACCTCGCCGCCGGCCCGGCGGAACGAGTGGTCGTGCTCGACGCCGGCGACCGATATCCGCTCCCAGCCGTAGGACTCGACCTCGACCCTGGCTCCGGTGACCCAGTCGAAGGAGCGGGCGAAGTGCGTCGCCAGCCGGAGCGCGAACGCCTCGGGGGAGTCGATCCCGTCCCGGGCGAAGGCGAACACCGTGTTCTTCTGCGCGTCCGTCGTCAGGACGTGGGCGTTGTCACCGGCGGTGTGCGCCGCGGCGAAGTCACCGCGCAGGCTGGAGCTGACATTGAGGTCGACCAGCGTGTGCCGGGAGACGCTGCGGTCGACTGCGACGACCCGGACCTCCGCCTTTCCGTACTGGTTCGGTCCGAGCACGATCGCCATGGGCGGCACTGTTGCACGTGGAACCTTGTGGAGTGGATCCGTCGCGGTGACGTGCACGAATCCACTCCACTCAGGAGCCGCGGTACGTCGAGTAGGCGTAGGGGCTCAGCAGCAGCGGGACGTGGTGGTGGTCGCCGGGCTCGAGGACCGCGAACGTCAGCACGACCTCTGGATAGAACGTTCCCCGGCCCTGCTCGGTGAACCACGGACCGGTCGCGAAGGCGAGGCGGTGGATTCCGATTACGGTCGCTCCCTCCGCCAGCCGGCACCGGCCGTCGCCGTCGGTCACCCCTTCGGCCAGCAGCGCGTCCCCGGCGAACAGGCGAACGGTCATCCCTGCGGCGGGCCGCCCCAGGACGGCGTCCAGGACGTGCGTCGAGATGCTCATGACACGAGAGCTCTCACCCGCAGCCCGGTGATCTGCGCCAGTTGCTCGGTCACCTCGCTGCGCTCCGCCTGCTCGTCATTGGTCAGCCGTCGTCGCAGCTCGGCGAGCATCTCCTCCGCTGACCGCCCGGACGCACGGATCAGGAACACGTGGTCGAAGCGCTCCTCGTACTCGCGGTTGCCCTCGGCGAGAGCGGCCCGGGCGGCGTCGTCGGCCTCCGACATCGAGCGCTGCTCCCGGCGGGACGCGGCCGCCGCTGCGGTGGAGCCCGCCACGCGGTCGCCGATCCGCGGATGGGCCGCCAGCGCGATGGCGACCTCGCTCCAGGGCAGCCCGCGGGCCACCTCCTCGGCGCGGGCGACGAGCGTCTCGGCGTCCCGGTAGGGGCGGCCGGCCACCACCTCCGCCGCGAAGCGAGTGGCGGCGTTGCACGCCCGCAGCGCCCGGACGGCCTGCTCGGCGGGCTCGTCGTTGAAGTCGTCGAGGGCGGCCACGGTGAGAGGATGCCAGCCCGGCCCGGTCGAGGAGAGGTGCGGCGAATGGTGGACGTCCGCGTGGAGGGACCGCCGGTCGAGCGGGGCGAGGAGGTCCTGACGCCGGAGGCGCTGGCTTTCCTCGCCGATCTGCAGGCCCGCTTCGGCACGCACCGCGACGCCTTGCTGGCCGCCCGGGCCGCCCGGCGGGCCGAGATCGCCACCGCCCGCCGGATCGACTTCCGCGAGGCGACCGCCCACGTCCGTGCCGGCCAGTGGCGGGTGCCGCCGCCGCCGCGGGGTCTGGTCGACCGCCGGGTGGAGATCACCGGCCCCACCGAGCCGAAGATGGCCATCAACGCGCTCAACTGCGGCGCCAACGTCTGGCTGGCCGACCTGGAGGACGCCAACACCCCGCACTGGCGCAACGTCGTCGGCGGGCAGGTGGTGCTGCGGGACGCCGTCCGCCGGACCCTCGCGCACACCGCCCCGGACGGACGGGAGTACCGGCTACGGGAGGACGGCGACCTGCCGACGATCGTGCCGCGTCCCCGCGGCTGGCACCTGCCCGAACGCCACCTGCTGGTCGACGGGGAGCCGACGGTCGGCGCGCTGGTCGACGCCGGCCTGTACCTGTTCCACAACGCCCGCGAGCAGCTCGACCGCGGCAGCGGGCCGTACTTCTACCTGCCCAAGATGGAAGGCGCCCTGGAGGCGCGGCTGTGGGCGCTGGTGTTCGACCACGCCGAGCAGGTGCTCGACCTCCCGGCGGGCTCGATCCGGGCGACCATGCTGATCGAGACGATCCCGGCCGCCTTCGAGATGGAGGAGATGCTGCACGCGCTCGGCAGCCATGCCACCGGGCTCAACGCCGGCCGGTGGGACTACCTGTTCAGCGTGATCAAGGTCTTCCGGGACGCCGGACCGGACTTCGTGCTGCCCGACCGGGGCGCGGTGACGATGACCGCGCCGATGATGCGCGCCTACACCGAGCAGCTGGTCAGCGTCTGCCACCGCCGGGGCGCGATGGCGATCGGCGGGATGGCCGCCGCCATCCCGAGCCGCCGCGACCCCGAGGCCAACGAGCGCGCGCTGACCAAGGTCCGCGAGGACAAGGCCCGCGAGGCCGGCGACGGCTTCGACGGCTCCTGGGTGGCCCACCCCGACCTGGTGCCGCTCTGCCGAGAGGTCTTCGACGGCGTCCTCGGCGACCGGCCCAACCAGCTGGACCGCCGGCGCGAGGACGTGCGCGTCGCGCCGGAGCAACTGCTGGACGTGGCCGGCGTCCCCGGTGACCGGACCATGGCCGGGTTGCGGGGCAACGTCGAGGTCGCCCTGCGGTACCTGGCCGCCTGGCTGGCCGGCAACGGCGCGGTCGGCATCCACGGCCTCATGGAGGATGCCGCCACCGCCGAGATCAGCCGCTCGCAGATCTGGCAGTGGGTGCACGCGGGGGTGGAACTGGACACGGGGGAGACGGTGACCGAGGAGCTGGTCCGCCGCGTGGTCGCGGAGGAGGTGGAGGGGATCGGCCAGCTGGAGAACCTCGATGACGCCCGCCGGCTGCTCGAGCAGGTGGCCCTGGCCGAGGAGTTCCCCGACTTCCTGACCCTGCCGGCGTACGAGCTCATCGACTGATGCGGCTTGACCAGGGCGTCTACGCCGAGCTCGACCGCCGTCTGGCCCCGGTCGACGCCGCCCGGCTGGCCGCCTTTCCCGGCGACCGGCCGGATCGGCAGCCGGTGCACACCTGCTACGTGCCCGCCGACGCCGTCGTGCCGGGGCTGGCCGCGGGGTGGGGAACGGCCGCCCTGGCCGCCCTCGACGAGCACGGGCTGCCCGATCTCGGGCTCGCCCCCGCGCTCCTCGAGCAGGTTCTGCCGCGGGTACGGGCCAAGCTCGCGACGGAGCCGATCGAGGACCTGCGGGTCGACGCGGAAGACGGCTACCGCGGTACGGCGGACGCCGAGGACGACGACGTCCTGCGGGCGGCGCGGGCCCTGACCGCCGACCCGGCCGTCGGCAGGGTGCCGCCGTCCTTCGGGATCCGGGTCAAGTCGCTCGAGGCGCCGACCCGCCACCGCGCCGTCCGCAGCCTCGACCTCTTCCTGGCCTGCCTGGGGGAGTGCCAGGCCGCGGCGGACGCGTCCCTGCCGCTGCGATCGGTCGTCACGTTGCCCAAGGTGACCGACGTCGAGCAGGTGCGCGCCTTCCTGCCCGTGCTCGAGGCCCTGGAGCACGCCCACGGCGTCCGGCTCGACCTGGAGCTGCAGATCGAGACGCCGCAGTCGGTGCTGGGCCCGGACGGCGCTGCCACGGCGGCCCGGATGGTGCATGCCGCCGGTCACCGCCTGATCGGCCTGCACTACGGCACGTACGACTACAGCGCTTCACTCGGCATCGCGGCGGCGCAGCAGTCCTCGGACCACCCGGCCGCCGACTTCGCCAAGCACGTCATGCAGGTGGCGGTGGCCGGCACCGGGGCACATGCGGTCGACGGCTCCACCAACGTGCTCCCCGTCGGCCCGCGCGACCAGGTGAGGGCCGCGTGGCGGTTGCACGCCGCGCTGGTCCGCCGGGCGCTGGAGCACGGCTTCTACCAGGGCTGGGACCTGCACCCGGCACAGCTGGTCACCCGCTACACCGCCACCTACGCGTTCTTCCGGGCCGCGCTCCCGGCCGCTGCCGAACGCTTGGCGGTGTACCTGGACCGGAGGGCGGGAGGGGTGCTGGACGAGCCGGCGACCGCTCGCGCCCTGGCCGTGCTGGTACTGCGCGGCCTGGACTGCGGCGCCCTGGATCTGGCAGAAGTTCGGTCGGAAGGGGGCCCGGACCGCGCCGATCTGGATAAGCTGGCTGGCCGGCGGCCGGGGGACTCGTGAGTGGCCGCTGATCGTTCCCCGACACCCCTCGCCCTCCGGGCTGGGGGGCGTCCGGACGAGAGGGGTCCGATGTCCGCCTTGCCCATGTCCGGTCTGCCCATGTCCGGTCTGCCCGTGACCGGGTTGCCACTGACCGGGTTGCCACTGACCGGGTGGCCACTGACCACCCCCACGGAGGCGGAGCTCGAATTCGACCGGCAGGTCGACGCGCTCACCCTGGCCGGTCTGCCGGCGCACCTGGATCTGCCCGACACCTGCTTTCGGGCGTTCCTCGAGCCGTTGCGCGACCTGCTTCCGCCACCCGTCGACGGCACCGCCGGCATCCCGTTCGTCGTCGTGGTCCCCGACGTCGCCGTTTCCGACGTCCTCGCGGGCGTCCACACGGTCGGCGGGGCCGGTTTCACCACGATGGACGACGACGACGTCGGGCGGTTCCGGCCGCTGCCGGGCCTGGAGGTGCCGACCGCCCCGTATCTGCTCCTCGACGTCGACACCGGCGCGGACACCCTCGGGCAGGCGCCGGCCGAGGTCCTCCCCCAGCTGCTGGGCGGCGGCCGTTCGCCGCTGACCATCGCGGAGGGCCTGGCCGTGCTGGTGTCCGACCCGGGCGTGCTGAAGGCGCGGAACGCGTTCTCCCTGCTCGGTTCGCGGGCCGGCGACAAGCGGGTGCCGGCGCTGTGGACGAGCGGTCAACGGCCTCGCCTGGGATGGTCTTACCAGGGCGCGCCGCACGCCTGGCTCGGCTCAGCGTCCTGCGCCGGGCGCCTCGGGGAGCCGACCCAGGCGACGTGACACGCGCGGACGGCGCCTCGCACCGCCCCCGGTGACGGTCCGTCAAGCTCCATGTCTCAGAATGAATGTTCAGTCGGCCGGAGATCACCGGCCCCGCACAACTCGAGGGGCTGGTGGACGGAGCCGGCAAGGAGAGTCCGACGTCGGCCACCGCGGCTGCGCCCCGGACAGCCCGTCCCTCGTCCGCCGATCATCGGCACGGGGCCGCTGTCGTGGGGTCCGATGCGGAACTGATCGCCGTCGCGCTGCCCTTCCTCGATGCCGGCCTGGCGGCCGGTGATCTGGTGGCACTGAGCTGTCCGGCGGGGATCGTCGAGACCATCTGTGCCGCCCTCGGTGAGCGCGCCAGCAACGTGGTCAACGACCCGGGGATCAGCCTGCTCGGTGCCCGGGCGCCCGACGCCCTGGGGCTGAGCCGGCGGTACCTCGAGCGGGCCCTGGCCAACGGGTCCGGCCGGCTGCGCGTGCTGGCCGGAATCGACTTCGGTCCCCGTCCGGCCGACTGGCGTGAGGGCCAGCGCTTCGAGTCCGTCTTCAACCGCCTCATGGCTGCCGAGCCGGTCGCCGCCCTGTGCCTCTACGACCGCCGCCGGCTCTCCGCCCAGGTCATCGACAGCGCCGCCAAGACCCACCCGAACCTCGTGACCGTCCTGGGCTGGTCGGCCAGTACCGCCTTCCAGGATCCGGGCACCTACGTGCCCTCCCTGCCGTTGCCGAGGGAGCCGGCCGAGGACGGTGCGCCCGTCTTCTCCGTGGACGACGCTCCCTCGCTGGCCAGCCTGCGCCGCCAGCTCGCCGCGGTCATCGCCGCACGGGTGCCGGACCGCGAACTGCGGGAGGACCTCCATTTCGCGGCCGCCGAGATCGCTTCCAACGCCTTCCGGCACGGGGTGCGGCCGGTGTCGGCCCGGGTGTGGACCGACGGCGACCAGCTGGTCTGCGCGATCACCGACCGGGGGACGACGTACTCCGATCCCTTCTCCGGATTCGCCCCCGCGCACGGGCCCGACCTGGGCCGCGGCGGCATGGGCCTGTGGCTGGCGCGCAAGCTCTGGGACCACGTCGACGTGGTGCCGGGCGCGGCGGGTCTCACGGTCAGGCTCAGCACGCGCCTGCGCTGAGCGCGGACCAGCCCGATCCGCCGACCTGCCGGGCGGCCGCTTGACGCCCCGATAGCTCACTGCTGAGGTACCGGGGTGATCGTGGTGACGGCGGCGGGCGGCGCGACCGGCACCGCCGTCGTCCGTGCCCTGTGGTCGCGAGGCGAGCAGGTCCGCGCCGTGGTGCGCTCCGGCCGGCCGCACCCGGACCTCACCGCGCTGAGCGTCGACGCCGTCGCCGCCGATCTCACCGTGCCCGCCGCGGTGGAGCCGCTGCTGGCCGGAGCCCGGGCGCTGTACCTGATCTGGCCGAACTTCGACCCGGCGGAGGCGACCGGCGCGACGGCGGTCCTGGCCGCCGCTCGCCGGGCCGGCGTGCCGCGGCTGGTCTACCACTCGGTACTGCGCCCCCAGGCCCGGTCGATGCCGCACCACGCGGCCAAGGACCGCGTGGAGGAGGCGCTCGACCGCAGCGGGCTGGCGTGGCGGGTGCTCCAGCCCGGCGCCTACAGCGCCAACCTGGACGGCGGCCTGGCGGACGCCGCGGTGACCGGACGGTTCCGCAGCCCGTGGGGGCTGGAGCGGGCGCAGTCGCTGGTGGACCTCCGTGACGTGGCGGAGGCCGCCGCCGTGCTGCTCACCGAGGACGGCCTGGACGGCGGCACGTTCGAGGTGGCGGGGCCCGAGCCACTGACCGCCCGACGGATCGCCGGTCTTCTCGGGTCCCGGCTGGGTCGGGAGGTCACCGCTGTCGACGCCGCCCCCGGCGGACCGGTGCCACCCGTCGCGGACTATGCCGCCCACTGCCGCCGGCTGATGTTCGACCACTACCGGGCACACGGCTTCGCCGGCAGTCCCCGGGTGCTGGAGGCTCTGGTGGGGCGGCCGGCCCACACCTTCGGCGAGCACCTCGACCAGCTGGAGGCGGAGCTGCGGTCGATCCGGCCTGCCGGGGCGGGCGAACTACCGTGAGCGTCGTGGAGGACGCGGTCGACCAGATCCTCGAGCAGTGGGGGCGCGAGCGGCCCGATCTCGACTGCTCTCCCATGGGGATCATCGGGCGCATCACGCAGCTGCAGCGGGAGGTCTACCTCGCCCAGCGGGCGACCTTCGCGCGGCACGGCCTCGATGCCCCCTCCTTCGACGTCCTCGCGGCGCTCCGCCGGGCGGGGAAGCCCTATCAGCTCACGCCTACGGCGCTCATGCGGTCGGCGCTGGTGACGTCGGGGGCCATCACCCAGCGGCTGGACCGACTGGAGGAGAAGGGGCTCATCACGCGGGAACGCAGCGAGGCGGACGGCCGGGCGGTCGTGGTGACCCTCTCGCCGGCCGGTCGGGAGGCGCTGGACGCCGCACTGCCCGACCACCTGGACACCGAGCGGGGGCTGCTCGAGGGCCTTCCGGAGGAGGAACGCGAGGTGCTGGAGGGCCTGCTGCGGCGTCTCCTGGTTGCCCTGGGCCGGGTTCCGCAGCGGCCCTGAGTCTCCGCCGATCACGCTACGTACGAGATCCAGCACAAAAGGTTGCGACGCGCGCCGGAGGACTCACTCGATGGTTGTAACCTAGTAAACCGATCAAACCGATAGGAATAGTGCCCTTTACCGTCCTCTCTGCCACGCACAGACGGTGCGGTCCTCCGCCGAGGCCGCACCGCCCGCGAACCATGTGGCCGCACCGCGGCCGCAGTTGTCAGGAGGACCCATGCGTTTGATCGCGCCCCCGTTGCGCCGCACCCTCGCGGCGCTCGTCGTCGCCCCCCTCGTGCTGGCCGTCGCGGCCTGCGGCGGAGACAGCTCGGCCGACGGCGGCACCGCCGACTCGAGCACCGGGAGCGGCGTGGCCGACGAGTTGCGCCTCGGCTACTTCGCCAACCTCACCCACGCCCCCGCCCTCATCGGCGTGCAGCAGGGGCTCTTCGACAAGGAGCTCGGCGACACCACCCTCACGACGCAGGTGTTCAACGCCGGTCCGGACGAGGTGGAGGCGCTCTTCGCCGGTGCGCTGGACGCGGCCTACATCGGCCCTAGCCCCACGATCAACGCTTACGGCCAGAGCGACGGGGACGCGGTCCGCATCATCGCCGGCGCCGCTTCCGGCGGTGCTCAGCTCGTCGTGCGGGAGGGGATCGACACCTCCGCCGATCTGAAGGGCGCGACCCTCGCGACGCCGCAGCTGGGCAACACCCAGGACGTCGCCCTGCGTACCTGGCTGACCGACGAGGGGCTGGAGAACAGCGTCGAGGGCACCGGCGACGTGACCATCACGCCGACGCCCAACGCCGACACGCTCAACCTCTTCAGGGCCGGCGACGTCGACGGCGCCTGGCTGCCCGAGCCGTGGGCCTCCCGCCTGGTCGTCGAGGCGGGCGCGAAGGTGCTGGTCGACGAGCGCGACCTGTGGCCCGAGGGTGCGTTCGTCACCACCCACCTGATCGTGGCGACCGAGTTCCTCGAGAAGTACCCGGACACGGTTTCCGCGCTGCTGCGCGGTCACGTGGCGGCGGTGCAGTTCGCCACGGACGACGCCGACGCGGCCAAGGCCTCCGTCAACGAGGGCCTGCGGGCCGCCGGCAGCGATGCCATCCCCGCCGCGGTTCTCGACCGCGCCTGGGAGGAGCTGACCCCGACCTGGGACCCGATCGCCTCGGGACTCGAGCAGTCGGCCGAGGACGGCTTCCGGGCCGGGACCACGGAGACCGAGGTCGACCTCGACGGCATCTACGACCTGCGCCTGCTCAACGGGGTCCTCGCCGGCCTCACGCTCGACCCGGTCTCGGCCGGCGGGCTCGGGCAGGACTGAGGGACCCGATCAGGATCAGGAGGGGGACGCCGCGATGACTGCTCAGCCGCATATCGCCGAGATCCTGGTGCCGGCGGGGGCGCGGGTCTCCCGCGCCCCCGCCCCGGCCCGGGCCGCGGTGCGGGTGGAGGGGGTCTCGCAGCGCTTCGAGCGGGACCGTCCCGCCGTGCTCGACGGGGTCGACCTGACCGTCGCCGCCGGGGAGTTCGTCTGCCTCGTGGGGGCATCGGGCTGCGGGAAGTCGACTCTGCTCAACCTGATCGCCGGACTGACCGAGCCGACCGCCGGCCGGATCGAGGTGTCGGCGAAGCGGCCGGCGCTCATGTTCCAGGAGCCGGCCCTGCTGCCCTGGCTGACCGCCGCGGGAAACGTGGAGCTCGCGCTCCGCGCCCGGGGCGTCGGCCGGGGCGAGCGCCGCGCCGAGGCCTCCCGCCTGCTGGACCTGGTCAACCTGGGGGGTCAGGAGGGCAAGCGGGTGCACGAGCTGTCCGGCGGCATGCGCCAGCGGGTGGCGCTCGCCCGGTCGCTGGCCCAGGACAGCTCCGTCCTGCTCATGGACGAGCCGTTCGCCGCGCTGGACGCCATCACCCGGGACGTGCTCCACCAGGAGCTGACCCGCGTGTGGTCCGAACAGGGCCTGTCGGTCGTCTTCGTCACGCACAACGTGCGCGAGGCGGCACGGCTGGGTCAGCGCGTCGTCCTCATGGGCTCCCGGCCGGGCCGCATCGTCCGACAGTGGCAGGTCGACATTGCGCAGCCGCGCACCATCGAGTCGCCCGGGGTCAGTTCACTCGCCGCGGAGATCACCCGCGAGCTGCACGAGGAGATCAGCCGCCATGGCCACTGACCTGCAGCGCAGGGACCGCATCCGGCGCGGGGCGGCGGCCGATCAGGAGGAGCGCGCGGTCGTCGCGGGCCTCGACGCCCTCGACGCCGGCGTGCAGCTGCCGCCCCGTCCCGGCCCCGGCCGCGTCTTCCTGCGATCGGTGCTGCCGCCGCTCGTCTTCCTCGCGGTGCTCGTGGGTGTCTGGCAGCTCGCCGTCCTGGCTGGGATCAAGCCGGCCTACGCCCTGCCGCCGCCGGCCCGCGTCTGGGCCACCTTCACGGGCACGGTGGTCGACGGGCGTGCCGGCGAGGCCATCTGGACGAGCCTCAGCCGAGGGGCGAGCGGCTTCGCCCTGTCGCTGCTGATCGGCACGGTGCTCGGCCTGGCCATGTGGTGGAGCCGGTGGCTGCGCGCTGCGATCGGGCCGATCGTCAGCGGACTGCAGAGCCTGCCGTCGGTCGCCTGGGTGCCGGCCGCGATCATCTGGTTCGGCCTGACGAACGCGGCCATCTACACCGTCGTCCTGCTGGGTGCCGTGCCGTCGATCGCCAACGGTCTGCTCAGCGGCATGAAGCAGGTGCCGCCGCTCTTCGACCGGGTCGGTCGGGTGCTGGGGCTCTCGGCCCTCGCTCGCACCCGGTACGTGCTGCTGCCGGCCGCGCTGCCGGGCTACCTGGGCGGCCTTCGGCAGGGCTGGGCGTTCGCCTGGCGCTCGCTGATGGCTGCCGAGCTCATCACGTACTCGCCTGCTCTCGGTCAGGGGCTCGGTCAGCTGCTCAACATGGGCCGCGAGCTGTCGCAGATGTCCCTGGTGATCACCTCGATCACGCTCATCCTCGTGGTCGGCGTCGCCATCGAGCTGCTGATCTTCGCTCCCCTGGAGCGGCGGGTGCTCAGCCGGCGCGGCCTGACGATGCACTGACGGGCGCGTTCCGAGCACTGCCCTCGGGCCGGCTCCTTCTGCTGATGGAACGGCCGCACGGGAGCATCCGGTCAGCTGATCGGCGGGAGATCCTCCGGGCGCAGGTCGGGGCGTACCCGCAGGAACCGCAGCGGATGACGGAATACCCCTGCCTGCAGAGCGGCGTCCGCGCTGATCTCCACCACCGTGGTCGGCGCGATGCGCGTGAGCGGCACCGACAGCCGCCCGCCGCCGAAGGCGCCGGTGCCGATCCGGTCGGGCCAGGGGTGGAGCCCGTCGGCCGGCCGGAGGACGGCGGCCAGCTCCGCGGACTGAGCGGGTGACAAGGGGCCCGTGCGGCCCACGACGACCAGTTCGCCGTCCCGGTAGCGACCGGCCACGAGCTGGCTCGGGGCGCCGATCGGCCCGATGACCCCGCCGGCGACGACCTCGGTGCTCTCCCACGACTTGACCTTCAGCCACTCCCGGCGGCCGGGCGCATAGCGCGTACCGGCCCCCTTGGCCACCAGCCCTTCGACCCCGGCATGGCGGAAGTCCTCGAACCAGCGCAGCGCCTCGGCGGGATCCGACGTGGACGGCGACAGCTGCAGCGGCGGCGCCCACCGCTCGGCCAGGGCCTCCAGCGCCGTCCGGCGGCGCGCCAGCCGTTCGCCGCGGAGATCGGCTCCGCCGGCGGCCAGCAGATCGAAGGCGACGTAGGACGCCGGCGAGGCGGCCACCAGCCCGCCGATCCGGCTCGCCGCGGTGACCATGCGGCGCTGCAGCAGGCCGAAGTCCAGCCTGTCGCCGTTCCAGATGACGACCTCGCCGTCGACCACGGTGCCCGCGGGCACCTGGGCGATCGCGGCGGCGGCGACGTCGGGGAACCGGTCGGTGAGGTCGCGGCCCTGCTTGGACCACAGGCGCGTGGACCCGGCCTGCCGGACGATCACCAGCCGGTAGCCGTCCCACTTGGGCTCGTAGACGCAGCCACCGGGCAGGGCGTGCGCCGGTGGGATCTCCTTCACCGGCCTGGCCAGCTCCACCGCCACCGGTCCGGCCAGCTCGGGCGGAAGGCCCGGCAGGCCCGGGGCGGACAGACGCACCTCGACAGCCTGCTGGGCCGCCGGAACCGGGGCAGCCCGACGGCGGCACTCGTCACCCGATCGAGACCTGGCTCAGCGCGCCGATGACTCCAGGTGATCGGCGAGCGTGGCCGCGAACCCCTCGGCGACGGCCAGCTGCTCGCGCAGCGCCCGGACCCTCGCGCTCGCCGCCTCGTGGAACATCCGGAGCCGGTCGATGAGCGCCTCGTCGTCCGGGGTCCGGGCCAGGTCGGCCAGCAGGGTCAGCAGCTCCTGCATCTCCTCGAGGCGGAAACCGAGGGGTTTCATCCGCTTGATGACCTCCAGGCGCGCGACGTCGTCCTCGCTGTAGAGCCGGAACCCGCCGCCGGTCCGGGTGGTCGGCTGGACCAGCCCGTTCTCCTCGTAGAAGCGAATGGTGCGCAGGCTCAGCCCGGTGCGCTCGGCGACCTGGCCGATCTGCAGCAGCCCCACCCGGCCGGTCGGCTGCATCAGTGCCCCCCGGAGAGCTGGCCGGTGTGCCGCTCGTAACGGTCGGAGGAGTGCTCGTTCAGGCCGATGATCTCGACGCTCTTGCCGCGCGTCTGGTACTTGTGCGTGATGGCGTCGAGGGCGGCGACCGTCGAGGCGTCCCACACGTGCGCGTTCGACAGGTCGATCACCACCTCGTGCGGATCGTGGGCGTACTCGAACTGCGTGTAGAGGTCGTTGCTCGAGGCGAAGAACAGCGCGCCGTCGACGGTGTACCGCACGGTGCCATCGGGCTCTTCCACGCGGCTGACCTCGACGAGGTGGGCGATGCGCTGGGCGAACAGCACACAGGCCACCAGGACGCCGATCCCGACGCCGATGGCCAGGTTCTGGGTGGCCAGGGTGACCGCGACCGTGGACAGCATCACGGTCGTCTCGCTCTTCGGCATCGTGGAGAGGGTGCGCAGGCTGTGCCAGTCGAAGGTCGCGATCGACACGAAGATCATCACGGCCACCAGCGCGGCCATCGGGATGATGCTGACGACATCGCCGAGGACGACGACCAGGATCAGCAGGAAGACGCCGGCGAGGAAGGTCGACAGCCGCGTGCGTGCGCCGGACTTCACGTTGATCATCGTCTGGCCGATCATGGCGCAGCCGCCCATGCCGCCGAAGAAGCCGGTGACGATGTTGGCCACGCCCTGGCCCCAGGACTCGCGCGTCTTGTTCGAGTGCGTGTCGGTGAGGTCGTCGACCAGCTTCGCCGTCATCAGTGACTCCATCAGGCCGACGAAGGCGACGCCCAGGGCGTAGGGGGTGACGATGCGGAGTGTCTCGACCGTGAACGGCACGTCGGGCAGGACGAGGAACGGCAGGCTGTCGGGCAGCTGGCCCTCGCCACCGACATCCGGCAGGTCGAGGCCCGTGGCCACCACCACCAGCGTGAGGACGACGATCGCGATCAGCGGGGCCGGAACCGACCTCGTCACGCGAGGCAACAGGAAGATGATCGCCAGCCCCGCGGCCACCATGGGATAGACGAGCCAGGGGACGTCGACCAGCTGAGGCAGCTGCGCGGTGAAGATGAGGATCGCCAGCGCGTTGACGAAGCCGACCATGACGCTGTGCGGGATGAACCGCATGAGTCGGGCGAACCCGCACATTGCGAGCAGGATCTGGAAGACCCCGCCCAGGATGACGGCGACCAGCAGATAGTCGAGGCCGTGCTCCCTGACCAGTGGTGCGACCACCAGCGCGACCGCGCCGGTCGCGGCACTGATCATCGCGGGCCGACCACCGGTGAAGGCGATGACGACGGCCATTGTGAACGAGGCGAACAGGCCGACCCGCGGATCGACGCCGGCCAGGATCGAGAAGCTGATCGCCTCGGGGATCAGGGCGAGCGCGACGACGAGGCCGGCGAGCACCTCGGTGCGGGCGACCCTCGGCGAGAGCCAGGCGGGTCGGGACAGGGACGGCAAGGAGGACATCGCTTCTCTTCTGGAGCACGCGGACGGCGTGGCGGACGCTCGCGTGGCGGTGCCGACGCGAGGGCGGTTCGGGCCAGTGTTCCCCAGCGTCGACCCTTACGTAAGGGAAGAGTGTGGGATCTCGCTCACGTCGTTCCGTCCAGGCCCCAGACGAGCACGTGGTCCTGCCGTCGACCGCCGATGCCCGCGGGTGGCGGTCGGCGTGGCGGTCGGCGTGGCCGCCGCCTCAGACCCGGTCGAGGAGCAGGAGGCCGTATGCGGCCAGCGAGGGTCCGTCGGTGAACCGGCCGGTCCGGATCATCTGTCGCAGCTCGGAGTCGGACACGAACTGCTGACGCATGTCTGACTCGGTGGCCTCGCGGGCGGTCGGGCCGGGATCCAGCCCGGTGGCCAGCCAGACGTCGAACTCCTGGTCGGAGAGCCCCGGCGCGAGGTCCAGGTGACCGAGGTGGCGGAGTTCCGCGGCGCGCAGGCCGGTCTCCTCGGCGAGCTCCGCCCGGGCGAGGTCCTCGGCCGACCCGCCGTCGCCCTCGCTCCAGGTGCCCTGCGGGAACTCCCAGCACCGGCGGCCCAGCGGATAGCGGAACTGCTCCACCAGCCAGAAGCCGTTCCGCTCGGCCGGGATCACCAGGCCGAAGTCCGGGCGTTCCACGACCCCGTACAGCCCCTCGGAACCGTCGTCGCGCTCCAGGACGTCCTCGCGGACCCGGATCCAGGCGTTCCGGTAGACCTCTCGGCTGCTCGTCGTCCGCACGCGCTGAGCCTCGCAGACCGGTGCGGTGGCCCACGCGGGGCACCATGGAAGCGATGACCGAGCGGAAGCCACCCGGGATGTCCTACGAGACCTGGGTCGAGTCGCAGATCGCCCACGGTGTGGAGCGGGGCGACTTCGACAACCTGGCCGGCGCGGGCAAGCCCCTGCCCCGTCGTTCGCTCGACGAGTCCGCGTACGAGTGGGTGCTCGCCAAGGCCCGCCAGGAGAATCTCGACGTCTTCGGCATGCTCCCGCCGGGGCTGGCGCTGCGGAAGGAGCGCGAAGACCTCCCCCGCCGCGCCCTCGCCCTCCCCTCGGAGGCCGCGGTCCGCGCCCTGGCCGAGGACTACAACGTCCGCGTGCAGGCGTTCTGGCGCCGACCGCAGGAGAGCCGCTGGTCACCCGTGCCGGGCCTGGCCGACGTCGAGGCACTGGTCGCGCAATGGCGGGCCGCCCGCACGGAGCAGGAGCCGGAGGTGGCACCGCCGTCCCCTCGCGCCGTTCCCGGGCGTGGCCGGTTCCCATGGTGGAGGCGCCGACGTCCCGAGTGATGGGTCAGCGCGCCGTCCCGGGACGACGCAGCCCGCCCTCGTAACCGAGGACGACGGCCTGGACCCGACCCGGGAGCCCGTCCCGAGGCATCCGCCGGGCCGGCGGGGGGAGGTGGCCGGCGGACCAGCCCCCGATGAGGCCGTCGGGTGAACACTGGATCGGCGTCGACGGCTCTCTTGACCCGGGGAACGGTCGGGAGAACCGTGGCGTTCTCGGCCACCGGCCGTCAGGAGGTCGTCATGACCTGTCGCCCAGCCGTCCGTCTGCTGCTCGGCATCGCGCTCGCCGTTCCGCTCGTCTCCTGCGGTGCCGGCCCCGGACCGCTCGACGTCGCCGCTGAGTCGTCGTCCGCGCAGGAGGAGACCAGCTCCGCCCCGCCGGAGGTCTCGTCGGCCCCGCCTACGTCAGCGGCCACGTCCGAGGCCCCGGCTGAGGCCAGGTCCGAGGCGGGCACGGAGTCGAGCGGAACTGCGCCGGAGGGCACGGGATCGGAGGAGACGCCCGCCACGGCACCTGAACCGCAACCCGCCCCGCCGCCGCCGCCGGCGCCGGAACCGCAGCCGGCACCTGAGCCGGAACCCGCCGAGGAGGGCCCGGGCCGGCCGGGGGCGCCGTACGACATCGAGGCATTCGACGTCGAGGGCGGCGAGCTCTCCGCCCTCGACGCCATCTTCCGGGATCGGTGCGGCGGCAAGGGCGATTCGACCTGCCTGGCCCTGGACGAGTCACCGCTCGTTCCCGAGGGCCCCGATCGCAGCGTCTGCACGGTGGACACCCTCGCCTTCCGCCCGGCGGCGGCCGACCCCGACGGGGACGGCGTGGAGAACCTGCAGCGCGGGACGACGGTGGTCGTGACCACCGAGTGCAGCGGGCTGGAGGACGGCTCGGGCGAGTCTCCGTGACGGCAGCCGACATCCGCGCTTCCGAGGAGGTGGCGGAGCCGCCGCCGGTTCCGCAGCCAGCAAGGCCCGTGCCTGTGCCGCCCAGGCACGAACCGGCGCTCCCGGGGGCAACGGCGGTGGCCGAGGAGGATCTGCTCGACGAACCGGCCGAGGCGCTACCCCGTGTGCTGAAGATCGCCGGTGCGGTCCTCGCGCCGACGACCGTCCTGACCGGTCTGCTGTTCTACTTCGGCCGGTTGCACGTGACGGGGTTCTTCCGCTACTTCCGCGTCAACTACACGGTGCTGGACCTCACGGCGAACGACTACCTGGTGCGCAGCGCCGACGGGCTCTTCGTCCCCCTGACCGAGGTGGCGCTGGTCGGGTTGGTCGGCCTCTGGCTCAACCGCTTGCTCACCGAGCGGCTGCCCCCCGGCCCTCGCCGGCGGGCGCTGCGGGCGCTCGCTCCGGCCGCGACCGGGCTGGGGGCGCTCCTGCTGGGCGTCGCCCTGCTGGAGCTGTTCGCCGGTCGGCGGTTGTTCACCGCCCGACCCGAGGCCGCCGGGCTGTGCCTGGCCGCCGGAGTGCTCCTGCTGACCTACGGGGCGCACCTGCTGCGCACGGCCGCACCCCGGCGCCCAGGGCGGACGACGACCGGCACCGGCGTGCTGGCCGAATGGGGCTGCGCTTTCCTGCTGGTGACCATCGGCCTGTTCTGGGCGGTGGGCAGCTACGCGATCGGCGTCGGCACCGGCCGGGCGGAGGAGACCCAGGCGGGGTTGTCCACCGCCGCCGATGCGGTCCTCTACAGCGAGAAGAGCCTGCGGCTGGCCGTTGCGGGGGTCACCGAGGTGCGCTGCGCGGACCCCGACGCCGCCTACCGCTTCCGGTACGACGGGCTCAAGCTGGTGCTCCAGGCCGGAGACCAGTACCTGCTGGTGCCGGTCAGCTGGACGCGCGCGAACGGGACCGCCGTCCTGATCCCGCGCGGCGACGGCGTCCGACTCGAGTTCGCTCCGCCGGGCCAGGTGCGCGGCGACACCTGCTGACCCTCCGCGATCATGGCGCGGTGGCCACGCTGTCCGGGGGATCGGTCGTCACGGCCGCACGATCGTCGCCGGAACGGCGCTCACAGGACGTCGAACTCGTTGAACGCGGCCCCGCCGGACAGGGTGGCGTAACCGGGGCCGCGGTCGAAGAACGGCTCCTCGCCCGTGCGCGCGGCCCGCATCTCCCGTCGGAGAGCGTCGGTCGCTCCCGCGTCCGCCTCGCCGGACTCGAGGACGACGACGCCGTAGTCCGCCCGCGCGCCGCCGAGGGACACCTTGCGCCAGGCGATGTCCCGCAGCACCTCCTCGACCGGACGGTCCAGCGGGTCGCCCCAGCCGCCGCCGCCCGTCGTCCGGATGCGGACGACCGTGCCGGCCGCCAGCGGCTCGGCGTCGGCGAGCGCGTCCACCTCATGCTCGTTCGGCCCGCCCGGGTCGACGGTGATCTGGAACGAACGCCCCGCCTTGCCCCCCTTGACGCCCCAGCAGGCCAGGATCGAGCGGTCGGCGATGGACATGAAGTGCGCGTCTCGCAGCACCCGGATGTGCTTGTCGTAACCGCAACCGCCCCGGTACCGGCCGGCGCCTCCGGAGTCGACGGCCAGCCCGAGGCGCTCCACCCGCAGCGGGAAGCGGGACTCGGTGAACTCGCTGGGCAGGTTGCGGGAGTCGGGGACGACGTGGATGGTGTCCTCGCCGTCGGCGTAGTACCGCCCGCCCGAGCCGCCGCCGAGCACCTCGCGCATGAGATAGGGCTCGCCGTCGAAGTCGGTCCCGTAGACGCCGGTGTAGCGGATCGTCTCCTGGTCGGCCGGCATCCGCCCGCCGGTGGCCTTGGCGAGCACTCCGGCGAGCACGCCGAGCAGCCGCAGGATGACGAACGTCCGCGCGTTGGTCGGCGCCGGGAAGATGGGGGTGAGCAGCGTGCCCTTCTCGGGGAAGCGCATCTCGATCAGCGGGACGACGCCCTCGTTGACGTCGAGCTGCGCCATCCGCTCGGGCGTCTCGGCCAGGTTGCGCAGGATCGGCGCCAGCCACTTCTTCAGGAAGTTGCCGTCGGCGTAGTCGCCGCAGTGGTTGATCGGCCCCTTGGCCTGCGGGCCGGTGCCGGTGTACTCGAGAACCAGGGGGACGTCCTTCGACGAGTCCATGGTGAGCGTGATGCGCTGCCGGTGGAGCCGGGGCTCGTCGACGCCGTCGTGCTCGGCGTAGTCCTCCCAGACGTAGGTGCCGTCGGGGATCTGCGACAGGATCTCGCGCCGGTAGACCTCGGTGGAGTTGGCCAGGATCGCGTCGAAGCACGCCTCGACCGCGGCCACCCCGTACCGGTCGAAGAGCTCACCCAGCCGCCGGGCGCCGGCGAGGCACGCCGAGCACTCCGCGTCGAGGTCGGCGGCCAGCGAGTCGGGCATCCGGGAGTTGCGCGTCATGATCTTGAGCGCGCTCTCGTTGGGCACCCCGCGGTCCCACAGCCTGATCGGAGGGACCATCAGGCCCTCCTCGTACACGCTGGTGGCGGCCGACGGCATCGAGCCGGGCACCGCGCCACCGATGTCGTCGTGGTGGCCGAACGCCTGGACGAAGGCGACCACCTCCGGCTTCCCGGTGGCCACGTCCGCCGCGAACACCGGCACCGTCACGCAGAGGTCGGGCAGGTGGCCGATGCCCCCTTCGGACAGGTAGACGTCGTTGTGGAAGAAGACGTCGCCCACGTTCATGGTCTCGATCGGATAGTCCCGGACCACCGGGTGCACCAACGCCGAGTAGGAGCGGCCGGTGAGCTTGCGCAGCTGCCGGTCGTGGATGCCGGCCCGGAAGTCGTGTGCGTCGCGGATCATCGGCGAGCGCGACGTGCGGCCGATGGAGGTCTCGACCTCCTTCTCGATCGCGGCCAGGGTGCCGGCGACGATCTCGACCAACACCGGATCGGCGGCCACCTTCGGCGTCTCCGTCATCGGGCCGGCCCCTTCGTGAGCAGCAGGTTGCCGTAGGCGTCGACAGAGGTCAGGAACCCGGGGTGCACCGGCACGGTGGAACCGAACTCCTCGATGATCGCCGGCCCCACCACGACGTCCCCGGGTCCGAGGTCGGGCCGGTGGTACGTCGGGGTCTCCATCCAGCCGCCTCCGGAGGACGGCGTCCCGTGTTCGGCGTCGAAGAACACCCGGCGGGCGCCTGTGACGGCCCGGTCCGTCCCGCCGCCCCTCGGTTCCAGTGCGACCAGGTCGGGACGACGGATGGGTCCGATCCCGCTCACCCGCAGGTTGACCCACTCGAGGGACTGGCGCGGGTCGGTGGCGAAGTCGTAGCCGTAGAGCTGGCGATGGGCCGCGTGAAAGGCCTGGGCGACCTCTTCGGCCGCCGCGCGGCCGAGGTCGCCGTCCGGAACCGGCACCCGCACCTCGAAGGCCTGCCCCACGTAGCGCAGGTCCGCGGTGCGCAGCATGCGCTGCTCGGGGCGTGCGAAGCCCTCGCCGTCCAGGGCCGTCCGGGCCTGCGCCTCGAGGTCGGCGAAGACGGCTCCGACGCGGGCCAGGTCGAGGTCGACGTGCGTGGAGACGACGGTCTGCACGTAGTCGTTGCGGACGTCGACGGTCAGCAGCCCGAACGCGCTGACGTTGCCCGGATTCGGGGGAACCAGCGTGCGGGGCAGGCCCAGGATGTCCATCAGCCGGCAGGCGAGCAGCGATCCCGAGCCGCCGAACGTGGTGAGGGTGAAGTCGCGGACGTCGAGGCCACGGGCGACGGTCACCTGCCGCAGCGCGTTCGCCTGGTTCCACGCCGAGATCTCGAGGATCCCGGTCGCCGTGCGCTCCAGGGAGAGGCCCAGCGTCGCCCCGAGCCGGCCCAGCCCGTCCAGGGCCGCCTCGACCGACAGGGGGATCTCGCCGCCGAGGAGGTGTGGGGGGATCCGGCCGAGGGCGACGTGCGCGTCGGTCACCGTGGGCTGGTCCCCGCCGTGGGGGTAGCACATCGGCCCCGGATCGGCGCCGGCCGATCTCGGGCCGACCTTGAGCGTGCCCTCCGGCGACAGCCAGGCGATCGAGCCCCCACCGGCGCCGACGGTGACGACGTCGATCATCGGGATCTTGGAGGGGTAGCCGCCGACGGAACCCTCGGTGGTGAGCGTCGGCTCGCCGTCGATCACGACCGTGACGTCGGTCGACGTGCCACCGCCGTCGCAGGTGAGCACGCGGTCGAACCCGGCGGTGCCGGCGATCAGTGCCGCGCCCAGCGCCCCGGCGGCGGGCCCGGAGAGCATCGTGGTGATCGGCTGGTGCACGACCTCGGCCGCCGAGAGCACGCCCCCGTTGCTCTTCATCACGTAGAACGGGACGCCGGGCGCGATCTCGTCCAGGCGCACGCGGATGTTGCCGACGTACGCGCCGACCCGGGGCTTCACGGCGGCGTCGACGAGCGTGGTCACCGACCGCTCGTACTCGCGGTACTCCCGCAGCACCTGCGAGCTCAGCGACACCACGCAGCCTGGGTGCTCCTCCCGCAGGACCGCGAGCATCAGCCGCTCGTGCGCGTCGTCGGCATACGCGTGCAGGAAGCAGACCCCGAGCGTCGAGATGCCGGCGTCCCGGAAGAAGCGGGCGGCGGCGCGGGCGTCGTCCTCGGAGAAGGGCCGCACCTCCTCGCCGGTGTGGTCGAGCCGGCCCCGCACCGTCCGCACCAGGTCGGCCGGGACGATCCGCGGTGGCTTGACCCAGAAATAGCTGTTGCCGTATCCGTCGGGCACCGACTGGCGGGCGATCTCCAGCACCGACTCGTACCCCTCGGTGGTGATGAACCCGATGCGGTCGAGCTTGCCCTCGAGCAACTGGTTGGTGGCCACCGTCGTGCCGTGGCTGACCGCGGTGATGGCGTCGCCGGACAGCTCCATCATCTCCAGCACCTTGCGGACGCCGTTCAGGAAGCCTTCTGCCGGGTCGGCGGGGGTGGAGGGCGTCTTCGTCGTGGTGGTCCGGCCGGTCTCCTCGTCGACGGCGACGACGTCGGTGAACGTCCCCCCGGTGTCGATGCCGATGCGGACCCGGCGCGCGCTCATGGCCGGAAACCTTAGCGGTGAGATATCCCGACCGGGAAGGGTGGCGCGGGCGGCGGTGTACCAGCGGGCGGAACGCGGACCTCGCTGTGGTGCCCGCCTGCCCGGTTGCCCGAAGGAATCGACCATGCCCCACTCCGCCCGCGCTGAGCAGAACTGGGGCGGAAGCCGACCGCAGGCACAGGTTCCGCGACCGGGGTGCGCAGCGTGCTGCCGAGTGCACTGCTCGCCCGCACAGCGCGCACACCCCTCACCGCCGTCCCCGGTGCGGTGCCGGGCCGGGTCCGACCGGCGCGGACTTCCAGCCGGTCAGGCCGTGTACGCCCAGGGGTGCGACGACGGGCGCGGCCGACGTTCCGCGGCGCTCAGTCGACCAGGTCCAGGCAGGCGCCGAGGATCGTGTCCACGTCCAGGCCGTGGTAGCGGTACACGCTGTCGAGGTCGCCGCTCTGCCCGAACTTCGTCACGCCGAGGTGCGTGCCGCGGACGACGTTGACGCCGGTCAGGAACGCGAGGGTGTGCGGGTGCCCGTCGAGCACGGTGACCATCGGGGTGGCCCGGTCGGCCGGGAACACCGTGTCGAGGATCCAGCTCTCGGCGTCATCCAGGCCGCGGCGGGCCTGCAGCGCCCGGAACAGCAGGCCGGGGCTGGTCACGCAGACGACGTCCGCGCCCACCCCCATGCCCTCCAGCCGGTCGGCGGCGGCGAGTGCCTCGGTCACCAGGGCGCCCATGGTCACCAGCGTGACCGAGGGCCGTGCGTGCCGGCGCAGCGCATACGCGCCGGCGACGACCTGACGTCGGCGCCGCTCGCGGGCGGCCGGGTCGGTGGGGACGCCGGCCAGCGTCTGGTCCACCGGTCGGGTGGACAGCCGCAGGTAGGCCGATGTGCCGCCCGGGCGGCCCAGCCGGCCGAGTGAGGCCAGCAGGCACCACTCGGTGTCGAGCGCGAACGCGGGCTCGTAGGTGATGCAGTTCGGCTGCTCCAGCCCGATGGACGGCGTCTTGATCGACTGGTGCGCGCCTCCCTCGGGGGCCAGCGTGACGCCGGACGGCGTCCCGACCAGGATGGACTGCCCGCCGGCGTACATCCCGAACGACCACGGCTCCAGCGCCCGCTCGACGAACGGGTCGTACATGACGCCGATCGGCAGCAGTGGCTGGCCCCACCGGTTCCAGGTGGCACCGAGCTCGCCCATCAACCCGACCAGGTTGGTCTCGGCGATACCCAGCTCCACGTGCTGGCCGCTGGGCCGCTCACGCCAGTGCAGGATCGTCTCGTTGTCGTCGGCGAACCAGTCGTTGCGCTCGGCCGACGACCACACGCCCACCTTGTTCACCCACCCGCCGAGGTTGGTGCTGGAGCTGACGTCGGGGCTGACCGTGACCACGCGCGCGCCCGCCTCGGGAGCGGCGCGGCTCAGGTCGAGCAGCGTCCGTCCGAGCGCCGCCTGGGTGGTGGCGTTGCCCGACGGCGTGCGGCCCAGGTCGGCCGGGACCGCCGGTGCGGCCGCCGTCGGCTGCACGGGGCGCCGCAGCCGGTCCGCCGCTGCGGCCAGCAGGCGGGCGGCCGGGCTGTCGGCGGCGAAGGTCGCCCACGGGTCGGCCGGGTCGAGGCCCAGCTTCCCGGCGAGCAGCCCGATCTGCGCCTCGTTGAGCAGCGCGGAGTGGTTCTGCGGGTGGCCCTCGGTGGCCAGGCCGTAGCCCTTGAGCGTGTAGGCGAGGACGACGGTCGGCCGGGTGTCGTCGATCGAGGCGAAGGCGGCGCGCAGCGCGTCGAGGTCGTGGCCGCCGAGGTTGCGGACGGCGGCACGGAGGTCCTCGTCCGGCACGTCGGCAACCAGGGCGGTGATCGCGGCCGCCCCCGGCCCGTCGCCGGGCAGGATGGCGCGCAGCTCGGCCGGCGTGCGCCGCAGCATGCGCTGGTACTCGGGGTTGGTCATCTCGTCTATCCGGTCGCGCAGGTGGGCGCCTCCGGGCCGGGCGAACAGCTCCTCGAGCAGCCGGCCGTACTTGACGGTGAGCACCTGCCAGCCGGCAGCGGTGAACATGCCCTGCAGCCGGGTGGCACCCATGGTGGGGACGACGCGGTCCAGTGACTGCCGGTTGAGGTCGACCACCCAGACGACCTCGCCCAGCTCGGCGACCATGGGGTCGAGCACGGTCTCCCAGACGGCGCCCTCGTCGAGCTCGGCGTCACCGACGAGCGACCACTGCCGCCCGGTGCCGCCCGAGCCGAAGTGCGCGTCGACGTACCGGCGGGCCAGGGCGCCCCAGATCGGTGCGGTGGCGCCGATGCCGACCGAGCCGGTCGAGTAGTCGGCCGGAACCGGGTCCTTCGACCGGCTCGGATAGCTCTGCAGCCCGCCGAACTGCCGGAGAGTGGGCAGGTAGGCGGCGTCGAGCTCGCCCAGGAGGTACTCGAGGGCGTGGAGGACGGGGGAGGCGTGCGGCTTGACCGAGACGCGGTCGGCGGAGCTGAGCTGCTCCAGCCAGAGCGCCGTCATGATGGTGACCATCGAGGCGCTCGACGCCTGGTGGCCGCCGACCTTGAGGCCGGTCGGGTTGG
The DNA here is from genome assembly GCA_025965715.1 of Blastococcus sp. GTDB lineage: Bacteria > Actinomycetota > Actinomycetes > Mycobacteriales > Geodermatophilaceae > Blastococcus_B. The sequence goes on along the minus strand of JAOPWJ010000022.1, from coordinate 19,347 downwards.
GGCGCAGCCGGTTGGCGGAGTCGACGATCGCCGTCGCCAGCCAGAGCACCCGCTGCTCGATCTCCCGCAGTGCCGCGTCGCGCTCGGTGTCCTCGTGGGTCGCCGTCAGGCTCATGTCCGTGCTCCTCGATCTCGCGAATGTCGTGCAGGCGGTGGGGCGAGGGGTCAGAGCACCTTGCCAGGGTTGAGGATGCCGAGCGGGTCGAAGACGTCCTTGATGCCGCGCTGCAGTGCGTAGGACGTCTCGCCGAGCTCCTTCCGCAGCCAGGTGCGCTTGAGCAGCCCGACGCCGTGCTCGCCGGTGATCGTGCCGCCGAGCTCCAGGGCCAGCTTCATGATCGCATCGAAAGCCTGCTGGGCGCGGGCAGCCGCGGCGTCGTCGCCCCGGTCGAAGACGACGGTCGGGTGCATGTTGCCGTCGCCGATGTGACCCGGGCAGACGATGCGCATGCCGGTCTCGGCCGAGATGCGTTCCAGGCCGGTGAGCAGATCGACCAGGCGCGCCCGGGGGACGGCGACGTCGTCCACCAGGGTCGCTCCCAGCTTCTCGACGGCCGGGTTCACCAGCCGCCGCGCCTCGGTCAGCATGGCCGACTCCGCGGCGTCCTCCGCCACGGCGACGTCGGCGGCGCCCTGCTCCTGGCAGATCAGCCCCATGGCCGCGACGTCGGCGGCCGCCAGCGGCCCGCGGTCGGACTGCGTGATCAGCAACGCCTCGGCCTCCACGGGCAGCCCCATGTCGCGGTAGGCCTGCACCGCGCGGATCGAGGCGTTGTCGAGGAACTCCATCATCGAGGGGCGCATCCCCGACGCCATGATCCGGGCGACGGCGGTCATGGCGTCCGCGGCCTTGTCGAAGACCGCGGCCATGGTGAGCGCCGGCTCCGGGGCGGGACGCAGCGCCAGCGTCGCCTGGGTGATCACGCCGAGAGTGCCCTCGGAGCCGACCATGAGCCGGGTCAGGTCGTAGCCGGCGACGCCCTTGGCGGTCCGGCGGCCGACGCGGACCAGCTCACCGTCGGCGAGGACCACCTCCAGGCCGCGGACGAAGTCGGCGGTCACGCCGTACTTCACGCAGCACAGGCCGCCGGCGTTGGTCGCGAGGTTGCCGCCGATGGTCGAGAGCTCCCAGGACGACGGGTCCGGTGGATAGAACAGGCCGACGTCGGCCACCGCGCGCGACAGGTCGGCGTTGATCACGCCCGGCTCGACGATCGCCACCTGGTCGACCTCGTCGATCGCCAGGATCCGGTTCATCCGGAGCATCGAGAGCAGCAGGGCGCCGTCGACGGCGTTCGCGCCGCCCGAGAGCCCGGTCCGCGCGCCCTGCGGCACGACCGGCACCCGGTGTGCCGCGGCCCAGCGCAGCACCGTCTGCACCTGCTCGGTGCTCGTCGGCCGGGCGACGCCCAGGGGCGTGCCGGCCGGGCAGAAGCTCGCGCTGTCGGTGCGATAGGCGTCGCTGGTCGCCTCGTCGGTCACCACGACGCCGTCCGGCAGCGCCGCGGCCAGCCCCTCGATCGGTGCCGTTCCTGCTGTGGTGGTCACTGTGCTGTCCATTCCCGTCGGATCCACTCCGCCGTGGCCCGTGTCACGCACCCCAGCGGATCTCGCCAGGATGCCTCCGTCCCGAACTGGTCGATCAGCGAGATGCTCGCCGTCCGCGCTGCCACGCCGCTGTCCACGACGCCGGCGACCACGAGCGTGGGCACCCCGTGCTTCGCGGCGATCTCCAGCACACCCCCGACGACCTTGCCGTTGAACGACTCGGCATCCAGCCTGCCCTCACCGGTGACGACCGCGTCGGCGCCGGCGATGGCCTCCGCCAGGCCGGTGTGCTCGGCGATCAGCGGAAAGCCCCGGGTCAGCCGGGCGCCCAGCGCGGCGAGTCCGCCGCCGAGCCCACCGGCGGCACCGGCGCCCTCGATCCGCGTGACGTCGACGCCGAACCGCTCGCGGTAGCCGGCCGCGAGGCCGCGCAGCCGGGTGGTCAGCTCGAGCACCTGCGTCGCCGTCGCGCCCTTCTGCGGGCCGAAGACGACGGCGGCGTCGCAGAACGCCGTCCGGACGTCGCAGGCGACCAGCACCTCGGCCCGGCCGTGCCGCCCGTCGAAGGGCGCGTAGCTCGCGAGGACGTCGACCGCCCCGAGTCCGCCGTCGGTCGTCGCCGAGCCGCCGAGGCTGACGAGGACCCGCCGGGCACCCGCCTCGACCGCCGCCGCGATGAGCTCGCCGGTGCCACGGGTGGTCGCCGCCATGGGGTCGTTGCCCTCCGCGCCACCGGCCAGCGCGAGGCCGGAGGCCAGCGCGCTCTCGACGACCGCGACGCCGTCGTCCCCGAGCTGCCACGCCGCGTCGACCGGACGGCCGTGCGGGCCGGTGACGCGGGTGGTCCGGTTACCGCCGCCGAACGCGTCGAGGGTGCCCTCGCCGCCGTCGGCCAGTGGTAGTTGGCGGCAGGACCATCCGGCCGCTGCGGCGGCCGCCGCCATGGCGCCGGCGACCTGGGGGGCCGAGGCCGAGCCGCGGAACTTGTCGGGTGCCGCCAGCAGCGTCGGCACGCCTAGCTCCCCGAGGGGCTGGTCACGCACCCACCCGCGCCACTGCCGAGACCCCGAAGCGGTCGGCCACCAGCTGCTTGATGCCGACCGGGAAGCCGACCATCGAGGCGCGGTGCGGGGCGGCGAGGCCGATCTGGGCCTTCCCGTCGCCGTCGAAGGCGGCAATGCACATCTCCGGCTCGGCGTTGGCCAGCACCAGGATCGCGCCGGTGACTCCGATGGCACCGCCCAGCGTGAGCATCGTGGTGTTGCCGACGTAGATGTCGCCGTGGAAGGACTCGACCTCCTCGATGAGCCGGCCGGCGTCCCCGCAGGAGTCCTTGATGCCGCTGACCGGCAGCTCGGGCAGGTACTCGACCGGAATGCCGGGCGCCGACGCGAAGGGGAAGTGGTAGGCCAGCAGCGGCCGGCCCTTCGATGCCTTCGCCACCCGGTCGAAGTAGGGGCGCGGGTCGGCGACCGCGGGCGGGGAGAGCACGAGAGCGGCGTCCGCACCGGCGTCGAAGGCCCGCTCGGTCAGGTGCGCCGACTGGGAACCCGTAGGGGCGCCGGTGCCGGCGATCACCGGGACGTCGGCGGGCACGGCGGCCCGGACGGCTCCGATGAGCGCGCTGCGCTCCTCCACCGAGAGGGCCATCGCCTCACCGGTCGTGCCGGCCACGAGCACCGAGCGCATGCCCAGCCCGGTCAGCGCGACGGCGAGGTCGGCGGTCGCCGCGGTGTCGAGTCGGCCGTCGTCGTCGAAGAGCGAGACGAGTGCGACACCGACGCCGGTGAAGAGCGGGGGCATGGATTCCTCCTGGGATGTTGGGCCGCCGACGCTCAGCGGGCGACCAGGCTGGGGGTGGCCGCGAGGTCCGGGGCCAGTTCGGCGAGCAGGCGCAGGACCAGCTCGGCCCGCCGCACCCGCTCGCGACCGAGCAGCGACGGGGTCGCCCCGAGGTGCTGGCCTGCCGGGTAGATGTTCGGGGCGTTGCGCAGACCCAGCTTGAGATAGACCGGTGCGGCGACCCGGACGACCTCGGGGACGTCGTAGAAGCGGACGCTGCCGCCCTGGTCGTCGGGCACCTCGACGTACATGTCGATCGGTGAGGTGGTGACCGCCCGCATCTCGGCGATCTGGGCGACGGTCAGGTCGGTGGAGATGTTGAGGCTGGTGGCCCCGATCTGCTCGTAGAGTGCGGCCGTCGGGCCGTTGCCCAGGGGCATGAGCACCGAGGTCTTGAGGACGAGGTCGGCGGGCATCCGGCCACCGCGCTTCATGTCGCCGAGAAGCTGCAGGACGCCGATGTCGCCGACCAGCAGGCTGCGGACGCCCAGGCGCACCGCCCGCTCGGCATCGCCGAGGGAGGCCGCGACCGCGGCGTTCCCGCGCGCCGCGGCCCCGACGGCGGCCGACACCTTGGTCTGGCCGCCGATGTCCCAGGCGCTCCGGGGCCCGAGGAACAGGCAGACCTCGATGTCGTGCTGGGCGCCGAGGGCGACCATCCGCTCGATCTCGGCGTCGGTCAGCATCATCACGCCGCTGCCCTGGGAGACGCGGTCGATCCGGACGCCGCGGGCGGCGGCCTCGTCGAGCACGGCCTCCATCACGGCCGGGCCCTCGCAGCTCGGGATCTCCACCTTGTAGCGGGAGCCGTCGGGAAAGCGCCCGGCCGAGTCGGGGGCGGTGACGAGCACCGGATGACCCAGCTCCCCGGTCAGGGCGGTGAGTTCCTCCAGCGTGCTCATCGCTCTCCTGCCAGGTCTACTTCGGCGGTGCCCACGGTGGTGCGGGCGCCGTCCGCGTCCGCGGTCCACACCTCGACCTCGACCCGGTCGCCGGTGCGGCCGGTGATCCGGCCGCCGCAGGTGACCGGCTCCTCCCGGAAGTCCATGCCGCGGTACCGGATGTCCAGCACGGCCAGCCGACCGCGCCCGGCGAACCAGTCGTCGACCAGCCGGCTCAACCAGGCGGCCTTGAGCAGGCCGTGCACGGCCAGCTCGCGGTGGCCGCGCGCGTGGGCGAAGGGAAGGTCGTAGTGCATCTCGTAGAAGTCGCCGCTGGCGCCCGCGTACTGCACGAGCGTGCGGAGGGAGGCGGTCTCGGTGCGGGTCGTCTCGTCGGAAAGACCCTCGACCGCGCTCATCGCCGCACCCGCGTGCCGATGTGGCGCACGGCCAGCGCGCCGTCGGGCAGCCGGAAGTCGGTGACGAAGGTCAGCAGCGCCAGCGTGCCGCTGCGGCCCTTCTTCTCCTCCACGCCGGTGAAGGCCAGCTGAGAGGTCACCTCGTCGCCGAGCCGCAGGTCGCGGTGCACCTCGAAGCGGTCGCCGCCGTTGATCCAGCCGAGCCCGTACTGCAGGGCCGCCGGCATCGTCGGGGGCTCGGTGAGGAAGCAGGCGCAGAAGGTGGCCGGGACGTCGGTGCCCGCGGGATCGAGGCCGACCGCGCGCCGGTAGTCGCTCAGGTGCCGCCGCTCCACGGCATCCACCCGCTCCGGGCCGGTCCAGCCGATCGCCGCCTCCAGTGCGGCGAGACCCGTCCCCGCTTCCCCCAGGGCACCCGTGGCGCTGTCACCCGCGGCGTGTCGAGTCATGGCGCTGTCAGTCATGGCGCATGGCCTCCTCTTCCTCCTTGCGGATCCGGGCGAACCACGCCCGCGACTCGGGGGAGTGGCCTTCCGCGTCGTCCTCGATGGTCAGCAGGAACGTCCGCTGGCCGTGGTGGGCCAGGGTGTGCGCCATCCCCTCGAGGTCGCCGGCCTCGACGAGCTCCATCAGGGGGCGGTGTCGGGCGGCGTCCTCGCGGGCGGTCTCGATCGCGGCTCGGGCCCGGCGATTCATCGCCATGCACATGCGCATCTGCAGCGACAGCGACCGGTAGACGTCCTCGAGGCGCTTGTGCCCGGCCAGCCCCACCACGGCGAGGTGGAAGGCGAAGCTGGTCTCGACGACGCGGGAGGCGCCCGGTTCCTCGGCCGCGGCCTCGAGGTTGGCGAACGCCAGGCGGAGCCGCTCCAGCCGCTCCCGCGAGCGGACCGGGACGCCCAGACGGACGGCGATCTGCTCGATCTCCTCGCGCAGCGACACGATCTCGTAGATGTCGTGGGGGGTGATCGGCGCGACGACGGCACCCTTCCGGGGCACCTGGACGATCAGGCCTTCCTGCTCGAGGACCCGCATGGCCTCGCGCAGGGGCGGGCGGCTCACGCCGAGCTGCTCAGTGAGCCGGTTCTCGATGACGCGGTCACCCGGGCGCAGGTCGCCGGCGAGCACCATGTCGCGCAGTGCCTCGGCGGCCAGGGCGGACATGCTGGGGGGCGCGGAGATGCGCCGTGCGACGGACGGGTGGTCCGGTTCGGTCACGGCGGTACTCCTCTCTCTGGGCAGGCCTGACGCCGCCGGTGAGGGCGGGCGTCGATCGACATGACTTTGTAACGGATCGGCCTGTGAGGGTTGTCTTGCGCGCCTGCCTTTTGTAGACAGTAGTCCAGCGGCTGTGAGGCGCACCACCCTCCAGCGACACGAAAAGCGGCAGAAACAGGAACGGAGGCTGCTTGTGGCAGTCGATTTCGCTGCGCCCCTGGAGGGGGTGACGGTGCTGGAGGTGGGCGCCTTCATGGCGGCTCCCTTCGCGACCATGCAGCTCGCCGACCTCGGCGCACGCGTCCTGAAGATCGAGAACCCGATCGGGGGTGACCCCGTCCGGGCGACCGGCCCGTTCCTCGACGGCGAGAGCTCGCCGTTCGTGCGGCTCAACCGGAACAAGGAGTCCGTGGCGCTGGACCTGAAGTCGGCCGAGGGCAAGGCGGCGTTCCTCCGCCTGGCCGAGCGCGCCGACGTCCTGGTCGAGAACCTGCGGCCCGGCGCGATGACCGGACTGGGCTTCGGCTACGACGCCATCCGGGAGATCAATCCGCGGATCGTCTACGCGTCCGCGTCCGGGTGGGGGCAGGACGGCCCGCTCGCGTCGCTGCCCGGCCTCGACATCATGGCCCAGGCCCGCGGCGGGCTGATGAGCATCACGGGGACGCCGGACGGCGATCCGGTCAAGATCGGCGTGCCGATCTGCGACCTGGTGTGCGCCCTCTACGTCGCCCTCGGGGTGACCGCGGCGCTCAAGGAGCGCGACCGCTCCGGCGTGGGTCAGTACCTCGACGTGTCGCTGCTGGAGTCCGGTGTCTCGTTCGCCATCTGGGAGGCCGGCAAGTACTTCGCCACCGGCGAGGTCGGTCACCCGCTGGGCTCGGCACACCAGAGCACCGCCCCCTACCAGGCCCTGCGCAGCGCCGACGGGTACATCACCGCGGGCGCCGTCACGGACAAGACCTGGGCGGCCTTCTGCGCGGCCCTCGGCCTCGAGCACATCCGGGACGACGAGCGCTACGCGACCGGGTCCATCCGGCACGGGCACCGCGACACCCTCATCCCGGCGATCGAGGCGGTCACCTCGACGCGCACGACGGCCGACCTGATCGCGACGCTGGACGCGGCGGGCGTGCCCTGCGCGCCGATCGCCGACTACGGCCAGGTCTTCACCGACGACCACCTGAACCAGCGGGGCTACTTCTGGGACGCGCCCCACCCGGCGCTCGGACCGATCCGCCAGCTCGGGTCGCCGATGCGCCTGTCCCGCACCCCGGCGCGACAGGACTGCGCCGGGCCACAGCTGGGGAACAGCACCCGCGCCGCCCTCGAGTGGGCGGAGATCCCGTCCGCCGAGGTGACCGCGCTCCTCGATTCGGGCGTCGCCGCCGATCCGGCCCACCCTTCCGCCGCTCTGCCCGAGGTTCCCGCCCCGTCCGCCGACGACCGACCCATCTGAGGAGCCCCACCATGACCAGCACCGCACTCGCGCCCGGCGTCCACGGCGTTCTGGAGCGCACCGTCGCCGCGGAGCACTGCACCCGTCGCGGTGACTACGACATCTTCTCCACCCCGAACCTCGTCCTGCTCCTGGAGGAGGCGGCCATCGAGGGTCTGGCTCCTTACCTGCGGGAGGACCAGGCCAGCGTCGGCAGCAAGGTGGAGATCGTCCACTCCGCGCCCACGCTGCTCGGCCAGACGGTGCGGGCGACGGCGACCGTCACCGAGGTCGACCGCCGCCGCGTCGCCTTCGAGATCCGCGTCGAGGACGACACGGAGGTCATCGGCACGGGCACCCACGAGCGCTTCATCGTCGACCTTCCGGCGTTCGAGCAGCGGCTCGCTGCCAAGGCCGCGCAGGTCCGATGAGCGCCCACATCCGGCTCCACCCCTGCAAAGAAGGAGTTCCTTTGAAGCGCACGCGTTCCACCGTCCTGGCCACGACCTCGATCCTGGCGCTGTCCCTCGCGGCCTGTGGCGGCGGCGCCGACTCCGCCGACGACAGCAGCGGCTCGTTCACGCCGCGCGGCGACGTCACGATGATCGTTCCCTTCGGCGCCGGTGGCGGCAGCGACCGGGCCGGCCGCGCGACGGCCACCATGATCGAGGCGGCCGACAAGGACGCCAGCGTCAACGTCGAGAACCGTGAGGGTGGGTCCGGGGCCGTCGGCTACTCGACCTTCCTGGGCAAGAACGGCGACGCGCAGACGCTGCTGGCGACCGAGACCGCGCTGCTGGCGCTCCCGCTCAGCGGCGAGGTGGAGTTCGACTACACCGACTTCACGCCCATCATGAAGCTCGGCGACGACTACACCCTGATGATCGTTCCGGCCGACAGCCCCTACGAGACCTGCACGGACGTCGTCGACGCGGCCGAGAACGAGCGCATCACCGCCGGAATCAGCGGCATCACCGGCCTGGACAACATCGTCTTCACGCTCACGGAGCAGGAGACCGGCGTCGAGTTCGACCGGGTGCCCTTCGAGTCCGGCGGCGAACTGACCGCCGCGCTGCTGGGTGGCCAGATCGACATCGCCTCCCTCAACCCCGGGGAGATCATCGGCCAGCTGGAGTCCGGTGACGTGAAGGCGCTGTGCGCGTACTCCGAGGAGCGCTACTCCGACTACGAGGAGCTGGCCGACATCGAGACGGCGAAGGAGCAGGGCATCGACGTCGCCTTCGCCCAGTTCCGCGGCGTGCTCGCACCCGGCGGCATCGCCGACGCCGCCAAGGACTATTGGGTGAGCACCCTCGAGAAGGCCGTCGGGACCGACGAGTACAAGACCTACATCGAGGACAACTACCTGCAGGCCAACACGGCCTCGGGCGATGACTTCACCGAGTACCTCAAGGGCAACAACGAGCTGCTGAAGCAGGTTCTCGAGGGATGACCGAGCCCTCTGCCAAGCGGGGGATCGCGGTCGAGCAGGCCGTGGTCTACGGCCTTCTCACCGCCCTCGGCCTGTTCGCCTTCGTCGTCGCTCTCGGCTACGGCCTGTTCCTGGACGAGTTCCGGGTCGGCCCCGGGCTCGTGCCCGCGGTCGTCGGCGGGCTGATCACGCTGATCGCCGGCTGGGAACTGGTCGCGACCCTGCGTGGGCAGAGGACACCGCACGACAAGGGGCTCGCGGAGATCGTCGCCGCCGCCGCGGAAGCTCCCCCGGGAGGCGTCTCCTCGGACGACGACCTCCCGGGGGGCACCCTGCCCTCCGGCGAGCAGGCCGGGGAGGGGACGTCGGACGGCGTCGACATCTTCGGACGGACGGCGGCGATGCGCGGCCGCCAGTTGGTGATCGTGTTCGTCGCCCTCACCGTCTCCGTGCTGCTCGTCCCGCTCCTCGGCTTCCTCGGCAGCTTCTTCCTGCTCTCCCTGTTCATCTCCGCCGCGGTGGAGCGACGTTCCTGGATCTCCGCGACGATCGTGTCGTTCGCGGCGGTCGCCGTGATCTACCTGGTCTTCGTCGTCTTCCTGCGGGTGCCGCTGCCGGCCGGCCTCATCGGAATCGGAGGCTGACGTGCTCGACAACCTCGTCCTTGGCTTCTCGACGGCACTGACCCCCGAGAACCTGCTGTGGTGCTTCGTCGGTGTGCTCATCGGCACCGTCGTCGGCGTGCTCCCGGGCCTGGGCTCCACGACCGGCGTCGCGGTGCTGCTGCCCCTGACGCTCTCGCTGGAGCCGGTCACCGGCCTGATCATGCTGGCCGGCATCTACTACGGCTCCCAGTACGGCGGCACCATCACCTCGGTGCTCATCTCGACTCCGGGCGAGGCGTCGAGCGTCGTCACGACCCTCGACGGCTACCAGATGGCGCGCCAGGGCCGCGCCGGTGCGGCCCTGGCGATCTCGGCGATCGGCTCGTTCGTCGCGGCGATCATCTCCCTGGGCCTGTTGGTGGCGCTCGCGCCGCCGTTCGCCCGCTTCGCGCTCGACTTCGGGCCGCCGGAGATGCTGGCGGTGATGATCCTGGGGCTCGCCACCATCGTCAGCTTCGCGGGTGACAACCGGGCGCTGGGGCTGCTCATGGCGCTCACCGGACTGCTGATCTCCACGGTGGGCGTCGAGCCGGGCAGCGGGACCTCGCGCTTCACGTTCCACTCGATCTACCTGCTCGGGGGCGTGCCGTTCGTCGAGGTGATGATCGGCCTGTTCGCGGTCGGCGAGGTGCTGTACCAGATCCGGGAGGGCGCGGCGGCCCCGATCCGTGCGGGCTTCCGCGAGCTGCTGATCAGCAAGGCCGACCTCAAGCGGTCGGCCGCCCCCATCCTGCGCGGCAGCTTCCTCGGCTTCCTCTTCGGCATCCTGCCCGGCGCCGGCTCGACCCTGGCCTCGTTCATGGCCTACGGCATCGAGAAGCGCGTCTCCAAGCGGGGCCACGAGTTCGGCACCGGCGCCATCGAGGGCGTCGCCGCCCCGGAGAGCGCCAACAACGCCGCAGCGAACGCCAACTTCGTGCCCACGCTCACCCTGGGCATCCCGGGTGGCGCCACGACGGCCGTCCTGCTGGGCGCGTTCATGATCAACGGTATCCAGCCGGGGCCGCTGCTGTTCGACGAGCAGCCGGCCCTGGTCTGGGGCCTGCTCGCGTCGTTCTTCATCGGCAACGTGATCCTGCTGGTGCTGAACCTGCCACTGGCCCCGGTGTTCGCGCAGATCCTGCGGGTGCCCTACGGCTACATGTACCCGATGATCCTGCTGACCAGCCTGGTCGGCGCGTACTCGATCTCCAACAGCATGTACAGCGTCTGGGTCGTGCTGATCTTCGGGATCATCGGCTACTTCATGAAGCGGCTGGACCTCCCGATGGCGCCGCTGGTCCTCGGCCTGGTGCTCGGCCCGCTGTTCGAGAAGGCGCTGGTGCAGACCTCGGCGATCGGCGACGGCAACATCGGCATCGTCTTCACCCGGCCGCTGGCCCTGGCGGTCATGGCCCTGGCGATCATCCAGATCGTGGCGCCGTCGCTCATGGCCCGGCTGCTCAGGCGCCGGAACTCGTCCCGTGCACGAAAGGCCGACCAGGCCGCGGAAGACAAGACTGAGGAGCACTCGCATGGATGACTCGGAGCTGCTCGTCGACCAGGAGGGTGGCGTCCTCACGGTCACGTTCAACCGCCCGCGGCAGCGCAACGCCATGACGTGGGGGATGTACGAGGCCCTCTACGACGCCTGCGAGCGGGCCGACGCCGACGACGAGATCCGGGTGATGGTGCTCAAGGGTGCCGGTGACAAGGCCTTCGTCGCCGGCACCGACATCGGCCAGTTCGCCGCCTTCACCCGCGGTGAGGACGGCGTGGCCTACGAGGAGAAGATCGCCCGGATCGTCAACCGGCTCGAGGACGTGGACGTTCCGACGGTCGCCGCCGTCCGGGGGTTCTGCGTCGGTGGCGGGCTCGGCCTGGCCGCGGTGTGCGACCTGCGGGTGGCCGCCCGGTCGGCCCGGTTCGGCATCCCGATCGCCCGCACGCTGGGCAACTGCCTGTCGATGAACAACTACTCGCTCCTGCTGAACCAGCTGGGGCCGGCGGTCACGCTCGACCTGCTGCTGCGCGCCCGGCTGCTGTCGGGTGAGGAGGCGGCCGCGGCGGGCTTCGTCATCGAGCTCTGCGACGACGACGAGCTCGACGCCGTCACCGACGGGGTCGTCGCCACGCTGCTCGGGCACGCCCCGCTGAGCATGTGGGCGGCCAAGGAGGCGGTCCGCCGCATTCGGCGGGCCAACCTGCCGAACGGGGACGACATCGTCAGCCGCGTCTTCGGCAGCGACGACTTCCACGCCGCGGTGGCCGCGTTCGCCGCCAAGGAGAGCGTCACCTGGACCGGCAGGTGAGCCACGTCGTCCGGTACCGGTCGGGGAACGGGCCGGCCCGGGTGGGTGTCCTCGCCGACGGCGAGGTTCGGCCGGTCGCCGCCGTGGAGTCGATGGGAGCACTGCTGGCGCTCCCGCTCGAGCAGGCCCGCCAGCAGGTGGAGGCCGCGTCGGGCGGGACTGGGGTCGCGGTGGCCGAGGTCCGGCTGCTGCCGCCGGTCGACGGGCTGACCGAGGTGTGGGCCTCGGGGGTCACCTACAGCCGGTCGATGGACGCCAGGGTCGAGGAGAGCCAGGTCCAGGACGTCTACAGCCGGGTGTACGCAGCCGAGCGCCCGGAGCTGTTCTTCAAGTCCGTCGCCTGGCGCGTGGTCACCGACGGCGACCCCATCGCGGTCCGCCCCGACTGCGCGGTGACAGTGCCCGAGCCGGAACTCGCCGTCGTCGTGACCGCGGGCGCAGAGGTCTTCGGCTACGCGGTGTGCGACGACGTCTCCTCGCGCGACATCGAGGGCGAGAACCCGCTCTACCTGCCGCAGGCCAAGGTCTACGCGGGCAGCTGCGCGCTCGCCCCGGGCATCCGTCCGGCGTGGGAGGTGGCGGACCCGATGGCGCTCGGCATCTCCTGCGTCGTCACCCGCGGCGGTGCGACGGTGTTCGAGGGGACGACGAGCACGGCCCGGATGCGCCGGCAGCTTCCTGAGCTGATCGCTTGGCTGGCGAGGGCCCAGGACTTCCCCGAGGGCGCCGTCCTCTCGACCGGCACCGGCATCGTGCCGGAGCTCGACTTCACCCTGGCCGACGGCGACGTCGTCGCGATCAGCGTGGAGGGGATCGGCACGCTGTCGAACCCGGTGGCGGCCATCGACGTCGCCCGGAGGCTCGCCCGCCCCTAGTGGAGTGGCTCGGCAGCGGTTACCGCGCCCGAGCCACTCCGGTCGACGGTCGTCAGGGCCGGCGTCAGGCGACCCTGACGGCAGGCGGAGATCGACTTCCCAGTAGCGTCGGCGCCTCGTATCCGCCGTGCGCCGTCAGGAGGCTCGGTGCCCTACCCCCCGGACTGGGTCACCGACGCGATCTGGTGGCACGTCTACCCGCTGGGGTTCGTGGGGGCGCAGCGCGAGACTCCCCCGGACGGCGTCGTCACGCCGCGCCTGGGCAAGCTGGAGCCGTGGCTCGGCTACGCCGTCGAGCTGGGCTCGTCCGGCATCGCACTCGGCCCGGTCTTCGCGTCCGAGACGCACGGCTACGACACGGTCGACCACCTGCGGATCGATCCCCGGCTGGGCACGGACGCCGACTTCGACGCCCTGATCGCCGCCGCGCACAGCCGCGGACTGCGGGTGCTGCTCGACGGCGTCTTCAACCACGTCGGCAGATCGCACCCGGCGTTCCGGGCGGTGCTCGAGCAGGGCCCGTCCGCGCCGACGGCGTCCTGGTTCCGGCTGTCGTGGCCACGGCCGTGGGCGCCCGGTGTGGAGCCCCGGGCCGCCGACTTCGAGGGGCACGGCGCTCTCGTCGCGCTCAACCACGACGAACCTGCCGTCGTGGACCACGTCGTGACTGTGATGAACCACTGGCTGGACCGGGGCGCCGATGGCTGGCGGCTCGACGCGGCCTACGCCGTCCCGACGTCGTTCTGGGCCGCGGTGCTGCCGAGGGTCCGTGAGGCGCACCCGCAGGCGTACGTGGTGGGCGAGGTGCTGCACGGCGACTACGCCACGTTCGTGCGGGAGTCGGGCGTCGATGCGGTGACGCAGTACGAGCTGTGGAAGGCGATCTGGAGCTCGCTCAACGACCGCAACTTCTTCGAGCTGGCGCACGCGCTGCACCGCCACGGCGAGCTGCTCGACACCTTCGTGCCGCTGACCTTTCTCGGCAACCACGACGTCACCCGCCTGGCCAGCCGGCTCACCGATGAGCGGCACCTGGCGCACGCCCTCGTCGTGCTGCTGACGACCGCGGGGACGCCGGCGATCTACTCCGGCGACGAGCACGCCTTCCGCGGCATCAAGGAGGACCGAGCCGGTGGGGACGACGCCGTCCGCCCGGCCTTCCCCGACCGACCCGACGAGCTCTCCACCCTCGGCTTGCCGACCTACCGGCTGCACCAGGAACTGATCGGTCTTCGCCGCCGGCACCGCTGGCTGCACGAGGCGCGCACCCATGTCATGCACCTGGCCAACGAGCAGGTGTCGTACGAGGTCGTCGCCGAGGAGGGCCGGCTGGTCGTGGCCCTCAACATCGGGCACGCGCCGGCCGACGTCCCCGTCTCGTCGGCCGGCGAGGTGCTCGCCGGGTCCGCCACGGTGTCTGAGCCGTCGTCGCCCTGGACGCGGGTGCAGTTGCCCGCCGGGGGATGGGCGGTGCTGTCCGGCTGATCAGCCCAGGTCGACGCCGGGCCGGCGGAGTGGATTCGTGCACGTGACCCGCACGAATCCACTCCGCAACCGGTCAGGAACGCAGCAGCTCGCGCCCGGCGGGGCGGGAGACGGGCACCCGTACGGTCGCTGCGGGGCTCAAGGCGTCCGCCGGGCCGGGACGGCCGTAGTGCCAGCCCTGCCCGTAGTCGACGCCCAGCGTGCGCAGCGCGGCCGCCTCGCCCGCCGTCTCCACGCCTTCGGCCACCACCCGCACCCGGCAGCCATGGCCGAACTCGACCAGCGACTGAACGAGCTTGGCGCGGACCGGGTCGCTGTTGAGCCCGGTGACGATGCTGCGGTCGATCTTGATGACGTCGGGCGAGGTGACCACGATGTGCCGGAGGGAGGAAAACCCTGCGCCGACGTCGTCGATCGCCAGCCGCAGGCCGCCGGCGCGGAAGGGCGCCAGCGCGGAGCTCAACTGGCCGTAGTCCTCGACCTGGTCGTGCTCCGACAGCTCCAGCAGCACGCGGGGCAGGGGCATCCGGCTGAGCAGGTCCCCGAACTCCGGTGTCACGACGGTGGCGGGGGAGACGTTCATGGCGACGTAGCCCTCGACCCGGCTCAGGTGATCGGCGGCGCGCTCGAGTGCGAGCAGCTCCAGCTCGTGGCCGAGCCCGATGCTGTGCGCCTCGGCGAAGCAGACGTCCGGGGCCATGCCCCAGGCGGCCGGGAAGCGGCTGAGCGCCTCGGACCCCACCCGGTCGCCGGTGGCCAGGTCGACGATGGGTTGCAGCAGCACGACCGGCCCGCCGCCGTCGATGACGGGGGACAGCCGGTCCTCGATCTCCCTGCGCCGCTGCTCCGCCCGCACCTGGGGCTCGATGATCACCGCGGCGGCCGAGGCGAGCACGTCCATCAGCGCCTTGTCGCGCGCGTTCAGTTCCTTGTCCGAGGTCAGGCCGAACGCGCAGAAGGTGCCGTAGAGCTCGCCGTCGCTGAGCACCACCGTCGCTGACACGTAGCTGCGGATGCGGGGTATCCGGGCGGTCGGCAGCTTCATCGCCTCCGGAAAGGCGGTCACGTCGGGGAGGACCGCGGGCAGGCGGCCGTCGAGGATGGCCTGGCACAACGTGGTCTTCTGCGGCTGGGTGGTCCCGTCCTTGAACAGGAACGGGATCGAGGACTCGACCACCTCGAGGTGCTGGGTGGTTCCGTCCAGCCGGCTCAGGAAGGCGACACTGAGCCGCAGCGACTTCTTGGCCGTCTGCAGCAGATCGGCGATCTGCCGCTCGGCGTCCGAGCGCTTCTTGGCCATGCGGTCCTCTTTCCGACGATGTCTCCCCCGGTCATCGGCCTCCTGGGCCGGGATCTTGAGAGCTAGCCCCTCGATGAGGGCGCCCGGTGTTCGTCGTCCCATACGAGGAGCGCTGCCCGACGGGGAGACGCCTCCCCCGACCGAGACCCGGTCGTTCACGCCTCCTCGAACGCGCGGCGGTGCGGCTCCTTCCCCGCTGGGGACCTCCCGGGTGAGTGAGCCGGTTGTCGGTCATCCGCTTCGGTTCGTGTTGCTGGACGTCGTGAGTGGCCTTGACCTGCTGGACGCTCGCGGCCGGTTCGCCCATCACGACGACGGTCGACGGGACGACGGCCCCGAGGCGCGGGCCCTCGGCGCTCTGGAGCCGCGGACCGACATCATCTGGAGCCGGGTCGGTCCCGCCGGGGATCGCGGGCGACACCCGAGCGACGGTGACCCGGCGCGCCAGCCGGGGAAGGGAGGTCGCCGCCGCTTCAGGAAGGCCGAGACCTCGGCGCGGGCGGCGTTCGCGGGATGCCGAGGTGTCTCGGGCGTGGTCGCTGGTGAGCAGGGCGCGCTCCCGCTCGCCGACGCTGTGCGGACTGCCCTCGCTCGAGTCGGGCGGGATCGCCCGCCAGCCCGGCCGGGGAGCGAGCGGTGCCGACGTCCAGCCGGCCAGCACGTCCGAGGAGAGCGACATCGGCGCATCCGGTGGTAGCGCGACGGACCGGCGAGCGGCGAGATGGCTGTGTGGGGGACGGCGCCGTGGTCTGATCCCACCGGTGGGTGACAACGGCGCCGTCCGGACGACGAGGAGGTTCCTGTGGCCGAGGTGCACGGCAGCTGCGACGACCGGTTCGCCGGAGTACGAGACGCGCTGGCCCGGCAGCTGGACGGCGACGAGCTCGGCGCCTCCGTCGCGGTCGACCTGGACGGGGCGACCGTGGTCGACCTGTGGGGCGGCTGGCGCGACGTCGAGCGGACCACGCCCTGGACGCGGGACACCATCGTCAACGTCTGGTCGACCACGAAGTGCGTGCTCAACCTGGCGGCGCTGATGCTGGTCGACCGCGGGGAACTGGACCTCCACGCGCCGGTCGGCGACTACTGGCCGGAGTTCTGCGCCAGGGGCAAGAAGGACGTCGAGGTGCGGCACCTGATGTCGCACACGTCCGGCGTCTCGGGCTGGGAGACCCCCTTCTCGATCCGTGACATGTACGACTGGGAGCCGGCGTGCGAGCGGCTGGCCGCGCAGGGCCCGTGGTGGGAACCGGGAACGGCGTCGGGCTACCACTCGAAGAACCAGGGGCACCTGGTCGGCGAGGTGATCCGGCGGATCACCAACACGACGTTCAAGGCCTTCGTGGACCGCGAGATCGCGGGACCCCTGGGAGCGGACTTCCAGGTCGGCGCGCGCGAAGCCGACTGGGCCCGGATCGCTCCGGTGGTCGCCCCGCCGCCGGACGACGAGCCGCTGCCGGACCCGGCGTCGGTACGCGGCAAGACGTATTTCGGGCCGAGGTCGTCGGTCAAGGTGGCCAACTCGCCGGAGTGGCGGCAGGCGGACCTCGGTGCCCTGAACGGGCACTCGAACGCCCGCGGTGTGCTCGACGTCCTCCGGGTGATGTCGCTCGGCGGCGAGGCCGGCGGGGTGCGGCTGCTGAGGCCCGACACGATCGACCTGGTGTTCCAGCAGCAGTCCGACGGCGTCGACCTGGTGCTGCGCGAGTCGTTCCGGTTCGGGATCGGCTACTGCCTGGGCTCACCGGTCGTGCCCTACGTGCCGCCGGGCCGCACCTTCTTCTGGGGCGGCTGGGGCGGCTCGCTGGTCGTGATGGACCTCGACCGCCGACTGACGATCAGCTACATGATGAATGCGATGGCGCCCGGCGTCCTCGGATCCGTCCGCAGCGAGGCCTACGTGCGGGCCGTCTACGACGCGCTCGGCTGAGCCGGCCGCCAGCCGCCGTGACTCCGTCGGCGTCCGCAGCCGAGGCGGCCACGCGCGCGACGCGGTGCTGCCAGGCCACGAGCGCCGGGACGCCGACGAGTCGCAGGACGGCGCCGGCCACGACGAGCGGATGCGGCCGGCCGGCGTTCCGACAGGACAGCAGCGGGGCGACCCCTCCCCGCCGATCGCCCACTCTCACCTGGTCGAAGGCTCCCGGATGCGGGCAGAGTGACCGCATGGAGCTCGACGACGTCGTCCCGGAGCCGCAGTACGTCACCCGGCAGGCGCGGACGATCCCGGCTCCGCCGTCCGTGGTCTGGGAGGAACTGCACCGCCTGCGGATGACCGCACTGCCCGTCTCCCTGCTGCTGAGTGCCGCTCGGTTCCTGCCGGTCCTGCTCGCGGGCAAGGGGCGGGGGATGTCGGCGAACCGGCCCTTCGTGGAGCTGGTGCCGATCCCGGTCCTGTCGTCGGAACCGCCGTCCTCGGTGGTGTTCGGCGGCGTACTGCAGGCGTGGCGGGTAGCGGGCGGCGATCAGCCGCCCGCCCTGGACGCCGACGGTGTGCGGGCGTGGGCGGAGCCCGGCTGGGTGAAGGTCGGCATGGACTTCCGGCTCACCCCCGGGGACGGCGGCACGACGCTGAGCTCCGAGACCCGCGTCCGCGCCATGGACGCGGCGACCCGGCGGCGGTTCGCGGCCTACTGGCTCGTCGTCGGGCCGGGCAGCACGGCGATCCGCTGGGAGCTGCTGACCGCCGTGGAGGTCCGGGCAGGGGCCCGCACTCGCGACCGGCCGGCTGCCTGACCGGTGGTCCAGGCCTGGACGGGTGCCGTCCCGCTGAACCGATGGATCAGCCTTGCCGGTGTGCTCCCGAGCGGGTCCTCGACGGGGCCGACAGCGGCGTAGCTCACGGCGCCTGGTGGTGATGACGATCGCGTTCCGGAATGAGAGCCGTGCCCGTCCGCATTGGAACCTGACGTGGACCTGTTCTCATCCGTCGCCCTGGGCGACCTCCAGCTTGCCAACCGCGTCGTCATGGCGCCCCTCACCCGGATGCGCTCCGGTGCCAACGGCGTTCCCGGCGACCTCGTCGTCGAGCACTACCGGCAGCGTGCCGGCGTCGGGCTGATCATCACCGAGGGCACCTACCCCAACCACGAGTCACAGGCGTTCGTCGGCCAACCGGGCATCGTCACCGATGAGCAGGCCGAGGGCTGGCGCCGGGTGGCCTCCGCCGTCCACGAGCGGGGCGGCCGGATCGTCCTGCAGGTGATGCACGGTGGCCGCGTCACCCACCCCGACGTCACCGGCGGGCGCCGGGTCGTCGGCCCGAGCGCCATCGCCATCGACGGCGCCGGCCACACGGAGAAGGGCGTGCAGGCCTATCCCGTGCCGCACGCGCTGACCACCGAGGAGGCCCGCGCGGCGCTGCAGGACATCGTCGCCGCCTCCCGCCGCGCGATCGAGGCCGGCATGGACGGCGTCGAGGTGCACGGTGCCAACGGCTACCTGCTGCACGAGTTCCTGTCGCCGGCGTCCAACCAGCGCGATGACGTCTACGGCGGGTCGCCGGAGAACCGGGCCCGCTTCGTCGTCGAGGTCGTGACCGCGGTCGTCGAGGCGGTCGGCGCCGGCCGCGTCGGGCTGCGCATCTCGCCCGAGCACAACATCCAGGACGTGTTCGAGACCGACCGGGACGACGTGCTGGCGACCTACGGCTCCCTGCTGGACCAGCTGCGCCCGCTCGGGCTCGCCTACCTGTCGGTGCTGCACGAGGAGCCCGCGGGTGAGCTGGTGCAGGAGCTGCGCCGGCGCTTCGGTGGGCATCTGATCGCCAACAGTGGTTTCGGCGCGATCACCACCCGCGACGAGGCGATCGCCCTCATCGAGGCGTCGCACGCCGACGCCGTGGCCGTGGGCCGCCCCGTCATCGCCAACCCCGACCTGGTCGAGCGCTGGGCCGGTGAGCACCCGGAGAACGAGCTGCAGGCGCACCTTCTCTACGCGCCCGGCGCCGAGGG